>JBKJPW010000217.1:0-43235 GCA_046594225.1 Bacteroidia bacterium
GACTTAAAAGCGATGGTGAATGAATATTTAGACGCTATTGAGTTTAGAGAAAGTGAATTATACACAGCGCAAGCCAACTTACAACAATCATTAGGATATGATGATAAGAATGGCGGCTTTAATAACCCCATTTTAAAACAAGAATTGCAGCGACGTATTCAGCAAAGCCCCGACAGAACCATTTTTTCGGAGTTCTTAATTTTTTTGCTGAATCAACAAAAAGATTTTGATGGTTCTTTTGTTCAAAATAAAGCTTTAGATAAACGCCAAAAAACAGACGGCACACGTTTGATGGAGTTAGCAAAATTATGTGTCAGCAACGAAAATTATGTTGTAGCCGAAAAATGTTATCAGTATGTAATGAGTAAAGGAAAAGACAATCCATATTATGACATTGCTGATATAGAACGACTGAACGCTAATTATTTACAACTAACAGGCCAAACAAACCCTGCTACAGCTGATGTGTTAGTGTTGAGTACAAATATGGAGTCTGCGATTAAACAATATGGCATTAGTAATTTAACCTTGCCTCTTATTAAAAAATCGGCTTTACTAAAATCTTACTATCTAAATAAACCCCAAGAAGCCATCCAATCTTTAGAAGAAATCATGACGCAATATACCTTTGACAAAAACAGTGTTGCTGAAATTAAATTAGATTTAGGAGATATGAATTTATTAGTTGGTAATATTTGGGACGCTTCTTTATTATACTCGCAAGTTGAAAAAGATTTTAAATATGAGGTAGTTGGACAAGGCGCTAAATTTAGAAATGCCAAACTCAGCTATTATGCTTCTGATTTTAAATGGGCAAAAACGCAATGCGATGTGTTGAAAGGTGCTACTACAAAAACTATTGCTAACGATGCCTTAGATTTATCTTTAGTAATTACAGATGCTATTGGTGTTGATACAAATGACGCGCCTTTAAGCATGTTTGCGTCGGCAGAATTACTAGTACTACAACATCAGTACGATAGAGCGTTGGCTCGCCTAGATAGCATAAATAGTATGTTTAGTGAACATACATTAGGTGATGATATTTATTACAAAAAAGCAGATATTTACAAACGCACCAATCGTTATGCCGAAGCTGCCAAGATGTATGATAACATTTTAGAGTTTTATCCAACAGAATTGTATGGAGATGATGCCTTGTTTAAAGAAGCCGAACTGTATGAACGTTATTTAAATGATAAAGAGAAAGCAAAACAATTATATCAAGATGTCTTAGTTAAATATCCCGGAAGTATTTATGTAGTAGATGCTCGTAAACGCTATAGGGATTTGAGAGGAGATATCGTTAATTAAGAATGTTGATTTAAGAATGTCGAATTAGTTATATTTCTTTCATACTTCCACACTCTAAAATCTTAAATTTGAGCCATGTACATATACAACGTAACAGTAAGCATAGAAAAAACATTAGCCGAAGATTGGTTAAACTGGATGAAAAACACTCATGTTCCCGATGTTTTACAAACGGGATACTTTATTGATAATAAAATTTGCAGAGTATTAAATGTTGATGATGAAGGAGCTACTTATTCTGTTCAATACACATTTAATACCATAGAAGAAATTGAGGCTTATCAAAAAAATCATGCGCCTCGATTGCAAGCTGAACATAGTAAACGTTACGAAGGCAAATACGCTGCCTTTAGAACATTACTTGAGATAGTTTAATGAGGTTTATTTTGTCGATAGCTTTTTTAATAAACCTAAGTATAGGTTTTTCTCAAAAGATACTCGATATACATTATCATTCATTATTTGGGAAAGATAAATCATTTCAGATTTTTAATAATTCAAAACTAGATTATAAATTGAAAGGTAATTTATTTTACAGAGCGCATAAACTAGTAAACATGACTGATAGTTTACTAATTTTTGATAATGACTCTGTTGTTAGGATAAGTCAATTGAAAGCAATTAAAATTAAAGGCGCAAAAATAAGTCCTTGGATATTTACTGTAGGAGCATTATTTTTTTTAATTGATACAGGAAATAATATCGCTAACGGACGAACTACAGTTGTAACAGAACAATCAGTTTTAGTAGCGTCTGTTTGTTTAGTTGCCGGTATTATTGTAAAACGCCTACAAGATAAGCATGTGTACATTCGAAAAAATATAACGCTAAGAGTTATAGATGCGGATTATCAAAACTTAAATAAGTAGTAAAAAATTGAAATAAAAACACGCCCATCAATCCAAAACAGTAATACTTAAAATCTTTTACTTACTTTTAAGGCATGGCTTCACCAGTAAAAGCAAAAAAACATTTAGGGCAGCATTTTTTAATTGACTTAAATATTGCACAAAAAATAGTTAATGCTTTACCTCAAGATGATTTACCTATTTTAGAAATTGGTCCAGGTACAGGCGTGCTGACTCAATATTTAATTGAGAAAGATAACTTTACAGCCTTTGATATTGATACAGAGTCCATAGAGTTTTTAAAACAAAAATATCCGCAACATCAGCACAAAATACATTTTCAGGATTTTTTGGAAGCAGATCTAACGCCTTTTGCAAGCAAAGGCAATTTCAAAGTGGTTGGAAATTTCCCGTATAATATTTCCACACAAATTATGTTTAAAGTGTTGGAACATCGTGCAGATGTTACCTCATTGGTTGGGATGTTTCAAAGAGAAGTTGCTCAACGTATTGCAGAAAAGCCAGGGTCGAAAGCGTATGGCATTTTAAGTGTTATGTTGCAAGCGTTCTATAAAATAGAATATTTATTTACAGTAAGCGAACATGTATTTAATCCACCACCAAAAGTAAAATCGGCCGTTATTAGACTAACCAGAAACACAACCGAAAAATTAAATTGCAACGAAGAGTTGTTTTTTAAAGTAGTAAAAGCCTCTTTTAATCAACGCCGAAAAACAGTTCGTAATTCAGTAAAAGTACTAAGCGGCAACTCTGTAGTTGAATCAGTTTATTTAGATAAAAGAGCTGAACAGTTATCAGTTGCCGAGTTTGTAGAGCTCACTAATTCGATAGAACAAGCTATCAAAAAATAGTTCACCTATACAATAGGATATTTTACCTAAGATTATATAGTTTAGCTTTCAAAATCGTAACTTTAAGAAGTATTAACCGTTGAGGTAGTAATTAAATTTTTAAATTACTCTTAATTAGATTTATTATGAAGCGTCTTATTTTTTTATCATTCGTATTATGTGGGTTTGTTTTAAAATCACAACAAAGTTCCGAACTAGCTTTTTCAAAAAGTTATTCCTTTGAATACGAAACACAATATACAAAAGCTATAACAGCATTAACGGATTTACATGTGGATTCGTATCAGATTAATTTACGTTTAGGTTGGTTATATTACATGAACAAAGATTATGTAAAGTCAGAGCAGTATTATAAAAAAGCAATAGTTCTAGAACCAACTTCTATAGAAGCTCGTTTCGGTGTGGTGCTTCCTCAATCTACTGCTGGCAATTGGAATAGTGTATTAGCAACCTATATAGAGGTTGTAAAGTTAGATCCGAATAACTCTACAGCCAATTATAGACTTGCCAGTATTTATAACACAAGAAAAGATTACGTAAACGCTACAACGTACGTTAGCAGAGTTTTGAAACTCTACCCTTTTGATTACGATAGCAATTTATTGTATGGCAAAATATTAATGGTGCAAGGTAAAAATGCAGAGGCGAAAAAACATTTCATCAAAGCTCTTGAGTATAATACGGTGTCTGAAGAAGCAAAAGCGGCCCTTAAAAAATTATAATCCATTTCTTAAGTGAAAAGCAAATTAAAGGCATATACTAAAACTATTATTATTATCAGCTCATTGATAAGTATTTGTTTAGTATTATTTATTGCTTTTAGCGCCAATTACTATATCTCTAGTATGTCTAAAAACAATACAGAGTTATATAATGCCTATCGTATTTCTGAATTAATGAAATCATTTAAAAGCAACATTATTGTTTTAGAAAGTAAACAAAGAGGATATATAGTAACGGGAGACGGCAAGTTTTTAGAAGCCTATAAATTAAAAGAAAGCGAAACAAAAACCTACCTAAAAAGTATGGAGAAATACTTTTCTGGTAAACCCGAAGAAGAAGCTTTTTATAAATTAAAGGAACTCACCTATAAAAAATTAATGGAAGCCAAATCCTTAAATGGCAATATGAATATGATGGGTTCGCCCGAACAAGCTAATACAATAGAGGTAGCAGGAATGAATACGATGACGGAAATAACCAACACCGTTGACGAAATTAACGAAAGCTTAAGTAAAACCACAAAAATATTATTAGATAATAGCGTAGAATATGTTAGCGCGTCTAAAAGTTGGAGTTATTTAGAGATTGGCTTAGGTATTTTAACAGCCTTGGCTGCAGTTGTTATTTTAGTAACAGATATTAATACCCGAAATAAATTAGAAGATGAATTACGAATTGCTAAAAAAATAGCGGATGAAAATGCTATTATGAAAGAACAGTTTATGGCTAACATGAGCCATGAAATACGAACCCCAATGAATTCTATTTTAGGTTTTTCAGATTTATTAGAAAAAACCACTTTAAATAAAATGCAAACGGAATATTTAATGGCCGTAAAAACAAGTGGTTCTAATTTATTAAACATCATAAATGATATTTTAGATTTTTCTAAAATTGAAGCAGGCAAATTAAACATCGAAAAAATTTCGTTTAATATTATTGATTTATTGGATTCATTAAGAGTGATGTTTGCGCCAAAAGCAGCAGAAAAAAACATACAATTTAATGTTGTGGTGGATGAAAAAACACCAACCTATATTTTTGGTGACCCTACGAGATTGCTACAAATATTAATTAATCTGACCAATAACGCTATTAAGTTTACTCAACAAGGGCATGTAAAATTAAGTTGTGAAATAAAAAATATTGAACATGATGTTGTACAATTTGTATTTAAAATAAAAGATACAGGCATTGGCATACCAGATGATAAAATAGAAGGAATCTTTGAGCGCTTTAATCAAGGCAATACCGAAACAACTCGTAAGTATGGTGGAAATGGGTTAGGTTTAGCTATTGTAAAGCAATTAGTAAAAATTCAAAACGGAGACATTAGTTTAAAAAGCAAAGAAGGAATTGGCTCTGAGTTTTTGGTGAAAATGAGTTACCCTATTTCTTATGAAAATAAAATTATTCAATCCGAAAACAAAAACAAATTGTTCAAAATAATTTCTGATAAACCATTACATATACTTTTAGCAGAAGACCACATCTTAAATCAAAAATTAGCAGTAGCTTATTTAGAAGGTTTTGGGTTACAAGTTGATTTAGCTGAAAATGGAGTAGAAGCAGTTGAGAAATTTAAGACTAAAAAGTATGATTTAATATTGATGGACATACAAATGCCATTATTAGATGGCTATCATGCTGCTAAACAAATAAGAGAAGAATTGAGTAATACTATCCCTATTATTGCTATGACAGCTCATATTATGGCAAATGAAAGAGAAAAGTGTATGAGCTATGGCATGAACGACTATATATCAAAACCATTTAAGGAAATTGAATTATATACGATCGTTAATCAATATATAGGAACACATTATGAATCTAAGAATTTTGCTAAAGAACTTATTTTAGAAAATGATGTAGAAACCTCTAAAAAATATAGTGTTATCAATCCTGAGCATTTATATTCTTTGTCTCGCGGCAACAATACATTTATTAAAGAAATCATACATTTATTTTTAGATCAAAATCCTATTGAAATTAAGGAGATTGAAAAAAGTATTGAACAGCAAGATTATGCGGTCATCTCTTCTATTGCTCATAAAATGAAAACTTCGGTTGGATTTATTGGTATTGAGCAATTATTAGCGCCACTAAATCAACTCGAAAAACTAGGCATTAATCAGGGAAACATTAATGATATTCAAAACTTGTTTATAGAGGTGAAAACAAATTGCGATAAGGCAATTTTAGAATTGAATACTTTTTTGAAAGAAATTGGGGCCTAGTAGTCATCCTTTATAATCATTTGAGGTAAATCTTATATTTCATAAGGTGAACATATATTCTGTTGGCATAATATTTAGTAGTTTTAAATCAATTAAATTACTGTCTTATGAAAAAATTATTGATTGTATTAACAGGAGTGCTTTATGGCACTGCACTTATTTCACAAACAGATAAAACCGTATTGGCTTTTACCAAAAGTATTGAGCAAGAAAAAAAGACAGAATATTTACCGGCTATCGAAACTATGAAAAGTATAAATGATACCGCCTCTTATGAGGTGACTATTAGATTAGGTTGGTTAAATTACAAAGCAGGCTTAACCCAAAAATCAATCGAATATTATAAAAAAGCCATTGATGCTAAGCCAAATGCTATTGAGCCTCGATATGGTTTTGGTTTTCCAGCACTTGTATTGGTTGACTATGTTAACTTAATAAATCAAGACAATAAAATTTTGGAGATAGACCCTAACAATAAAACAATCAATGGAAATTTGGGGTCTATTTATTTGTATAATAAAGAGTATTCAAAAGCTTTACCCTATTTTGAAAAAATGGTTGCCTTATATCCTTTCGATTATGATAATAATTTGAATTTAGCTTGGACCTATTTATATCTTGGTAAAAATACGGAAGCGGAAAAATATTTTAATGTCGTTCTTTTATTTTCTCCTAAAGATAAATCGGCACAAGATGGGTTATCGGCCATAAAGGTTAGTGCAGTTATCAATGAGAAAATAATTAATGCTTTTTCTAAAAGCTATGAGTTGTCTGAAAAATCTGATTACAAAGGCGCTATTTTATTATTGAAAGAAGTTTATGATAAGTCATCCTATGAAATTAATTTGCGCTTAGGCTGGCTGTCTTACTTAGCTGGGCTACAAATAGAATCTGTTGGCTATTATAAAGTTGCTAATGAATTAAAACCAAATGCGGTGGAGCCAAAATTAGGTGCTGTGTACCCCATAGCTGCATTAGGAAATATAACAGAATTAAAAAATTATTATGAGGCTGTTTTAAAACTAGATCCTCATAATACCTATGCTCATTATAATCTTGGTCTTTTAGAGTATGGTAAAAAAGAGTATGCAACAGCCTTAACCCATTTCGAAAAAATAATAACCCTTTATCCTTCAGATGTTGATGGCTTATTGATGTTGGGTTGGACCAAACTCCAATTATTAAAAAAAGACGAATCGAAAGAATTGTTCAACAAAGTACTTTGTTTTTCACTAAACAATGAGTCTGCTATATCTGGACTTAAATCAAAGCCTGAATCTGAAACGGCACCTAAAAAGAAGACGGGGTTCTAATAATTAGATTATCTTTTCTTATTTCATGTTTTTTATTTAGGAATAATTTTCAATCCAACTACAACTACATTGTATCTGTAATTAAAATTTTGCACGGCTTCGTGTTTGTATTCTAATTGATATAGACCAAACAATGAAAGGCGTTTGTTGATATTGAAATTCATTAGGGCAGAATATCTTGTTGTTGTAAGGTCAGCTGAATTATTCACTAAATATCCATTGTCTTCAATAATGTTAGTGCCTGAGTTCATAAGATAGCTCAGTTTTAAGGATAACCGTTTTATTGGCTGTATATATATAAAAGGCGTAAGCGCTGCATAGCTTATTTTGTAACTATCTTTCGTGTGAATATACCCGCCACAACCTAAAACTAGTTTACTATTTCCTAAAACAGCATATGAAACAAAGGCGTTGTTTATATATTGAGTTTTATCAGCTATATTAGAAACACTTGCACCAACTCCAAATGTAAATTTTCTAATTATTTTTTGTGCAGCCAGAGACCCCACAAAATAGGTGGCATTTTTTGTTTCATTTGTAGAAGTTGTTTTTGTTACAACGGGAGGTGGCGGAGAACCTGGAGGCGGAGCCCCTCCACCAGGATAGGGAGCATACATAGTGGTTGTAGTTACTGATTGAAATATATTTTTTGTATTAACCACATGGATAGTTGGTGAAATGAGCCAATTATTTTTTACAGGAACGCCTGCTTTTAAGAAATATTGGATTTGTGTTGTTTTGCCCAAAAAGGTTTGCTGATTAAAGTAGGTTGCCGCATGAAATAATGATAATCTATTGTTTACATAGTGATTTAAACCTATTTGAAAATAGGTTGGTGGTTTAAAGTAATTAGGGTTATGGTTTTTGACTTTGTTAGTGTATTCAACACTATCTGTTATTTTAGTTCCAGTTTCAACCATTACAAATCCAACTTTCGATTGAGTACTAGTTCCTATTTTATCTGACAGTGATTGATTGAATTGTTTACTTAACATTCTGGCATCTTCATTTCTCCCATTAAATAAATAACAATAGTATAAATACTCTAAGCTTAACTCATCATCGGCATTAAATTTTAATGCTTGTTTGAAATGCCCTTCAGCTAAGGAGTAGTTTTTTCTCTCATAATAGGCAATTCCTACACGTAACTGCAAATAATAATAGTCAAAACCATTGCTAATAGCTTTATTACCATACTTAATAAGCTCAGACCAGTTTTTATCTAAATACAATTGATAACTTTTTTGTTCTACAGTTGCTGAGTTTAAACTATCTTGAGCCAAACCTTTGTTAATGGAAAACAAAAGGAGTAAAATAGTAATATGATTTTTAAAGCTGCTCATATATTATTTGATTAAACTTAAACCTTCCAACGCTGATTTGTCATTTGGGCTGTATAGTAAAACTTTGTTATACAAAATAGACGCCTCGTTTTTGTTTCCCAGATAATAATTTGTCCAAGCGCTCATTAATAAATTGTTGTAGCCAAAGGGGGCTAAATTTAAACATACATCAAAATACTTTTTCGCGTCTTTATACTCTTTACGGTAATAATATATTAGTCCTAAATTATAATTAGCCTTATTATTTTTTGAATCAATCTTTAAAATAGATAAGTATGTTTTTTCTACATCATTCCAACTTTCTAATTTAGAATATGCGTTAATAATCCCCCACAGAGGCTCAGTTGCAGCGGGCATAATTGTACTTGCTTTTTGATAATAGGTTACTGATTCTTTATGTTTACCGGATAAATAATATAGCCAACCTAAACGTAAATTAATTTCATAAGATGTTTCACTATAAAGTGAATTAATCACATTTACCGCTGCCTCATAATTTTTGGTAGCCTCATATTCGTACGATTGTTTAAATACTGACGTTAATGGCTTGTTGGATTGAGCCATTATATTTAATGACACGAAAGTGATAATTACTACAATACTGTTTTTAACTAAGTTCATGTTAGGATATATTGATAAATGATTCTGATTTATTTTTATGATGTATTGTAAAACGATGAAATTTTTGATCTTTTAATTCCATCTCGAAATGTGTTTTCTTAAACGTGTAATTAATTAACTTGGCTTCAACTTCTGTTTTAATAATTAGTTTTTGTGGAGCATATATATTGTCTACGTTAGTAAAATTAGAGGTGTGATTAGCTTTTGTGAATAAATAAAATGGCGCCACAAAATCCTGAAAAAACTGAATCCATTTTCTATTAAAGTGTATTAATGGAACATTATCAGTAATCGGCAAGTTTTCGTAATAGCCTAATAATTGGCAATAAGCAGCTAAATAGAAACTGAATAATAGAGAGTCGTGGTCACCTTCAAAATCTGTAAAATATAGCATCACGCCATCATTTACAAAATAAGCATATGAATTACTTTTTTTGCAGTAAATGTAAGCTCTGTTGTGAGCATCAGTAAAAACTTCCCAATTAATTAAAGAACCAGTTGTTTCGTTTTTGAAAACAATTTTTTGTCCAGGTAAAAACGAAAATCCCATCACCAATAATTGATTGACTTGTATATTACTAATAAATGAACCTTCTTTTGGGACTTCTGAAATTCGTAATTTTTTTTCTAATCCATTTCTTTCAATGAAATACGAAATTGGATATTCTAAAGTAGGTGCGCCAACTGTTGGAACAGTTTGTAATTGAAAATGAATGTGCGGCTCAGGCGAACGACCTGAATTTCCGCAGGTAGCTAAATATGTACCCTTTGTAACATACTGCCCAATAAAAACCCCAAAAGAATCTTTTTTGATGTGACTTATTTGAGAAAATAAACCGTTTAAATGATTAATAATAATAGTATTTCCCCAGTTGTGTTCTGTATCCACATCACCCACATCATTTTCTTCAACGGTATTTATAATATCATATACGTAGCCATCATAAGGCGCATAAATTTCTTTATTATAACAGTAAAAATTATCTCTCGAAAAATCTTCTCGTGCACTTTTTGGTTCTCGGTAAGTATTTGACTTTGAATCCACAATTACAAAATCCAAAGCTTTACTCCAATCTCCTAAGTGAGTAATTTTACCATTGTAACCTTGGCTAACATTCCATTCGCCGGAAAATGGCAAAGCTAATTTATATAAATGCTCATTTTTAAAACGTTGTAAAGAATTCAAATATTTGTAAATAGTTTTTTCTGCCGAAAAATATTGTATGGTTGCTAAATGTAAATACTTATGAAACCATCGCTGGTTTAATGAAAACAGGAAAGCTGTACAAACAACACTGAACGAAAGTGAATAAGCCTTTAATTGAAAGGTAGATAATACTTTCCCCAGCGATAATAATACGAGCATTAAAATTGGAACTAGAATAACAACAGTAACATAACTCGACGTGTTTGGTATTAAAAAAAAACAACCAATGGCAATGGCAATAAAAATAAAGTTAGAGCCTAATAAATTATAATTTAGATCGTTTACGTCTGCTCCAAAAACTGAATAAAATAGATAAGCTAAATAAAATCCAATGACGCTTAATGAAAAAGCAATTCTTGAAAAATATAATAAGCCAAAGGCAATCAACATGCCTCCTAAAACACTTGTTTGAAAAAAAGTTCCAGCCAAAGTTTTAAAAAAACTGAGCGCAAAAGGAAATAACGCAATATCATCCATAGAATGCGCCAACTGATACCATAAAGAGGATTGACTTTTTGCCACTTCATTAACCACATATATGTGCGATTCGTCTAATTGAATATTTGAAAAATTTGATGCTGCTAAAGACACAACCCAATAAGATAAAATAAAAGGAAATGATAAAAAGGGTAAATTATGAATCGCAAACAGTCCTTTTAGCCAAACGGTGATTAATAATAAAATTAAAATTGCTGTAATAAATAAAATAACAAATGTGATATTGAAAGAATACTCATAGCCTAAAGACAAACCTAAAAACAAAGCATTAAACCCAAACAAACCATTTTTAATTTCATCACGGCTAAAGCCCATAATGTAAGCAGATACATTAATTAAGACAACTGCCAAAAGTCCGCACAAACCAACAAGAGGTGTAAAAAAGGTTACTAAAATTATAATAGCCGCAAGTACATTGTTTAATGAAAAGAACATTAAACTATAGCTGTTTAATAAGCATTGTATCCAGTAATTGGATTTAAGTATATAGGATAAGGGCTTCAATTTCTATAAGTAATTACAGCATAAATTTACTAATATATATTGGTGAGTTTCGCCTCAAAAACCTGTAAAAACCTCATTTGAGGTGAAAGGGTAAAATGTGTAGCTCAAATTATTCTCTACTATCAACTAAAACATGGATATTTACGTATTAATAATCAAGAAATAGGTTGCAGAAAATAGATTATTAATACACTACAAAAATAAATGTTATGGGATCAACGGTTAATTTAAAAAATAGAATCAAAGAAGCAAACATTCAAAAAATTAAAGAGCAAACTGCTGTTAAAAATTTTGTAACCTGGTTCGAAATTCCAGCATATAATCATTACCGTTCCGTTGCCTTTTATAATTATATTTTTGGTGTAGAAATGACAACCGTTGAATTAAATGGTTTTGCGATGGGATTTTTTCCAGCAGAAAACGGAATCACTGGCGCCATTGTTACAGGTAATGGATGTGTGCCCAGCGAAGTTGGGCCTTTAGTTTACTTAAATGCAGGTGATGATTTAAACAATGTACTTTATAAAGTTAACGAAGCGGGTGGAAGAGTAGTTTTAGAAAAAACATTTTTAAGCGAATCGGCTGGATTTTTTGCATTATTTATCGATTCTGAAGGAAACAGATTAGCGCTTCATTCTAAATATTAAATTTAAGGTTATGAATTCGAAACATTATAACATAAACCAATTGAGAATTGATTTATGGAATGAGCTTAAGGAAAAGAGTAATAACATTACCCGTGTCCCTCAGGACGAATCTTTTGCTGCACCTTTAAATGAATTAAATGAGGTGCTTCAAAATTTGTTAAGCATCGAATACTATTTTTCTTTTCCTGGAGCTCCTTTGGTTCGGAAAATTATTAAATCGGTTGAAAAGCGAGAATTAAAAGCAGTAAGTAATCAGGTTGCTGAAATAGTATATTTACTAGTAAGCGATAACTATAGAACTCACCCTGAAGTATTAGGAGAAAAATTTAATGGAGGTTATTCTGTTGATGGTAATAAAGAAAAGCTATCAAGCGGACCTAAAAAAAATTATTTTGAAGTATTATATGTAGAAGATTTATCTTCGAAGGAAGAAGATATTTTAAAAAATAAATTCAGAGAGTTAGTTACGTCGAATGATAATTTAGTTTATGATGTGGTTGTGCAACGTTCTTTTCAAGATGCATTAATTTGTTTGTTTTTTAATTACAATATTCAAGCAGCTTGTATCAGATATGCTCCTTTGCATTCATCTACAAATATTACAAAGCATATTAAACCCTTTATTCAAAATGTATTAAAGATCGATATTAGTAATATTAGCGATGGAGATTTAGGTCCATTATTAGGGCAGTACATTCATCAATTTCGTCCAGAGTTAGATATTTATTATATCACTGATACATCATTAACACATTTAGAAGACACAACTTTAAAATCTTTTCGCCGTATTTTTTATCGAATGGAAGATGTACAGGAATTACACTTAACTATTATTAGTGGGATAAATGAACGTTATGATGCACCTTTCTATACTGCTTTAACGGAGTATAGCAAAAAACCAACGAGTGTGTTTCATGCCATGCCAATTTCAAGAGGTAACTCAGTTTTCAAGTCGCGTTGGATTTCTGATTTCGGTGATTTTTACGGACGTAATGTTTTTTTAGCAGAAACATCAGCAACTAATGGAGGATTAGATTCTTTACTACAACCTAAAGGCCCCTTAAAAAGAGCGCAGGAAAAAGCGGCTAAAGCCTTCGGTGCTGAGCATACTTTTTATGTCACTAACGGAACCAGTACTGCCAATAAAATTGTGCAACAAGCACTTATTAAACCAGGAGATGTAGTATTGATTGACAGAGATTGTCACAAATCCCATCATTACGGAATGGTTTTGGCAGGTGCTTTTCCAGCCTACTTAGATTCTTATCCTGTTCAGGAATATTCCATGTATGGCGCTGTTCCTTTACGCATAATTAAAGAACGTTTAATTGCTTTGAGCAAAGCAGGGCGTTTGGATAAAGTAAAAATGTTATTGCTCACCAACTGTACGTTTGATGGGTTAGTATATAACGTAGAGCGTGTGATGGAAGAAGTGTTGGCTATCAAACCCGACATGGTTTTTTTGTGGGATGAAGCCTGGTTTGCATTCGCAAGTTTTACATATACCTATAAACAACGCACGGGTATGTATGTAGCACAAAAATTATTTCATAAATACCGTAGCGAAGAATATAGAGCAACTTATAAAGCTTACACAGGAACGTTAAAGCTAGGTGATATTCCAACGATGCCAGATCCTGATAAAGTAAAAATTAGAGTCTATTCAACACAAAGCACACATAAAACTTTATCATGTTTTCGTCAAGGCTCTATGATTCAAATTTGGGACGAAGAATTTAGTCGCCGTGTAGCAGATAATTTTCAGGAAGCTTACATGACTCACACAACTACTTCAGCTAACTATCAAATTTTAGCGTCGTTGGATATTGGCCGTCGACAGGTAGAATTAGAAGGCTATGAGTTAGTTGAAAAAAGTATTGAGATGGCAATGGTGCTGCGTTCAAAAATTCAAGACCATCCAAAATTGAGTAAATATTTTCACGTACTAAATGTAAAAGATATTATTCCTGCTGAATTTCGTCAATGTGGTTTAAGTGAATATTACACTGAGAAAGATGGTTGGGATAGAATGGAAGAAGCTTGGGAAAAAGATGAATTTGTATTAGATCCCACTAAAGTAACATTGTCGGTTGGGATGGCTGGCATTACTGGTGATGAGTTTAAAAACGCTCACTTAATGGATAGATTTAATATTCAAGTAAATAAAACATCGCGTAACACGGTTTTGTTTATGACAAATATTGGAACCACTCGTGGAAGTGTTACTTTTTTAATTAACGCTTTATTGCAAATTGCAGAGGAGTTAGAGGAAAGCAGACGTTCGTTAAACAAACGTGAAGAAGAAATTTCTAAAAAACATATTACCTCTTTAATTAAAGACGTGCCGCCACTTCCTGATTTTAGTTATTTTCATCGCTCTTTTCAAGCATCACCGGGTGTACCAGGTGGGAATATTCGTGAAGCATTTTTCTTAGCTTATGAGGAAGAATTGTGTGAATATATTTTACTAAAAGATTGTTTGAAGGAATTAGCAAATAATAAAGAATTAGTGTCCACTTCTTTTGTAATACCATATCCTCCTGGATTCCCAATTTTAGTACCCGGACAAGTGGTAAGCGAAGATATTATACGATTTATGATTGCTTTAGATGTAAAAGAGATTCATGGCTATAAAGCAGAATTAGGATTAAAAGTATTTACGCCAGAAGCTCTCAATCGTAAGAACACAATCTCAGCAATGGGCGCTATGCATGCTATACAAATTCCTGAGATGAAAGTTAAAAAATAGGTAGTTCTCGCAGAGTTTCGGAGAGAATAAGCAGAGGCTCGCGGAGAATAAATAACAAGATAATTAAATACGACTTAGTACACTCTTCTAATCATTGAGCGCTACTAAAAGAGAAACAAAATAGAGAAAAAATGATAAGATAATTAAACACAGCTTAGCGCACTCTGCGAAAAAACAAAATAATATGAAAACGCTCAATAGCATATCCGATATCAAAGATTTTTTTAAATCTAATACAACGCCTATTTATTTTATTAGCGCTACTAACTTTAATTTGTTGGGCATGGACGAATGGGTGAATAATTTCAAATATATTAGCCATATTGATTCTTACGATGGACAACATCCTAATTTATTTTCTCCAAAAGAAGAAGTGCCGCATGAAGAGTTTACAAGTATTGAAGACATTAATAATTATTTGTTACAACATCCCGAAGTTATTAATTACATAAAGTCAAATGCCGTAAATGGGGATATGGGTAAAGCCTTATTTTTAATGTTTGATGAAAAAACCGAACATTTAGCAAAAGCCATTGGTTTGGATGTGTGCTTTCCTTCAGCACAGTTGCGTACTTTTTTAGATAATAAAGTAAACACAAATCGTATCGCCGAAAAAGCAGGCGTAGCCTGTGTGTCTAATGTGTTATCACCAGTAATGGATTACAAACATTTACGAAAAATCTCTGAAAAATTAGGAGAACATTTAGTAGTACAAACACCTTTTGGAGATTCGGGACACACTACTTTTTTTATTTCAAATGAAGAGGAGTTTAATACGTATGCCGAAGAAATTATTAAAGAAAAAGAAGTAAAGATCATGAAACGTATTAACTGCTATAGTACTGCTATAGAAGGATGCGTAACGCAACATGGCACTTTGGCAGCACCATTAATGACAGAGTTAGTGGGCTTTAAAGAATTAACACCATATAAAGGTGGTTGGTGCGGAAACGAAATTTTTGGCAATGCATTTAACACTGATATCAGAGAAAAGGCAAAATCGTATACGCAAAAATTTGGAGATCAATTACGTAAAGAAGGTTACAAGGGTTATTTTGAATTAGATTTTTTAATTGACAAAGACAATGGCGAAATCTATTTAGGAGAATTAAATCCCAGAGTATCTGGTATAAGTTCATTAACTAATCATTCTAAATTTGCGATGATGGATGTACCCATGTTTTTATTTCATTTATTAGAATGGATGAATGTACCTTATACTATTAATGCAAATGAATTAACTGAGCGTTGGATGAAAGCAGAACACATGGATAGCTGGAGCCAATTGGTAGTTAAACACACTAAAAAATCATTGGAGTTAGCAACGAAGGTTCCCGCTTCTGGCATTTGGGAAATGAAGAAGAATGGCAATATCCAATTTAAAAAAATGGATGCGCACCGTCAATCGGTGAGAGATGACAATGAAGCTTTCTTTTTACAAATCACGCAAAAAGATGATTACTTGTATGAAGGCGCCGACTTAGGGATTTTAGTGATGCGTGGCCGTTTAATGTCGGATGATTTTCAATTATCCGAAAGAGGTAAGCGCTGGATTAAAGCCTTACGTTCTCAATACAAGTCTGACTTAATAGACATTAGTATGTTGAGTGAAGAAGATTTGATAGAGGCGGGTAATTTTAAGATGATGTAGACTTTAGTTTATTGTTTATATTTGGTTTACTAATGTCATCTAAACTAAAATATAAATTAATCTGCCTGAGTCTTTTTATCTTTGGTGCTTCGTTAATGGCACAAGATAAAACGATGGATTCTTTAAGTTTAGCCCTCAAAAATGCTAAGCATGATACCACTAAAATCAAATTATTAAATGAGTTAAGCGAATTGTGTGAGGTTAAGGATATTGTATCTTATGCTACCGCTTGTGAAAAATTATGTAACGAAGGTTTAAAAATAAATCCCAACAATACATTTTATTTGAGGAATTTATCGGATGCTATTAATAATATTGGTTTTGTTGCTGAACAACATGGTGAGTCTTACAAAGCCTTGGATTGCTATGGTAAAAGTTTAAAAATGCGTGAGCAAATTAAAGACCAGGAAGGAATTGCTATTTCTTTAAATAATACGGGAGTAATCTATAAAAATATAGGGGATATTACTAAAGCCTTAGATTACTATCATCGTAGTTTAAAGATTAGTGAAATTATTAAAGATGATAATTTAATTGCTTTAGCTTTAGATAATATTGCAGCTGTTTTTTCGAGTCAGGGTGAATATCAAAAAGCGTTTGAATATTATAGCCGAGCTTTAAAGTTGTATGAGAAAACCAACGAGCAATCTGGAATCGGCTTGGCCTTAAACAATATAGGATACGTTTATAATTGTCAGAAAAATACTGAAAAATCACTAGAGTACCATTTCAAAGCTTTAAAAATATTTGAAGAGATTGGGGAGGAACAAGGAATAACTTCGGCACTAAATAATATTGGAATAATTTATAAAGAAAAAGGTGATTTACCAAAAGCCCTAGAGATTTATAATCGAACTTTAAAAATTTACGAAGACATTAAAGATAGATCTGGCGTGTCTCATACGCTCAATCATATTGCTCATGTCTATTTACAAAAAAAACAATTACCACAAGCGCTTGCTACTGCAAAAAAAGCGTTAAAAATATCCCAAGAGTTAGGTTATCCTAATGAGATTAATACATCAGCGGCAACATTGAAACACATCTATAAAAAACAAAATAATTTCAAAGAGGCTTTAGCTATGTATGAATTGCAAGTTCAAATGAAAGATAGCATTAATAATACAAAAACAAAAAATGAGAGCATCAAAAAACAATTTCAATATCAATATGAAAAAAAAGCGGCTGCCGACAGTGTTAAAAATGTAGAAGAACAAAAAGTTAAAAACGCACAACTTACGGCGCAAAAAGCACAACTCAAACAAGAAAAAACACAACGTTATGCATTGTATGGTGGGTTGTTATTGGTGATTGCATTTTCAGGTTTCGTATATAATCGATTTCGTTTAACGCAAAAACAAAAACACATTATTGAGCAGCAAAAAATAATAGTAGATGAAGCCTATGCTCAATTAGAGGAAAAAAATAAGGAAGTGATGGATTCTATTCATTATGCAAAAAGGATACAAAATGCGTTACTGCCTAGTGAACAGTATATCCAACGTAAGTTAAATGAATTGAATTAACGTATTAATGCGGCAAATTTTTATCATAGCCTTTCTTTTTCCTTTTTTCCTTTTAGGGCAAGATAGAATGGTTGATTCATTAAAGCTAGAACTTAAGAATGTAAAGCATGATACGACTCGCTGTAATATATTGAATGCTCTAACAGAAACGGCAAATGACGAAGAGTGGCCTTTATTTAACGAACAACTTTTAAAACTTGCTAAAAAAAAATCACAGATACCAAACACTAAACTAAAGCCTATTTATTTAAAACATCTGGCGGCAGCAATTAATAATCTTGGTTTTATTGCGCGACAGGAGGGAGATATCCCAAAAGCCCTAAAGTATTTTCAACAAAGTTTAAAGATTCAAGAAGAAATCAAAAATCACCCAGGGATTGCACTTACTTTAAATAATATTGGAGTTATCTATAAAAATCAAGGAGATATTCCTAAAGCATTAGAATATTATGAAAAGAGTTTAAAAATTAAAGAAAAAATAAATGACAAAAAAGGAATTGCGACGTCGCTCAATAATATAGGTGAAATCTATAATTTTTTAGGTGACATTTCTAAGGCGATTGAATATTATTTTAGAAGTTTAAAAATAGAAGAAGAAATAGGTAATAAAAAAGGAATTGCTTCATCTTTTCATAATATTGGCTTCATTTACGATAATCAAGGAGATTTAACTAAAGCCTTGGAGTATTATTCTAAAAGCTTAAAGATCAAAGAGGACATTAAGGACAAAATGGGGATTGCATATACATTAAATAATATTGGAAATATTTACGACAAAAAAGGTGACCTTTCATTATGTTTAAAATACATGAATCAAAGTTTAAAAATAAGGGAAGAAATTGGCGACAAGATGGGTACTGCCACTGCTTTACATAACATTGGTTACATCTATGATAAACAAAATAATAATCACGAAGCACTAATTTTTTTAAATAGAAGTTTAAAGATGTTTGTGGAATTGAAAGAGAAACAGTGGATTGCATTCACAACAAATAAAATCAGTTTAGTGCTATTGGAAGAGGGTAATGTTATTGAAGCTAATAATTATGCGATAGCTAGTATGCAAACCTCAAAAGAATTGGGTTATCCACTAAATATTTTAAGATCGGCAAATGCTCTAAACAAAATTTATAAAAAACAAAATAAATTTAAGGAAGCTTTCGCCATGTATGAGTTAGAAATACAAATGCGTGATAGTATTAATAATATTGAAACTAAAAAAGCAAGCATTAAAAAACAATTTCAGTATCAATATGAAAAAAAGGCAGCGGCCGATAGCGTAAAAAATGAAGAAGAGCAAAAAGTAAAAAACGCACAGCTCACCTCTCAGCAAGCACAACTCAAACAAGAAAAAATACAACGCTATGCTTTGTATGGTGGCTTGTTTCTGGTAATTGTTTTTTTAGGTTTTGTATATAATCGTTTTCGTTTAACGCAAAAACAAAAACACATTATTGAGCAACAAAAAATAATTGTGGATGAAGCCTATACCCAATTAGAAGAAAAAAACAAGGAGGTGATGGATTCTATTCATTACGCCAAAAGAATACAAACTGCGTTATTACCAAATGAAAGCTATATCTCCCGACAGCTTGATAGGCTTACTAAGAATAATAATGGTTAATTTTAGCCCATTGTTTTTTTAGGAACAATACTAAATAAGAAATTCCACTTAAAGCTACCACGATGCCTATAAACCAATATGCCAGATAAATCGGGCAGGAAACTGTTTTGTAAATCTCTGTAGCAATATTTCCTATAATGATCCATTGGATAACATAAATGAGCGTTACATTTTTGCCTAACCATTTAATGTATCTTATAATAATAGTCTTCTCAAGCAATTGATTAATTGGTTGTATCAATAAAGTGTAAAACATGCAAAATAGGATGACCCATAAAAAAAATAATGCTCCATGATGGTAATACAATGAGAGATTGGAAGTAATAGAAAAAGCAAATTGCATAGTGATGATGAGCAACAATAAAGTAATGCTTCCAGCTATGATTCGTATTTTAGGCAACTTTAAAAAATTTAAATCCATAGATTGTTGCAGTTGGTAGAAGGCGATGCCAGAAAGCGGATAAGCTATCCATGGAAATAATGGAAAGTAAGACCAATACGTACTTCCGTAAAAGTAAGACGATACATATAATAAGGTATTATTTTCTGGAATATACTGTAATAAGAGTTTTCCTAAAAAAACGGATAACAATATCATACCGAACATAATACTGAGATGTTTCTGAAATGTATTTTTAAGAAGAGCAATGATGATAAGACTGAGCCCTGCAAATTGTAAAATATCAACTCCAAATATATAAGGCCAAATATCAGCCTGTATTTTTTTTTGATAGACCGAAAGAATTAAATTAAAATTGAGCGCTAGGTTTAGTAACATTCCTAAACTGAAAATCCCAACGCCTCTCCTAACTAATTGTAATATTGTTTTTTGAGGCGACAACATAAAGTACCCAAATATGATCATGAAAACAGGAGCTACTGGCGGGCCACCTAAAAACAATAAAATCTTCCCCATATTGCTACTATATAAATAATTGCTTGCAAACAACTCCACAATATGTACCTGTATCATCAAAAGAATGGCGATTCCTTTTAACATATCGGCTGTTTGGGATCTGTGTTCCATACCTAAATTTACAATTTATTGTTAGTATTCATAAGTTCATTTACCGACAAAATTAAAACATTTACCTCAGTTGTTGTATAATTTACAAAAGCTAATTAACTTAGTATAAAAATTGATATTTCATTTGAACTATTGATACAAGTATTATGATAAGAGCCATAGCTATAGATGATGAACCAATCGCATTAAAGGTGATTGAAAATTTTTGTCATGAAATAGAAACTATTACTTTAGAAAAAACCTTTACTAATGCAGAAGATGGGCTAAAGTATTTAAAAAAATTCCCAACAGATATTATCTTCTTAGACATTGAAATGCCTAATTTAAATGGCATCGACCTATATAAGCAAATCAAACAAAACACCTTAGTTATATTTATCACCTCTCGTCCTGACTACGCCGTAGAAGGGTTTAATTTAAATGCTTTGGATTATTTACTAAAGCCATTTACATTTGAACGATTTAAACAAGCAGCGGATAAAGCACGTGATTATTTTGCTACTACTAATAATCAAAAGGCCCAACATATTTTTGTGAGAGCAGATTACAGTTTGCAAAAAATTTTATTAGACGACATTACATGCATTGAAGCTTTAGATGATTATTTGAAAATATATCTAAACCAACAAAAAACCATTGTGGCTCGTATGACCATGAAAGCAATGTTGGGAAAACTACCTTCTACAGAGTTTGTAAGAGTTCACCGTTCCTTTATTGTTCCTATTAAAAAGGTAGAAAGCTTGAGAAATAAAACGCTACAATTAGGAGATAAAAAAATACCTGTTGGCAATAGCTACGAAGAAGAAGTGTTAAAACACTTTAGCAGTTAACCTCAAAAAATCAATCCTTCATCTCATTAGTTTTTTGATATTTAGCAATTAGTTTACTTTTATTTAATAAATTATTTAAACTATGAAAACTATCATTCAAAAACTAAGTGTTACTATCGTTTCTTTGTTCTTAACAATTACATCTGTTGCACAACAATGGCCTGGCTATACCTTATATAGTAATGGTGCCGCTACAGCAGCTTACTTAGTAGATACAAATAATACAACTATAAAAACCTGGTCGGGATTAACCGGCGGAACAGGATACTCTTCTTATTTGGCACCGGGAGGAACCTTAGTGAGAAGTGTAAAAGTAACAAATTCGGTTTTCAACGGTGGCGGAGCAAGCGGAAGCGTGCAGAAAATAGATTATAACGGAAATGTAGTTTGGGACTATACTCATTCATCTATAACTTATTATACACATCATGATCATTGTGTGTTGCCAAATGGGAATGTGTTATTAATTTCTTATGAATTAAAAACACAAGCCGAATTATCAACAGCGGGAGGAACAAATACTGCGTTAACTTCAGGAATTTGGCCCGAAAAAATTATTGAAGTCCAACCTACTGGCGCAACAACTGGTAATATTGTTTGGGAGTGGCATGTGTGGGATCATTTAGTGCAAAATGCAAATTCAAGTAAAGCAAACTATCAAACATCCATTGTTAATCATCCTGAATTATTGAATATTAATTATCAATCACAAAAAGATTGGATGCATGCCAACGGAATTGATTACAATCCAATTCTAGATCAAATTGTTTTAAGTTCTCATAACATGAATGAGTGGTATGTAATTGATCATAGCACTACAACTGCACAAGCTGCTTCACATAGCGGAGGCAACTCTGGTAAAGGAGGGGATTTTTTATACCGTTGGGGAAATCCGTTAGCTTATCAAGCAACTGGCACAAAATATTTAAACGTAACGCACGATGCACATTGGATCCCAGAATTTCCAGGTGTGGCATATGCGAATAGCGGTAGATTAGTTGGATTTAATAATCAAGGTGTGTCAACGTCTCAATCTTGCGTTGATCAGGTAGTTACTCCTTATGGTGGAAATTATAATTATACGATTACTCCTGGTTCAGCATTTGGACCTTCCATTTACAATCAACGCACTTCAGGGTTTGGATATACCAGTAATGAAGGAAGTTCAGAGCAGTATCCTAATGGAAACACACTAGTGTGCCTGTCCATCTCTGGAAAAATTTATGAATTAACTCCGGCAGGAACTCCAATTTTTACAATTTCTACGGGTGCTAAATCTTCTCAGGCACATCGCTACTCTCCATGTTATGTGAACAATGCGGCTCCGGCTCAACCAACTATTACAATTAGTGGCAGCGATTTAACAACAGCTACAGCTACAACTTATCAATGGTATTATAATGGAACACAAATTAGTGGAGCAACTTCACAAAATTATACGCCAACTCAAAGTGGTATTTATGTTGTGAGAACAACAGATGCTAATGGCTGCGTATATGTATATTCGCCAGGATATGCTTATTCTATTTCTACTGCTATTGAAGAATTAGAAGGAAAGAATATTTCTATTTATCCTAATCCATCAACTGGCATTTTTGATATTGATTTAAATTATCAAAATCCTAATAAATTAGTAGTTTTAGTTTATGATACTTTTGGTAAAGAAGTATTTAAAGCAGACAACAGTTCTCGTATTGATTTAACACAATTTGCAAATGGTGTTTACACGATGTCTATAACATTAGAGAACAAAAAACCAATTTATAAAAAAGTAGTTTTAACTAAATAAAAATTCGCATGAAAAAATTTCTATTAGGATTATCATTTGTTTTTGTAGTAACCAGTTTATCTGCAAAAAAAGTAAAAATTGCAGTTGATATGACTGGGCAAATCATTAGCACATTTGGTGTTCATGTGGTTGGAGATTTTCAAGAAGCCGCTGGCTTTACCTTAAACTGGGATCCGGCAGCTACAACACTTACACAAGAAGGCAGTACAGATATTTATAGCATCATAGTTACTATACCTGCTTTTACTAAATACGAATACCTTTTTGTGAATGGAGACCAAACTTATGAAGCTGAATTTGTTCCAGATGAATCACGTGTTGGTTACAATTTTATTGATAATAGATGGATGTATGTTGATTCACTGGCAAATGATACGTCATTTGTTGGCGCTATTTTATTTGGAGGGAATGCTCCCGCAGGTTTGAGTTTAGTACGTTTTAAAGTAGATATGAATAGTGCATTACCTGTATCGCCAAATGGCGTACATGTTGGTGATAATATGAATGGATTTAGTTCAACTAAAGTTCCTTTGTATAGTTTTGGAAATAATATTTATGAAATTATCAGCTATTATCAAAACAATTCTTATGCATTTAAATATTTCAATGGCAACACAGCTATTACCACCGAAACGATTTCGGGAGTTTGCGATGTTTTTGGAAACAGAGGTTTAACGGTTATTGAGGACACGGTGATGGCAGAAGTTTGCTTTAATAGTTGCGCCGCTTGTACTGCTAATTTAGTTAAAGAAATGAATGCGTCAACAGTTATATATAAAGTTTTCCCAAATCCAGCTAAAGATATGTTAATGGTATCATCTTCTAAAAATGAAGTAATCGAGTCGGTTGTCATTTTTAATGTTTCTGGACAGCAAGTAAAATATGTATCAGACATTAATAGTTCAAGCGTGACACTTTCAGATTTAAATCTTGCTGCTGGATTGTATACATTAAGACTAACCGATAAAAACAAACAGGCACAGTATTTAAAAGTAATTATTGACTAATATGCGCTTATTTATTATATCTTTTTTTAGTTTAATTACTTTGTGCTGGAATATTTCCGCGCAAAGTTTTTATGACCAAAACACTATTCAAAAAATTGAAATTCAATTTACACAACCTACTTGGGATTATGATTTAGATACAGCTAAAGCAGGTGCAGAAGGCTATGTAATGGCAGCTTCGGTTACTATTAACGGAGTATACTTTGATAGTGTTGGTGTAAAATATAAAGGTAACAGCTCTTATAATCCTACGTATAATAAAAACCCATTACACATTGAATTAGATGGGTATAAAAAACAATCTTATTTGGGAATAAAAGACATTAAATTAGGAAATAATTTTGCAGACCCTTCTATGATTAGAGAAGTTTTGGGGTATGACATGCTAAAAAATTATATGCATTGTCCTGAAGCTAATTTTGCTAAGGTATATATCAATGGGGCTTATCACGGAATATATTCAAATGCAGAAAGTATAGGGAAGAAATTTTACGCCAAACATTATTTTTCATCAGGGAACACTGCAATAAAGTGTAATCCTATCGTAAACCCGAGCTCTAACACTAAATCTAATTTGAAATATTTTACTACTGGCGACAGTAGTAACTATTTTAATTTTTACGAATTAAAATCTGATTATGGTTGGAATAGTTTAAGAGCACTAGCTGATACGGTAACTAATTTTCAGTCGCGTTTTGCCTATAATGTCGATGTTGACAGGGTTATTTGGATGTTGGCTTTTAATAATGTGAATGTAAATTTAGATAGTTATAGCGGAGCATTTTGCCAAAATTATTATTTGTATGAAGACAATACAAACCATTACAATACTACTATCTGGGATCTG
Source organism: Bacteroidia bacterium (assembly GCA_046594225.1). Taxonomy (GTDB): domain Bacteria; phylum Bacteroidota; class Bacteroidia; order B-17B0; family Aurantibacillaceae; genus UBA4416. Next base: position 25,178 of record JBKJPW010000217.1, read on the forward strand.
AACATGTGTTTTGGCGGCTTTCCATATTTAGGAGTAAGTAATAGTAGCTTGGCGCAATTAAACATCACTAATATGCAACAAATGCCAATTAATATTCATGCTACTGACGTTTATTGGCCAATGATAAACATTATAAATAGCAATGCTCAATACAAAAAAATGTTAGTGGCACACATGAGAACTATTGTGAATGAATTTATTGCCAATAATAATTACATAACAAGAGCTAATCAGTTTCAAACATTAATCGACACATCTGTGCAAAGTGATAACTTTAAATTTTACACGTACACACAATTTCAAACAGGCTTAACGGCAAATGTTTCGGTTGGAAGTTATTCAGTACCAGGAATCAGTAATTTAATGACATCGCGATTAGCTTATTTGCAAGGCACAACAGATTTTAATTATACAACTCCTACAATTACAGCCGTGGCAGCTAGTACTAATTCTCCTACAATTAATTCTACGGTTAGTATTACAGCAAATGTAGTTAATACAAATACTGTGTATTTAGGATATAGAACAAACGACCATCAAAAATTTACACGAACGTTAATGTATGATGATGGAGCGCACAATGATGGAGCTTCTGGAGATAATGTTTATGGCGTTAGTATTACTGTTAATTCAGCAGAGACAGAATATTATATTTTCGCAGAAAATGCAACAGCAGGAATGTTTTCTCCAGAGAGAGCGGAACATGAATTTTATGTATTGCAAACAAATATTGCTCAGCCTAATGCGGGAGAAGTTGTAATCAATGAGTTTTTAGCGGCAAACAATTTTGGGCAAACTGATGAAAACGGGAAACATGAAGATTGGATTGAATTACATAACACAACTAATACAGTTTTAAATTTGAGTGGCTTGTATTTGTCGGATGATTATACTAATCCAACAAAATATACCATTCCAGATAACACTATTATTCAAGCAAACGGATTTTTAACTATTTGGGCAGATGAAGATAATACAAACGAAACAACTTTGCACTGCAATTTTAAATTGCTAGATAGCGGAGAAGAAATTATTTTAAGTAAAAACACAACTGTCTTAGATAGCATTAGTTTTGGTTTTCAAGGAGCCGATATTTCGATAGCTCGTTGTCCGGATGGAACAGGAGCTTTTGCTTCATCATCAAATCCTACATATAATGCCAGTAATTGTGCTGTGGGAATTAATGAAATTAATATGGAGTTAGCGTCTCTTTCTGTTTTTCCAAATCCAGCTAACGAAGAATTAACTGTTACTTGCAGTGCAAATGCTGTTTTACCTGTTGAAGTTCTAAATATAATGGGGGATGTTATATTAAAAGATGAATTACACCAGACTGTAAAAATAAATACCTCGGCATTAAGCCAAGGCATCTATTTAATAAAGGTATTGAATAAAACTTTAAAAATTGTGATTACTCACTAAACAGATTTTTTAATATCATATCTGTATATTGGCTCAATATCTCCTTTATCATCGTATACAGCTTTTAATTCGGTTATTAATCCGCTGTTTAAACCATAAACCCAACCGTGTACCGCAAGTTGTTTTCCCTCAGCCCAAGCACCTTGTACTATTTTTGTCTTTGCTAAGTGCTGCACTTGTTCTATTACATTTAATTCAGTTAATCTATCAGCTCGTTTGTCTTCATCTGATATGGCAATTAATTCTTCCACATGTTTTTGATAAACGTCTTTAATATTTCTTAACCAATTATCTACTAACCCATAACTGCCATTTCCCATAGCGGCTCGTACACCACCACAACCGTAGTGTCCACAAACGATGATATGTTTTACTCCAAGCACAGTTACCGCATATTCTAGTACACTCATTAAATTAACATCGGTGTGCACTACTACATTTGCAATATTACGATGCACAAACATTTCGCCACTTTCGGTATTGGTGACTTCATTAGCTGGGACACGACTATCGCTGCAGCCGATCCATAAATAATCTGGTTTTTGGCCCAACGATAATTTTTTAAAATATTCAGGGTCATCAAATTTTTTTTCTAAGGCAAATCGTCTATTGCCATCTATCAGTTTTTGATATGCTTTATCCATATTAGTATTTATATTTTATTAGTTCTACTTGTACCTTTCGTTTTTTTGCCGAGTTAATAAAATCATCAATGACATCTCTAGCATCTCTGTTTATTTTTCTATTGATGCTAGCATCAATTATTACTTTACTATCTGGTTTTATTTCCGCAAAAAATTTAATTAAGTACCCTTTATTAAAAAAAGTAACATGCTGCGGTAATTTTATTAGGTAATACAACTCTTCATTCATTACATCACTACTCGAATCAAATGATGATTTAATGTTGTCGCGTATGATAAATATAATTGACACAATTAAACCAGCACAAACGCCTTTTAGTAAATCGGTAACTAACATTACAACAATTGTAATCACAAAAGGGATAAATTGCTCATACCCAAAATCCCATTGTTCTTTAAAAATTGCTAATTTGGTTAGTTTAAAGCCTGTCATAATTAATATAGCCGCCAAACACGCATTAGGAATGAGAGCTAATACATTTGGCAATAACAACACGCTTATTAAAAGTAGCGATGCATGAATAATTGTTGATAGTTTTGATTTAGCCCCCGAGTTAATATTTGCAGAGCTTCGCACAATAACCGACGTAACAGGCAATCCACCTAGAAATCCACAAGTAATATTTCCAATACCTTGCGCTAACAATTCTTTATTCGTGTTTGATTCGTTTTTTTCTGGATCTAATTTATCTACAGCTTCAATCCCTAACAATGTCTCTAAACTTGCAACAACGGCAAGCGTCATAACAATTATCCAAAATTTACTGCTGTTAGCAAAACTAAAATCAGGAAAAAATAAATTAGCCTGTAAATCCGAAAAAGTACTAATAGTAGGAAGATTTACAAGATGCTGAGAATCTATTGCCAAAAACGAATATGCATTAAACGACAAGGCTAATAAAATACCAAACACAACCACTAATAGTGGGCCAGGAACATTTGATAAAAATTTATCTTTTTTGTAAAACGGTCTATCTGCAATTATTAAAACTGCAAACGACACAAGGCCTATAATTAGTGCCCCTGGAGTTACAAAATTAATCATGTTTACTAATTCGGTAAACGAATTTTCGCCATCTATTTGTATAAATTCTTCGTCACCTTCAGGGTCTTTATCATATCCAAATAAATGCGGTAATTGCTTAATGATTAGGATAATTCCAATACCTGCCAACATACCTTTGATAACTGCATTTGGAATATAATTGCCAATGGAGCCTGCTTTTATAATTCCTAAAATTATTTGAAAAACACCCGCAAAAACTACAGCTGCTAAAAAGGCTTGATAGCTACCTAATTGAGTAACTGAAGCTAAAACAATAGCAGTTAAACCAGCAGCTGGCCCTGAAACACTAAATTTTGACCCACTAAATACGGTTACTAATATTCCGCCAACAACACCTGCAATAACACCTGAAAACAAAGGTACGCCACACGCCATCGCAATTCCTAAACATAATGGCAGAGCCACTAAAAATACCACAATACCTGCTTTTATATCAGCAAATAAATTTTTTTGAAACATAAATTTTAATTTAATTAATAATAAAGATTAGCTACAAAGAGATTGTAGACGAACTATTAATATTAAAATTTTGGAGGTGGTATAGGAATTGATTTTGTGAAAGATAAATATCCGATGTCCGATTTAAAATAAAATTCTTTACTCAATAAAACAGACTTCATGTAATAATGATCATGTGTTATAAAAAATGCTTCATCCGCATCTTCATCCGCATCATGACTTTCTTCTTCCTCTTCTTCGGTAATTGGGTTATTTTGATTTTTAAATACGTTACTGTCTTTACATAAATTAATAACAGAGGCTTGGAGTGTTAAAGAAAAAACACTGAAGACAAACAGAAAAACAAATATATGCCGTAGTTTATAAATCACTCTTATTATTTAATTACACTCACCTAAACAAATGTTAGGTTTATCTCATAAAACACCGCAAAATAATTAATTTATATGAAATTTGATTAAATTTAAGGATTATTTAACATTATATTCAACTTAACTATATACCCATGAGCAACAAAGTAGTACTATTTGTTTTAGTTTGTTTTAGTTTTTTTTCATGTAAAAAACAGCCCGGGGAGGGTGGTTTTGCATCTATTGAAGGAAAAGTATATGTAAAAAATTTCGACCCTTATTTTTCAATATTGCTTTCAGAGCATTATTTGCCTGGCGAAACTGTTTATATTATTTATGGGGATGGAACAGAAATTGGTAACACAGTTAAAACATCATATGATGGCAGTTTTAAATTTAACTACCTAAGAAAAGGAAAATATAAAGTATATGTATTAGGCGAGGATTCAACAACGGCTACCCGATATCAACCTAAAGCAGAATTGGTAGAAGTAAATATTACAGAAAGAAAACAAAAAAAAGTATTAGATGATTTCGTTATTCTTAATAAATGAAGGTAAAATACATACTATTTTGTTATAGCTATTTTTTGCTTATCACTTCTTATTGTGCTCAAACCAGCAATGATGCAGGTATGTGGAGTACCTTGTCGTTACAGCATCCTTTTAATAAAAAATTAAGTTTGGTAATAGACCAAGAATTTAGATTAAAAGAAAATTATCAGCGCATCAATTTATTTTACACCAACATTGGCGTTGATTATAAATTTAATAAATTTCTAAAAATAAGCCCAACATATCGTACTATACAAAAAAAGAGATTAGAAGGCACTTATAGTTACAGGCATCGATTAATGCTTGACGTTACCGTTAAGAAAAAATTCAACAAGGTTGTTTTGAGTGAACGCGTAAGGTACCAGGTTGAGGTTCAGGATTTTAACACAAGCAAAAAAGGAAAACTGACCGAGCAATTTCTAAGATTTAAAACAGATTTAAAATATAATGCTACAGAAAAAATTACCCCCTATTATTCCTGCGAATTCCGTTATCAAATTAGAAACCCACGGGGAGATGGGCCTCAATTTGACAATGGATTTCGTCGTGTAAGAAATGTACTGGGAGTTGAGTATGAAATAAATAAAAAAAATTCGGTAAATCTATACTATTTGTATCAAACGGAATTTAATATCTCAACACCGGAAACCATTTTCATTTTAGGAATAGGATATACTTTAACTATTTAAGAAAAAACAACTTGTTTATTCCTCTCAAAAATTTGATGATTCACCGATTATAAGTAAATTTAAAGTTAATTTAATATTATTTTTGTAACATAATTTTATGAGATATTTATTCATTTTCTTTAGTGTTTTTAGTTCAATCATTGGTTTCTCGCAATGGAATCCAAACCCAGTTATAAATACCCCAATTGCTATTGCAGCAAAAGGGCAAAATGACGCACATTCTGTAACGGATGCTAAAGGTGGGGCAATTATTGCTTGGGATGATAAAAGGGATACTCTTAAACAGTCAGATATATATGCCCAACGAGTAAATAAAAACGGAATTAGAAAATGGACAACTAATGGTTTGGCTATTTGTTCTCATACAGCTAATCAAACATCATCAGCTATTATTGCTACAGGAAGTGGAGAATCTATCATTGTTTGGAGTGATGATCGCGCTGGAAATAGTGATATTTATGCGCAAAAAATTGACACTTCTGGTAATATTTTGTGGACTGCTAATGGTATTCAAGTTTGCACTAAAACCACCAAACAAAAAAATCCTCGTATTGTAAGTGATGATGCAGGCGGAGCAATTATAGTTTGGGAAGATTCAATTAGTAATTATTGGGATATTTATGCGCAACGCATTAGTTCAACTGGTGCAATTTTATGGACAAGCACTGGGGTTGCTATTTGTACATCATCTAACGCTCAAATAAATCCACGTATAGAAGCGGATGCAGCTGGTGGCGCTATTATTACATGGCAAGATAAGCGTAACAATTTGGATTACGATATTTACGCACAAAGAGTTAATGCCTCTGGTTTAGTTCAGTGGACAACAAACGGAGTAGTGATATGTAATGCCATTAACACTCAAAATAACCCCCGTATTGAACCTGATGGAGCCAACGGCGCTTTAATTGCTTGGTCAGATAAAAGAAACAGCTTGGATAATAACGTGTATGCACAACGTGTTAGTGCTGCAGGCATTGTTCAGTGGGCCGCTAATGGACTATTAGTATGTAATGCCTCAAATAATCAAAGTGCCATTGACATAAAATATGTTGGCACTAGTGGTCTTGTTTTAACATGGAAAGATGATAGATCTGGATCAAATGCTATTTATGCGCAACTAGTTTCTTTATCGGGCGTTAATCAATTAATCAATAATGGAATTTTAATTTCTAACGGATTACAATCTGTTAATCCAAATACAATGAGCGATGGATTAGGAGGTGCAATTATATCGTGGCAAGATTCAACGAGTTTAGGTTGGGATATAAAATCTCAAAAATTAAATTCTTTAGGCGCTCTTGAGTGGACAATTGGAGGAGTTATAGTGTGTAGCGCATCTAATGATCAAATTAATGCGTCGCAAGTAACTGATAATAACGGCGGAGCAGTTTACGTTTGGGAAGATCGTAGGAATTTTTCAAATTATGATATTTATGCTACTCATTTATATGCTGATGGTAATGCAAATTTAGTCGGCGTCAACGAATATTCAGAATCACTTGCTATTCAATCACTGTGCTATCCAAACCCAATCAATTCTAATTCTATTATTCAATTAAATAATAACACATCTAATCAGCCGTGGGAAATTAAGATATACGACTCGCTAGGAAATTTAATTGAATGCCAATCTTTAAAAAATAGTGAAAGCTATTCTCTATCTTCGCTGCATTACTCATCTGGAATTTACTTTTATTTTATAACAATTAGTGGAAACGCTTCTTATTCAAAAGGAAGTTTTATTTCAGCAAACTAATTTTAACTAGTCTATATATGCAACGCTACTTCTTATCTATCATTTTTGTTCTTCTACAACTTTCTGTTTTTTCACAAAGTAAAAAACAAGTGAAACAACATAAGATTAAAGCTTCTGCTGTATCAGTTATTGAAAATGGAAAAACTATGAATGAAAGCAAAACTATTTTTGACGCTAAAGGAAACGAAATTGAAACAACAGATTACACTAAAGAAGGAGTTATTAAAGCCATTCATAAAACCAAGTATAATAGTGAGAATGATGAAATAGAAGATGAACAATACGACGCTAATAATAAATTAGTAGAAAAAAAAACAACGAAATACAATTCATCAAAAGATAAATTAGAGGAAAACTTTTTTGATGCTTCTGGAAAGCTTACTAAAAAACATACTTATGTTTATGATAGTAAAGGATTAAAAACAGAGCGAAAAACCTTGGATGCAGAAGGCAAAGTCATTTCAGTAAAAAAATATGTATACATTACTAAATAAATGAACCCATTAGTTTTAGATAAATTAAATCAGTTTAATCCAATTGCCCTTCAGGAAATGGATGGGGTGAAATTAATGGACCGAACTGATACCAAATTTACGTTTAATATTAGTGAATTGTCAATTATTTTAGACGAGGCAAAAAACTATTACCGAATTTTAGACGTTGAAGGTAATCGTATTAGCAGATACAAAACTTTATATTTTGATACCCGGGATTTTGATTTGTATAATGAACATCACAGTGGAAAATTGAATCGCTATAAAATTAGGCACAGAACCTACGTAGAAAGCAATATTGGTTTTTTGGAAGTTAAATTTAAAAACAATAAAGGCCGAACTTTAAAAACACGCATTAAGGAAATTGAAGTGCCTGAATTACACACCGGAAAAGCATTTGAGTTTTTAAAAAAGACTCTCCCCTTTGATCCTCTGGTATTATTACCTAAAATTTGGATTAATTATAGTAGAATTACATTAGTAAATAAAATTTCCGCAGAACGTTTAACTCTTGATTTGAACTTAGAATTTGAAAAAGACGGCAAAACGGAGTTGTTAGACCAGTTGGTTATTGCCGAAGTAAAACAAGATAGTAAAATTGCTTCACCATTTGTTGCTATTATGCGTCAAAAACATATCCGTCAGGGCTCTATTAGTAAATACTGTTTTGGGGTAGCAAGTTCTTACACAGAAGTCAAAAAAAATAATTTTAAACGCAAAATGTCAAACGTAAAAAAAATAATTAACTCATGATGCTATTACAAATTGCTGGCGACACAGCTACAAGTCTTTCAGGTTTCGAAGAATTCCAAAAAATGTCAGCCAAATTAATTTTCAGATTATTAATCGATTTAACGTCTGTGTTTATTTTAGTGCGATTCATTTATTACCCTATTTATAAACACCGTGAATTGTTTTTTACCTACTTCATTTTTAATATTGTTATCTTTTTAATATCTTTTTTGTTAAACAAGGTAGAGCTTTCGATGGGAGCTGCCTTTGGGTTATTTGCCGTGTTTAGTATGTTGAGATACAAAACAGAAGAAATTGCCATTAAAGATATGACTTACCTGTTTTTAGTAATAGCCCTAGGCTTAGTATCTGCTGTTACAAAAATTAAGGATACAGCGGATAACATCGAATACCTTTTTTTAATAGGTATAAACGCAGTGGTTTTAACTATTACTTATCTTTTAGAAAGCAATATTTTTATGAAAAAGGAAAATGTTAAGACTATTTTATATGAAAACATTGAAATGATTAAAGAAGGTAAGCAAGATGAGTTACTGGCTGATTTAAAGCTTAGAACAGGCTTTAACGTGCACAGGTACTCGATTCATAAAATCGATTTTTTAAAGGACGCGGCTCAAATCAAAATATATTATCACGATAAGTAGATTTTTTTGAAAAAAAACTCATTTTTTTTTGTAGTTTTCAAAAAAGCGGTTATATTTGCACCCCGATTTGGGAGATTAGCTCAGCTGGTTCAGAGCACCTGCCTTACAAGCAGGGGGTCACAGGTTCGAACCCTGTATCTCCCACAGCCTAAGCCCCAATAAAATGGGGCTTTTTTAATTATAAATACTTCTATTAGTTTGAGTTAGTTTTATATTTTGCGAGTCGTATTTATAATATACCTTTTATTGTTTTTTTTGAGTTTCAACGCCCAAAACAATACAACTATTGATTCTCTTTCCAATATCCTACAAACAGCGTCTAATGATCAAATTAAAGCAACCACATTACAACAGTTAGCTCACGAATACATTGATGTGAATTCTAAAAAAGCCTATGATTTTGGATTACAATCGGTTGAATTAGCAAAAAAAATAAAAGATGTTAATTGCGAAGTTGCAGCTTTAAATGAACTGGCTATTTTAGATAGAAATGGCGGCGATTATTCGAAAGCGCTTAGTACTTTAAAAATTGCTATTCAAATTGCAGAAACCGCTAACGATACATTATCTATTTCTAAATGCTTTATTGCGGTTGGTGATGTGTATTCCACACTTTTAAATTATGATAAAGCATTGAGCTATTATCAAGAAGCATTGGCTTTAAATAAACATAAACAAAACATTCAAGTTGTTACTAGTTTAAGCAGAATAGGAAATAGATTGATGGATAAAGGTAGAGAAGCAAATGACACTAATTTCATGCTATCAGCTATTCAATCGTATTTAAAAGTAAAGGATGTTGCTGCCGCGATTCATAACAACAAGCAATATATTAATGCTTATGTGAGTTTAGCAGATGCTTATAATATTTTTGGAGCAGTTTCTAAAAACAAGCATCATTTATACGAATCATTAAACTATTCGATGTTGTCGTTACAACTTTCCCAACAAGCCAATATAAAAAGCTCGCAAGGCATTAGCTATTTAAATTTGGGAGAAGTTTACTTATCCTTAAATAAAACCATCAAAGCCATTCATTATTTTGAGATGGCCGAAAAAATATACTTGCCTTTGGGAGCTAAATCATGGTTATTAAACACGTATGAATTAATGGGCAAAACTTATTACGCGATGCATGTATATGATAAGGCCGTTGAATACATCAAAAAAGCTATTGCTCTTGCACAGGAACAACACTTAGCGAAACATTTAAGTAATGATTATCAATTGCTAGCCGACATGTATTCTAAACAACAAAAATTTGAAGAGGCTTGTGGATTTTATAAATTATATAATGATTATAAAGATAGCGTGATTAATGAAAACACAAGTTTTAATGTGTCTCGTTTTCAAACAGAATTAGATTTACAGAAGAAGGATAAAGAAATTGCCTTATTAACTAAAAGCACAGAAACACAAAATCAGGAAATTAATTCTAATAAAAGTCAACGTAATTATTTAATTATTTTAGTAATCGTAATTTTAGTAATTCTTATAGTTGTTTTTTATTTATATCGAGAAAGAAAACAAGCGGCTCTTGAGATTTTAAAGGCTAAAGAGTTAGCTGAAAAAGCCAAAGAAGCACAAGAACAGTTTTTAGCAAATACAAGTCACGAAATACGTACACCTATGAATGGAATTATAGGGATGACGAATCACTTAATGGATACCCCATTAAACAATGAACAGCAAGAATACATTAATGCCATTAAAGAGTCATCTAATAATTTACTATCTATCATTAATGAATTACTTGATCTTTCTAAAATCATGGCAAAGAAAATCTTATTTGATAAACAGCCCTTTGACTTAGAGCAAATTATTAAAAACTTAATACATCTACTAGAGTTTAGAGCAATAGAAAAAAAGATCAGCTTGCAATTCCAAATAGATAAAGCAATACCAAAAACCATTATTGGAGATGCTATTCGCTTAAACCAAATTTTATTAAATTTGGTTGAGAACTCTGTTAAGTTTACCCACGATGGTGAAATAGAAATTACAGTAGGGTTATTAAATGAAACAGAACAAGAGGTGCAACTTGAATTTAGCGTAAGAGATACAGGTATTGGAATCCCAGCTAATAAACTGAATGTTATTTTCGAAAATTTTACTCAAGTAAACGCGAAAACAACCCGTAAATATGGTGGAACAGGTTTAGGATTATCTATCAGTAAACAATTGGTTGAACAACAGGGAGGGACAGTATCTGTGACAAGTACAGTAAATGTTGGCTCCACATTTAGCTTTATTCTTACTTTTAAAAAGCAGAATGATAAAAAGGGAATTACAGACAATGCGCTAACTCTTCTTGCCTATACTCCACAAGCTAATTTAAACGGTATCTGTATTTTAGTGGTAGACGACAACAAAATAAATCAACGAGTTGCTTTGTTGACTTTACAAAAATGGAATGTTCGGGTAGAACTAGCAGATAGCGCAGATGAATCATATAAGGCATTAAGAGAACAGAAAATCGATTTAATTTTGATGGATATAACTATGCCGGATGTGGATGGATTTGAAGCTACAAAACATATTAGAACGCGGCTTAAAGAACCAATTAATCATACTCCTATTATTGCAATGACGGCGGCAGCTTTTGTTGGCGATAAGGAAAAATGTTTAGCAGCTGGGATGAATGACTATATATCAAAACCATTTTCTGCAGAAGACTTATTACAAAAAATCACCCAGCTTTTGCCTAAACAACCGTTAGAACAAAAGGCAAGTTTTAGTGATTTGACTTTAATACATGAACGTGCCGACGGAGATATGCAATTTTTAAAAGAAATTATTGAATGTTATATTTTAGAAATGCCCGTTTATATTAAAGAAATGGATGAGTACTTGGCATCTCAAGATTTTGCGGAGATTAGTAAACAGGCACATAAAATGAAAGCACCAATCGCATTAATGGGAGCTTTAGCTTTAAAAGAATTATATTCAAGTATTGAAATAAACGCTAAACAATATAAAGATATTAATGAGTTAACAAAACAGATAAGTATTGCAAAAATACAATGCTTACAAACGGTAGAAGAACTAAAGCTGGAATTTGAAAAGCTGTAATTTCAGCAACTATTGATATTTATTACTTTTATTAAAGAATACAAGTCATTATTTATGCTAGAAAAATTTAAAGAGTATCTGCAAAAAAATGCTCAAATTGATGATAAACAATTTGAGGCATTATCAAAATATCTGAAAGCAGAGAAAATTAAAAAACACACTATTTTATTAAATCCTGGAGAAATTTGTGGATACTCTTTTTTTGTTGAGAAAGGCTTACTACGTTCTTATACAATGGATGATGCGGGAAAGGAACATTTAATTCAGTTTGCGCCTGAAAACTGGATTGTAAGCGATAGAAGTAGTGCATATTTTAATCAACCTTCCGATTTTTTTATAGATGCTGTTGAAGATTCAGAAATAGTATATCTCGACAAAAAATTTATGGAAAAGGCCTATGAAGTAAGTAATAATTTCAGACAGTTTACCGAAAAAGCATTGCATAATCACATTCGTCATATTCAAAAACGCGTGAGTTTATTACTTGGCGCTACTGCGGAACAGCGCTATATGGATTTCATAAAATTATATCCCGATTTAATGTTGAGAGTGCCACAATGGATGATTGCCTCTTATTTAGGAATTACACCCGAAAGTTTAAGTCGCGTGAGAAAAGAACTTGCTAAAAAACATTTTAAGACTAGCTAGCTTTTTGACGCATCCAAAACATAGATAATTGCTATGTTTAAAACGTAGCTTCTCTTTCTTAAACCTATATTAATTTTCTATGTCCTTCCTATGTGTTTAAATAGTGCTAAAAGTGATGCAGTAATTATTGTAATTTCATATCATACATCAATGTTTTTGAACTTAAACCGCTATACCTTTGATGTGTAATTAAAACAAATATTATGGCAACAAGAAATATAGAAACAGTAATGTCTCCAACAGCACCTCATTTTGTAGGCGATGGATTTAGAGTTCATAATTTTATTCCTTATAAAGGAGATATGCAACGGATGAGCCCATTTATTATGATGGATTATGGATCTAAATTTTATTTTCCGCCAACTGATAAACCACGCGGAGTAGGTGTGCATCCTCACAGAGGATTTGAAACAGTTACCATTGCTTATAAAGGCAAAGTAGCGCATCATGATAGTGCAGGCAATAGTGGCATAATTGGTGAAGGAGATGTGCAATGGATGACAGCTGCTTCAGGGATTTTGCATAAAGAATTTCATGAAGAAGAATTTAGTAAAATAGGGGGCGATTTTCAAATGGTACAATTGTGGGTAAATCTTCCTGCTAAAGATAAGATGTCGAAACCAAAATATCAGGGATTGACTAACGAGCAAATTAATAAAGTTCAATTACCAAATAACGCTGGATTAGTTGAGGTTATTGCTGGTCAATATGAAAATGTAAAAGGTTCAGCCTCTACATTTACGCCAGTTAATTTATTAAACGTAAAATTAAATAAAGGAGGAATTGCTAACTTTTCATTTCCCGCACATTATAATACAGCTTTGGTGGTTGTAGAAGGTAGTGTTAAGATTAATGAAACGGAATTAGTGCCAACCAATCATTTTGTAGTGTTTCAAAATAATGCCGAAGATTTTACGGTGGAAGCTTCTGAAAATGCTATTGTATTAGTGCTAAGTGGGGAACCAATTAATGAACCTATTGCGGCTCAAGGTCCGTTTGTAATGAATACGCGCGCCGAAATCATTCAGGCGATTGAAGATTATAATATGGGTAAGTTTGGTTATATAGAAGAGTAGGAGTCATGCTGTCCGCCAGCTGGCGGATCAGCATCTCTTTTTTAGAGAACGCTGATGACGCGGATGGTTAAGATTTCTTATGATTGAATCATATTTAATCAAAAGAAATCAGCGTTATCTGCGTTCCATTATTTATTTGATGTCCGAGAGCAATCCATAACGATACGGATTATTATCCCATGTATAAATTGAAAACTCAGTAATGCGAAATTGCTCTTTATTGTTATTCCAAACAAAAATAGTGAGTTCATTATCTGGGTTGTTAAATTTCACATCTACATATACAGACACATAAGCGGTTTGTGTTTTTTGTGATGGCTGATAAAATGCCGAAAAATCAGTTGCTGTCCAATGCTTGTTTTCTTTTAACGCATCAATGCTACTACTTAGTAATCCTTTTATCGGAGTCTCACTCTGATATTTAATTTCGGCAACAATACTTTGTCCTTCATGGCAATGTAGCTCAGTATTTTTAATTTTAAAAGAAATCGGGTATTCATTTAAGCTGTCTATTTTATAGTACAATTCTTCATTAGATGAAGTAATTAAATCCTTATCGATATTAAAAGGTTGAATTGGATTTTTTAAATCAAGATGAATTGTATTAAGTTTTTCTAATTCTAAATTTTGTGTTGAAGGTTCTTTACTTAATACATATAGTTCAAATCCATAACCAATTATTTTTTTGTGAACGTAGGGAAAATAATTAGAAGCTTGTAACAATTGCGATGGATTAAAATCTCCTAAAACTAAGTATTTGACAGATAAGGTATCATAAATGGATTTGTAATCATTATGACTTTTTGATTCGTTTTCAATGACTTCAAATCGAGCGTTTGACTTATATTTTTCCTTGTAAAAATTTAAAAACCATGGTTCACCTTTAAATAAAGCATATACATTGTTATTGCCTTTTTCTTTAATCAACTCATCGGTTGTTTTTATATAAGTGTCAAAAGATTGGTTAAAAACTAACTCGTAATAATGTCTTTTAAAAATTAAGCTACTAATGCCAATTCCTAAAATTAAAATAACGGTCGTCCATTTTAATTTTAAAGATAGCTCTCCTGCAAATGAAGCAACAAACAAAAGCAGACAAGGTGTTGCAAAAATAAGTGTCGAAAATTGAATAACAGGATTTACGTTTCGTGAGTAAAAAAATCCGATTAGGAAAGAGCATGCAAATAATAAAAAAAGAACCAAACGAATTTTATTTTTTTGAGAACTTGCATTTTTCTCCGCTTGAAAATAAGCAAATACAATTATTCCTATAAATACAATAACAAAAATCCAGGCGTAGTGAAACAAATAAAACAGAAAATTTAGTATAAAATCGTTTTCTGGCGGGTTTAACCAACCACCGCTTGCAGCACCAATACCGCCAATTTTAAGTTGTGCAAATAAAATAGGGAAATGTGGCGCATAAAGTATTACTGCTCCGAGGCAAACTAATAGATATTTTTTGAAATTCCCTTTTGTTAAAAAGGCTAATCCCAATAAACCACATAAAGCGGCAAACATCATACTAAAATGATGATTAAGAGCTGCTAATGCAGCAAATAAAGCAAACCATACATAATGTTTGAGTTTAACAGAATCGCTAAATAAAATCTCTAGCCAGTATTTTAAAACTAATAAGCATAAAAATAAGCCACTAATATACGGACGAGCTATAACGCTGTAAAAAACAAAATACTGGGCACTTGTTAAAATTGTGGCGACTAAAAGCCCAGTGGTTTCATTAAACCAACGTTTACCAATAGCATAAGCTATATATACAGAAGCAATGCCACAAAAAATAAAAGGCAATTTCATTAACCATTCAGTAGTGCCAAATAGTAACGAATAATAATACATCCAAACCTGAACCAAAGCAGGATGCGCATCAATCATGATTCCTTTTGTAATGAGTTCGCTAAAGGAATTAAACTCCAAACGGTCAACTGCGCTTAATTCGTCATAAGTATATTGTAAGTCAAATAAATTGTATAAACGCAGTATGCTTGCTACTAAAAGTATAAATAGGATTAAGTAATTATTTTTTAGTTGATTTTTAAAATCCATGCGTGGGGTAGCAAATATAGTATTTTTAAAACAGTGGGTTAACCCTCTTGTTAAAATCATAATTTAATTTATATATTTGGGTGTAGCATAATTTCTTACTTGAAAAAAGCAACTATCATATTTTCTTTTTTATTAATGTCTGTTTTTTCAGTAGGGAGTTATTTTTTACATCAAATTTATTTGAAAGGCTATAAAAAAGAATTTAAAAGTTATATCAAACAAAATAAACAAAGTACTTCATTTTCAACTATCTCTATCAATCCAAGCGAATTATATACTAATTCTGCAAACATTATTTGGGCAGATGAAAACAAAGAAGTGGTTTATAAAGGCATATTGTATGATGTAGTGAGTGTTAAAGGTAAGGGTTTAACTGTTGAATTAATTGTTGTTTCAGATTATAAAGAAATGGAATTAAAAAAACAGTTTGCATCGATGTATGACGTTAGTTCTAAAAGCACAACTAAAAACCCTTTTGAGCTTTTAAAAAGTTTTTTTGCTCTCAAATTTATTGTGAGTAATATAGATCTTGAATTTAATAGTTTAACAAAAAACTTAAGTGCTTCATTTCATACGCAGTTATTTCAAATAACTGCACCTATAATTTATTTAGAGTCACCTCCTCCCGATTTTACCGCATAATATGACATAGAAGCTTTATTGAAAAAGCCTCTTTTTTTTCTATACGCTATGTTTAAAATATAGCTATGGATAGTTTATTATTTATAAAATCATAATTATGCAAAAAAACAAATTACTTATTGTATTGTCTGGAATATGCGTTTCATCTTATGCCCAAACAATTACTGTGCGCGACCAGTCTTCGCGCGAACCTCTTGAAAACGTAGTTATTCAAGATAAAAATAATGTTCAGGTAAAAACTAATATTAAAGGCAAAGCAGATGTTTCTACTTTATTAAAAAATGATTCTGCTTTTGTATATCAATTTGGCTATGCTACCAAAAAAGTGATGCTTACAAAAGATATGGATATAGCGGTTGATTTATCAGCTAAATCAGTCAACTTAGACGAGATTGTGTTTTCGGCAAATCGTAAAGAAGAATCTAAAATGGATGTTCCCTATCAAATGGAAATCATCAAGCAAAAAGACATTGAATTTACGAATCCTGCTACGAGCGGAGATTTATTACAAAATACAGGTCAAGTTTTTGTTCAACGAAGTCAGGCTGGTGGCGGAAGCCCTAGTATGAGAGGATTTGAAGCTAATAAAGTACTTTTGGTAATTGATGGTGTGCGAATGAACAATGCCATTTACCGTGGCGGACATTTGCAAGACGTTATGACGATTGATCCAAATATGTTGGAAAGAACAGAAGTTATTTTTGGACCTTCTTCTACAATGTATGGAAGCGATGCGTTAGGGGGAGTGATGAATTTTTATACTAAAAATGCGCAATTTAGTGCTGATGACAAACTACTAGTGAAGACAAACGCTATGGCACGTTACGCTTCTGTTAACCAGGAAAAAACAGGACATTTGGATTTTAATTTAGGTTGGAAAAAAATAGCTTCCTTAACTAACATTACCTTTTCTGATTTTGGGGATGTAATGAGTGGTTCCACTAAATTAAATGGATATTCAAATGCTTGGGATAGAAATTATTTTCAAGAAAGAGTTAATAATCGCGATACGATGACTGTAAATAAAGACAATAATTTGCAGAAAGGCAGCGGTTATACGCAAATGGATTTGATGCAACGTTTTAATATTAAAACAGGAAATCACATCACGCATAATTTGAATTTTCAGTATGGCGCTTCTAGTTTTTTACCTCGTTACGATAGGTTAAATGGTGATTATGCTGGAAGCAAATTCAAATGGGCAGAAAATGGGTATGGTCCCCAAAAACGTATCTTGGGCGCTTATACATTTAATTTTGATCGAAAAACATTGGTGAGCGATAACATCAAAGTGATTTTAGCGTATCAAAAAATTGAGCAAGATAGAATAACACGTAGATGGCAAAAAACTGCTCGTACAACTCAACGCGAAGACGTTACTGTTTTATCTGCTAATGTGGATGTAAACAAAGTAATTAAAGAAGAACATGAATTACGATATGGATTAGAATTAATAAGTAATGATGTACAATCAAAAGCAGATACAGTAAATATAGTTGCTGGTGGCGAAGGAAAAGCGCAAACACGTTACCCAGATGGTGGAAGCAAAATGTCGTCATTTGCGGTTTACGTATCTCATGCATGGGAAGTGAACAAAAATTTTGTGATTACTGATGGATTAAGATATACCATGACTAACTTATCTGCTAAATTTATTGACACTACTTTTAAAGCCACTCGTCTTCCCTTTAATGATGCTATGCAAAAAAATCAAGCGGTTAC
>JBKJPW010000116.1:0-71235 GCA_046594225.1 Bacteroidia bacterium
GTAATTAAATTACGAGCAATAATACCACGAGTAATACCATCAATAGTCACTACATCTAACATTTCGTGACGAGCACATAATTCAACAGCACCCATACCAACCTGGCGTTGTAAAGCCGAATAAGCACCTAACAATAATTGCTGACCAGTTTGTCCAGCAGCATAAAATGTACGTTGTACTTGAGTACCACCAAAACTACGGTTACTTAATAAGCCACCGTATTCGCGAGCTAAAGGCACGCCTTGAGCTACACATTGATCAATAATATTTGAAGACACTTCCGCTAAACGATGAACGTTTGCTTCACGTGCTCTGTAATCACCACCTTTAATGGTATCATAAAATAAACGGTAAGTTGAGTCACCATCATTTTGATAATTTTTTGCTGCATTGATACCACCTTGCGCTGCAATAGAGTGAGCACGACGAGGAGAATCTTGAAAACAAAATACTTTTACTTTGTATCCCATCTCTGCTAATGCAGCAGCCGCAGAAGCTCCAGCTAATCCAGAACCAACTACTAATACTTCTAAACTACGTTTATTAGCAGGGTTTACTAAATGAACGGTTGAACGATACTTTGACCATTTTTGGTCTATCGTTCCTTCAGGAATTTTTGAATCTAATTTACTCATATTGAATATTATATTAATTCGTAATTTTTTATTTTTTACTTCTCGACTACGCTCGAAGTGACAATGATTTGTTTATTTAATAACGCCTAAAAACATTAAGATTGGCATTAAAGCGAAAATAAAAGGAACAAGAATAGCAAACGCAATACCCGTTTTTTTGATAATTGGTGTATACGTTTTGTGATTTAATCCTAATGTTTGAAAAGCAGATTGGAAACCATGTAATAAATGGTATGCTAATGAAATCATTGATAAAGCATACAATACAACTACCCATGACATTTTAAATGTTTCTTGCATCACAGCATATAAATTTTCGTTTCCATTAGCGTCTTCGCCTGGCAATCCAGTGAAGCGAGATTTTACCCAAAAATGAACTAAGTGAATGATTAAGAATATTAACAATAAAGTTCCTAATAAACCCATCGAACGGCTATACCATGAAGAGTTTGCGGCGCCGTCAACTTTTGCATATCCAATAGGACGTGCTTTTTTGTTTTCGATCGTTAAAATTAAGGCTTGAACAATGTGCATAATTAAACCCGCAAATAAAACGATTTCGCCAGCTCTGATTAACCAATTGTGAGCCATAAAAGCAGCGCCAATATTAAAGGTTAAACCGCCATCATTAAAAAAGATAAGGCTATTAATAAAACAGTGTACTACTAAGAAAGAAATTAGGAATAAACCCGTCAGTCCCATAACTGCTTTTTTTCCGATGGATGATTTTAAGAATCCTTTGCTCATAAGAGAAATGTGTTTAATTTTTACTTGGCAAATGTATAATTGTGAAGCCTTTAATCCAATAAAATTTCATGCTTTTATTAACTTAATAACAAGATTATGCCTAATTAGGTTTACAAATAGACCAAATTACTCTTATTTGGAATAGTTCTAAATTTAAGTTTCGAAAAGCTAGTGGAATTAGTTAGGTTTATAGCGACTTATTCGCCACAACAAATTGCGATTTAAGATATTGATGGAAGTAATAATTCCTGCAAACATAGCTGAGCAAACTCCCACAGCAATAATATCTTGGCCTGTTAAATATAAATTTTTGTAATTAGTTTTAGGACGAAGTTGTTTTAACTCAAAACGCTCGGGTGTATGCTCTAAGCCATAAATTTCTCCTTTATCGTAATTGCTAAAATGTTTTGTTGATAGAGGAGTAGAAAGTTCACAGATTTCGACATGACCTTTTATTTGAGGCAATGTTTTGTAAAGTTTTTCGAGAAACACATTTTTTAATTCTTCTTTTCTGGTTTCGTAATCATCGCCACGTTTTTGCCATTTCATATGTTCCCATTCTTGCATCCAATTAAAAGGATAAGATCCTAGTACTTGTATGGCAGATGTGCCGGGATGTTTTTGTTGCCACTCACTATCTTTAGCTGATGGAAAAGAAATGTAAAATACTGGCGTAATGCTATCTTTTGTTTTAAGATGTAATTCTCTAGACTCATCAAAATTATAATTCTCGTACAGCCACATATTGTATTTAGGAAGTTTTAATTCCTCGTCAGATAAATTTAATCCAACGTATATACAAACGTGAGATACAGAAGGCATTATTTTGTTTAGAGCAAAAGTATTTTCTATTTTTTGAACTTCTGGCAAAATTAATTTATTGAACGTGTTGTGAGCTCCAGCATTACTAATAATATTTTTCGCATAAATGCTATCGCCATTTTGCATTAGCACGCCAATAGCAATATTATCTTTAATAATAATGTTTTTTACATCGGCTTTAATTGCAATTTTTCCACCATATTGTACAATCACGTCCTCCATAGTCTTGTGAATATTAGCAGCTCCGCCTACTGGATATGCTGCGCCTTCAATATAATGTGTTACTACTAAAGCATGAATACCAAAACTACTTTGTTTGGGAGTTAAGCCGTAATTACCACACTGGGAGCACAAAACTGAAATTAACTTTTCATTAGATGTTAAACCGCTTAATACTTCGTAGGTTGTTTGCTTTGAATATTTTAAAAAATTTTTCCTTAATTGATGCCCTAACAATTTACTTAACCAATTTGGCATTGATTTTTCGGAGAAAAAAACAGAGGCGTGTCCGCTTACTCTATTTACTAAATCATAGTATAAGCGAATGGCTTTTTCATCATTAGGGAAATACTCAATCATTTGATTGATTTGATTTTTTAACCCTTTTTTAAAATTATACGTATTTCCTTCAATAATCGTTTGGTCATAAATCTCGCCTACATCATCCCATTGTAATTTACTATTTGTAATATAATCGAATGCTTTACGAATAAGCGATGTTGGATTATTTACCTGACCTATATAATGAGCGCCAACATCCCATTCAAATTTTTTACGTTTAAAGGTATGTGTAAAGCCCCCAATAGCATAATGCTTTTCGAGCACCAATACTTTTTTGCCTGATTTTGCCAAGCAAACAGCTGTAGTTAATCCCCCTACTCCTGAGCCAATAATAATTGAATCGTATTTGGTTTTACTTAGCTCAGAGTTGTATAGATTTTTCAAGTAGTTTGATGTGAATTAGAGAGCAATTTTTAACAAGAAACAAATAATGGTTGATGTTGTTTACAAGAAACAAAAATAAACCACATAGATACATCAATTTTAATCAGTAACTAAATTGCTACCCCAATCATACACACATCATCAATTTGTTCGTAGCCAGCACGCCATGTTTCAAAAAAGGTATTAATGGCTTGTTTTTGCTCTGACATTGATTTTTGATGGTTTTCAGTTAATAGATTTCGGAAAGCATTGTACTTTAATTTTTTTCCTCCAGCACCCCCAAACTGATCTACGAAACCATCAGAGAAAATATAAATTTTATCATCTGGCATTAATTGTATTTCATGGTTTGTGAATTTAAAATCTTCGGCGCCTACAAAATTCCCAATTGGATGTTTGTCGCCTTTTGTTTTTAACACTTCGCCGTCTCTTAAAATAAATAGTGGACTAAAAGCACCTGAAAATTCTAATGTCAAGTTCTCTAAATCTAACGAGCACAATGCCACATCCATTCCATCTCGTATTTTTGAATCCTCTACTTTTTGGCTTAGGGTTGCGCTAATGCTTTTATTTAATTGAGTTAAAATCTCAGAAGGCTTTGTGTAATTATATTCGTTTACAATTTGATTGATAGCATTAAATCCAATAATACTCATAAATGCTCCGGGAACACCATGACCTGTGCAATCAACAACGGCAAATAAAATTTTATTGCCTTTTTTCTCAATCCAGTAGAAATCTCCACTTACAATATCTTTTGGTTTGTATAATACAAAAGCACTCTTTAAAAGAGAGTTTACCATGTTTTCGGTTGGTAAAAATGCTTCTTGAATTCGTTTAGCATATTTAATACTATCGGTAATGTGCTTATTGGTTTCTTCAATAATTTCTTTTTGTTTTACTACCTCTTTAGTTCGTTCTTCTACTTTCTCTTCTAGATTTTCAACAAGGTTTGCATTTTCTAAAGCTATAGCGGTATAGGTTCCTAAAGTTTTTAAAACATCCATGTGCAAAGGCACATAAGCATTTTTCTCAAAACTTTGAACGGTAATAACACCAACAACTCTTTCTCCAATCATCATCGGACAAAACAATAATGAGCTTGGCATGTCGCCCGTAGGCACTACTATTTTCTTTGTGTATTTTTGGTACTCATTAAGATTATCGTTAATGAAAATTTCTTTTTTATTTTTTACACACCATACCGAATAATTGTCGTCGTTGTCCATCGATACACTTATTGGATCAAAGGGTTCTCCTTTTTCCATTTCATAACGGTACTCTATCTGGTTAAGTTTTGGATGATAGATGCGTACGCCAAAACAATCAGCGTTCATTAGTTGACTAATGTTTTGGTGTAACTCACCAAAGATGGCATCAAAATTAACATTAGAAATAATGTGTTGTCCAATCTTACTTAGTAAGCGCGTATTCTCATGCGATTTTTCTATTTGTTCTTTTTGAAGTATTACTTCTTTTGTTCTTTCTGCTACTCTATCCTCTAAGCCTTTATATAAGTTTGCGTTTTCAATGGCTCCACCAACGTAAATAGATAAACTTCTTAATATATCAAGATGATGTTCGTTGTAAATATGTTTTTTAAAACTTTGAACAGTGATAACGCCAATTGTTTTTCCTTTAGAAATTAAAGGCATATAAATCATTGATTCTGGCATTTCCCCTTCTAAGGGTTGATAAGTATTTTGCACATATTGTTTGTATTCGTTTTGCCAATCATTTATTACAAACTCTTTACTTTTTAAAAAACACAGTGTAGCTGTTTTCTCAACATTTAAATCAAAAGAAAAAGAGTTAAGTTTTTCTCCTTTTTCCATGGACCCTGAAAAGTAGAGGTCATTCATTTCAGGACGATGCAGGCCAATACCAAAAATGGTAGCGTCCATCAATGCATTAATTTGTGAGTAAACAGTAGAAATAATTTCATCAACAGAAAGCGTGGATGAAATTTCTTTCCCAATTTCGCTTAACAACTTACTATTTCTAAAACTTTTTTCTAATTGTTCTTTTTGCAAAACAACTTCTGAAGTTCGCTCATTTACTTTTTCCTCCAATGTTTCAACTAAATCAGCATTTTCTAAAGCAATAGCAGTATAAGTTCCTAACGTTTTTAATACATCCATATGAAATGGCGTGTATGCATTTTTATCGAAACTTTGTACGGTGATGGCACCAGTAACTTTATCGCCAATGGTTAAGGGACAAAACAATAATGAGTTTGGCATTTCGCCAGAAGGTACTACTATTTTTTTGGTATATTTATGGTATTCGTTGAGGTTATCATTAATAAAAATCTCTTTATTGTTAGTGACGCACCATACGGTATAATTATCAATATCATTCATTGAAACAGATAAAGGGGTTTTTAGTTTCCCTTTTTCCATCGAGTATTTATAATCTATTTCATTTCTGTCTTTTTGATAGACTCTCACACTAAAACAATCGGCATTCATCAATTGCCCTACTTTTTGGTGAAGCGTATGAAAAATAGAATCAAAATCAGTGGTTGAAATAATTTCTTTACCAATCACGCTTAACATACGTGTGGTTTCTTGAGCAGTAATAAGTTCTTGTGTTCGTTCTTCTACCCGCTCTTCTAATTTTTTATATAGTGTGGCATTTTCAATAGCAATGGCACAATACACTGCCAGATTTTTTACCAAATTTAATTTGTAGTCATCAAATGCATTTTTATTAAAGCTTTGAACGGTTAAAACGCCTAACTTTTTTTCTCCTAATTTTAATGGAAGATAAATGATAGATTGAACGGATTCTCCAACTACAGGTTGTAATCGTTTTTGAATAAATTTCCCTACCTCTAATTCATAATCATTAATGACGATATCTATTTCTTTATTAAAGCAAACAGTTGCTAATCTATTTTCGTCACTTAAATCATAACCAGATGAACTTAATACAACATCATTTTCAATATACCCTGGAAAATTAAGCATGAGTTTATCATCAGAGACGATCCCAATTCCAAAGCCGTGAGCATCCATCATGTTGTTAATGATGTTGTATGCTGTTTTGTTAACAGCCTCTATGGAAAGTATCGATGTAATGGTTTTACCCAAATCACTTAGGATAACTAAATCGTTTGAAAGAGACTCTAATTGCGTATTTTTTTCATTCAGCAATTCTTTTTCTTTTTCCATTTGCGAAATGCTGGCTTGCATTTCAACCCCTTTTAGTTTTTGTTTATTTTTTTCGCTAAAAAATTCTTCTTTTAAAGTGTAGTAGCTTTTAAAGTGTTCAACAAACTTACTATGGTTGTTTTGTTTTTCGTAAAGTTTATAAAGTGATTTGTGTGTTTTGTATACAACTTCGTTGGTGTTTGTTTCTGTTCCTATTCTTAAAGCATTGTTTAGATGTGATATGGCATAATCTAATCGATTCATCTTTAAATACAAATCACCCAGTTGAAAATTACTTTCAGCAATTCCTGATTTAAAATTAAGTTCTTGTCTAATAGCCAAGCATTCGTGTAAATATTTTTCGGCATTACTTAAATCGTTAGCATCTAAATATAATTTTGCTAAACCGTCTATAGCGTACGACTCTTCTTGTTTTAAACCAATAGCACGAGATACTTCTAAAGCTTTTTGCTTAAATTCAATAGATTTTGCAGTATCATTTAAATTAAAATGCGCGGTTCCAATACCATCTAAAATTCTTGCTAATAGATTTTTATCATCTAATTCATTAGCAATGGTTAAGCCTGTTAAGAGGGCGTCTAACGCCTTTTGGTTTTCGTTGATGCTATAGCAAATAGTACCAATGGCATTATAAGCATTGGCTTGAGCTAACACGTCATTATTATGTTGCGCTCTATCTAGGGCCTCATGAGCATATTTTAAAGCATTATCATAATCTGCCAAAAAATAATATGAACAAAATATATGATACAGTGCGTGTGCCTCAAATTTTTTATCTCCAAATTCTTGTAATTTTGGTAAGCTTTCAAACAAAGCCTCTAAAGCTTTATCATAACTAGCTATCCAAACTAAACAAGCGCCTTTACAAGCCAAGCCTTTAGCTATTGCTAAAGGAAATGCATTTAAACTGGCAATATTTAAAATCTCATCAGCAATTTTGATTCCTTCTTCTGGACTGCTTCTACACTTTTCCACAGATAACTCTGCTAATTTTTCTAGTTGAAAAATAGCTGTTTCGTAGGTGTTTTGAGTAGTGTCCATAATTTAGGAATCCAATTTGAAAGGTAAAAGGTAAATATAATTTATGGGATTACAAAAAATCCAAAAACTTAATTTATGCCAGTGTTTTCTGGAAATAAGACATAGAATATTAAACACTTTGTGGAACTATAGTTCTAAATGTAAGGTTAATTCTAGGGCGTTTAATAAGCGTACTAGGAGGCAAACGATGTAGCCAATGAGTTTGTGTTTCGTCCTTCATTACCAATAAACTACCATGTTCTAAAATAAGTGATACGACGGATTTATTTGCTTTGTGTTTAAAGACAAACTTTCGATTGGAACCAAAACTTAATGATGCAATAGCTCCATTTTTTTGTAACATTTTTTCACTATCACTATGCCAAGCCATACCTTCGTTACCATCATGATATAAATTTAATAAGCATGAATTGTAGGTGGCTTCTGTTTTTTCTTCGGCTATTTTTTTAAGTTCCAATAATTCTTTATTCCATGGCAAGGCCTTTTTGGTGGTGTTGGAATAGGTATAGTCAAATTCCTTATCGCCGTACCAAGCTACTTTACGATTGGTTAAAATATGTTTTCCGAAAATAACAGCCTCATCATGTTTCCATTTAATGTTATTGGATAGTTCGTTAAAATAACGATTTGCTTCGGCTTGAATTATAACAGCGCCGTAATACAGTACAGTCCCATCACAAGGTAAAATATTTGAAATGCTATTATCGTTAAATAAATCCATGTTGAGATAAAATACAATTGTGAATATAGAAAACATTTAAATTATTACGTACTTTAGACATATGCAAAAAACACTTTTTTTAATAAGTTTTATGTTTGTGCTTTTTAGTACGAATTGCATAGCACAACAAGCTAAGTATAGGCATATCATAGATTCAATTTCTAAATTACTAAAAACAGATAAGGCAGATACTACTAAAGTAAAGCATCTTAATAAGTTAGCAAATGCCTACTCTTATCTTTATGAGTATGATAGCACTATGTATTTTGGTAATTTATCCCTTCAATTAAATAAGGTATTATTAAAGGATCCTGTTAAAACAGATAAAATAATCTTGTATTCTTTACAAAGATCCAAAGGCTTATCTTATAGTATTATAGGTAATGCTTGTTATGACCATGGGTATTATCCGAGTGCACTTACACACCTATTCGCATCCTTAAAAATATACGAAAGTATGAATCACAAATACAATATAGCGGCTGTTCGCACGACTATTGGTTTAGTGTATTATTTTCAAGGAAATTACGACGAAGCTTTAAAAAATCATTTTATTGTTTTAAAAATATATGAAGGAGATAGTGATAAAAGTGGGCTAGCTATGGCCTATAATAATATAGGTATTGTTTATGCGGATCAAGAAAAATTAGAGGAAGCTTTAAAAAACCACCAAGCTTCTTTAAAAATCAAACTGGAACTAGGCGAAAACAAATCTGGTATCGCAGCATCTTACAATAATATTGGAAGGGTGTTGTATAAAATGAAAAAATTTGATGAAGCTCAAAAAAATAACATCATCTGTTTGAAACTATATGAAGAACTTGAAGATAAAGAGGGAGTTGCTCTTTCTTATTTTAACATGGGTGACGTTTCGGTACAACAAAAAAATTATAGCGACGCCGAAAACTATTTATTGAAAGCGAAAACTATTTCGGAAGAAACACATTATAAAGCTAATTTGAAATTTATTTATAGTTCATTAACTGAATTATACGAAGCTAAAAAAGAGTATAAAAAAGCCTTGGAAAGCCATAAACTTTATACCAATTATCGAGACAGCTTAGTAAATGAAGAAACCAAGGAGGAGACATTACAGCAACAAATGACGTATGATTTTGAAAAGAAAGAAGCTGTGGCTGAAGCAGAACATCAAAAAGAAATTGAAAATCAAAAAATATTAGCTGAAGAAAAAAGCAGAAAACAAAATTTGATTATTGCTTTTGTAGTTATCGGTTTACTGTTGGTACTAGTGTTCACTGGATTTATTTTTAAGTCGCTGCGTGTTACTCGCAAACAAAAAGATGTGATTCAACATCAAAAGTATTTAGTAGAGGAGCATCAAAAAGAAATTATTGATTCGATAACCTACGCGAAACGATTACAACAAGCTATTTTACCGTCGAGCGAAGAAATTAAAAAGTATTTACCTGTACATTTTATTTTATATAAGCCAAAAGACATAGTGGCTGGAGATTTTTATTGGCTCCATACAGCACATGATTTAGTTTTTATTGCCGCTGCTGATAGCACGGGGCATGGGGTGCCAGGCGCTATGGTGTCTGTGGTTTGTAGTAATGCCCTTAATAGGGCAGTGGATGAATTTCATTTAACAGATACAGGAGAAATTTTAGACAAAACAAGAGAGTTGGTTTTAGAAACTTTTGCTAAAAGTGGCGAAGAAATAAAAGATGGCATGGATATTTCATTGTTATGTATTCATCAATCAAAGCAACAAATTACTTGGAGTGGCGCTAATAATCCTTTATGGTACATAACCGGTTCTGGTAGTTTGGATGAAGTTGGAGAACTTCACGAAATAAAAGCCAACAAACAAGCTATTGGAAAAACAGATAAACCTATGCCATTTACTACGCATATATTGCAATTAAATAAAGGTGATTTATTTTATTTAATGACAGATGGGTATGCCGATCAATTTGGAGGGCCTAAAGGAAAAAAATACAAATACAAAGCCTTAGAGGAAAAGTTACTTGCCACATATTATTTATCATTACAACAACAACAAAGTGAATTAACAAGTTCGTTTGATGTTTGGAAAGGAAATTTAGAACAAGTAGACGATGTGACCATTATTGGAATTAAGGTTTAACAAAAAATATACATGAAAAAAATTAGCATCCATCTTTTACTAATAGGAATGTTTCAATCATTTTGTTTTTCACAAAATTTAGTAATTGATTCGTTAAATCTAATTTTAAAAAGTTCTGCTCATGATACTTCTAAAGTAAAAGCGTATAATGCCTTATTTTTGGAATTTGAGTTTGAAGATGAGGTAAAAGCGAAAGATTATTTGACGAAGGCATTAGAATTATCAAAAAAAAATGGCTACAAAAAAGGATTAGGTATAACTTATATGTATTTAGGCTTTTTAGCAGATGATAAAAGTGATTTTTTTGAGGCATTAAAAAATTATCAAATTTCTTTAAAAACATTTACTTCTATAAATGACTTCAAAGGGCAAGCAGGGGCATATAATAGTTTAGGGTCTGTTTTTTACATACAAGGTAATTACCCCGAGGCTTTAAAAAATCATTTTAGCGCTTTAAAATTAAGAGAAGTAATACGTGATAAAAATGGAATCGCGCAGTCTTATGGCAATATTGGAAATGTTTATAATAGCCAAGAAAATTACCCTTTAGCTATAAAAAATTACTTTTTTTGTTTGAATCTTATGAAAGATGTTGGAAATAAAAAAGGGATAGCCACTACTTACAACAACATAGCCTTAATCTATAGCGATCAAAAAAATTATTCGGAGTCATTAAAAAATCATTTTGAAGGGCTGAAAATTAGACAAGAAATAAAAGATGAAAAGGGTGTTGCAGGTTCTTATAATAATATAGGTCTAGTGTATTATCACCAAGGTAAAAACGATGAGGCATTAAAAAATTATTTTATGTCCCTAAAAATTAAAGAAGTTATTGAAGACGAGCCAGGCATTGCTGGAGTATATTGTAATATTGGAGAAATTTATGCTAAACAAAAAAAATATAAAGAAGCGGAAACAATTTTAGAAAAAGCAAAAAAATTGTCATTAGAAATTGGTTATCGGGAAAATCTAAGGCAGGTTTATAAAACATTAACCGAAATGTATGCTTCAAAAGGAAATTATCAAAAAGCTTTTGAGGCTCATGTATTGTTTGTTTCATACCGTGACAGTTTAAATAATGAAGAAACGAGAGAGAAAACTATACAAAATCAAATGACTTATGATTTTGATAAAAAAGATGCTATTGCTAAAGCTGAACACAAAAAGGAGTTAGAAAGTCAACATGCTTTATCTGAGGAAAAAAACAGGAAGCAAAATTTATTTATCATTTTTGTGGTTACTTGCTTAATATTAGTGATTGCTTTTGCTGTATTTATATTTAGATCATTAAACTTGACTCAAAAGCAAAAAAAGATTATTGAGCGTCAAAAAGATCATTCGGAATATCAAAGATTAATGGTTGAAGAAAAACAGAAAGATATTATTGATTCAATTAATTACGCCAAACGTATACAATTAGCTCTTTTAAAAGAAGAAGAGCATGTGAGCGAACACTTACCTGAGCATTTTATTTTGTTTAAACCAAAAGATATTGTGAGTGGAGATTTTTATTGGGCATTTGAAAAAAACGAGTATTGGTATTTAGCCGCAGCTGATTGTACTGGGCATGGAGTGCCAGGCGCTTTTATGAGTATGCTGGGCATTGCTTTTTTAAATGAAATTTCTGCTAGTATAGAGGTTTTATCACCTGCAAAAATTTTGGATTTATTAAGAAATAAAATCGTAAAAGAGTTAGGGCAAAATGGAAAAGAAGGTGAGAGTAAAGATGGTATGGATATCTCATTGATGTGTTATAATACTAAATCAATGCAATTACAATGGTCGGGAGCAAATAATTCATTATATATATTAAAAGGAAATGACTTAACTGAAATCAAAGCAAATAAACAACCGATAGGATTTCATGAGGCGATGCAACCATTTACAAATCACATTATTGATTTAAATAAAAGCGACAGTGTTTATTTATTTACTGATGGCTTTGCAGATCAATTTGGTGGACCAAAAGGAAAAAAATTCAAATATTCAAAATTAAAAGAGTTGTTAGTTTCTATTAATTCAAAGTCACTGGCAGAACAAAAGGGTATTTTAAATGAAGAATTTGAAGTTTGGAAATTACAATTAGAACAAACAGATGATGTGTGTTTAATTGGCGTAAAGTTTTAAAGTACATCTAACCAATGCTAATATTTGAAGCATAACATTCAATGAAATATCTAAAAATTTCTTTTAAAAAAAAGTTAAGTGTTATGCTCGTATTGAGTTTGAGTTTTCAATCCATTAAATCACAAAACCTTGAACCTAAAATATTTGTATATAATGCTTTAGTGGGTGCAGTGTCTGGAGGATTAGGAGCACTAATTAATAAAACGAAAGGGCAAAAATGGCACAAGGCTTTCGTTAAAGGATTTATTGTTGGTTTTGGGGGTGGCGCCATTTCCTACTCAGGGAAAAAGCTAAATTCACTAGTTACTCAACATCGTGAATTAGGATACTGTTGGTTATCGCGAGCAATATTTAGTGCTGGAAATTCGATTGTAGAAAACGCTGCGGCAAATCGCCCTTTTTGGTCGCGATGGCATTATGATATTGGCTTTATGCGACTTGAGTTGGAAACAAGTGGGCCTATTTCATTTACGCCTCGTTTTATGCCTTCTGCATTTGGAGGTATAGTGTTTATGGCTGCAAATGGCACTATTGATGGCGCAACTTCTTTAAAGTCGGGCACCTTAACATTTAGAGCTGATCAAGTAAATTATGCTAGCCATCTTTCTGCTTCTACTGCATCCAATGGGTTTTTATTTATCAATTCTCTCAATCAAGGACATGTGTTTTATGACACTTATGCGCATGAAATGATTCACGCATTTCAGTTTCAAGAATTTTCAGGAATTAATTATTTTTTTAAGCCCCTAACAGAAAGATGGAAAATTAAATCTCCAAGATTTGAAAATTTAAGTAGATGGATTTATGGAGATGTAAATTTTGAAGTAATGTTGTATAATTATTTTATTATTCAAAAAGGCTATATAGATAGTCCAACTGCTTACTGTGATAATTATTTAGAAAACGAAGCTGAGTTTTTGTCAGTCAGAAGAAGTGCTTGTACGTTTCGATAAACTAGCCGTGTATTGTAATTACAGGCACTGGACTATAAAATGCAATTTCGTTAGTTATACTTGGATAAAAAAGATTATGAAAAAATGAGTGTTTCTTCGGTTCGATAATAATAGCATCAATATCGTGATTCTCTACAAATTCTAATAAGCCTTCACTAACATCATTATCAGTAATAATAAATGTTTTATGATTTGCATTTTCTAATGAGTGCTCAACATACGAATCAATATGTGATTCTTTAATATTTAACGTGTGATTTTCTGGTACCACATGTAAAACATTTAATGTAGAACCTAAAACAGCATTTAAGGCTTTTACTTGTAGTAGTGACGTGTTACTTTCAATATGTTCGTCGTAATCACATGCAAAAGCTATGTTTTCAATTTTTTTATAGCTCACATCTGGTGGCACAATAATTAGTGGCGTCATCGTTTCTTTAGAAACATTAACTGCGGTACTTCCTAAAAAGGTTTTCATTAGTTTATTACCGTGCCCACTAATTCCCATTACTGTAAAAGTAATGTCATGATTTTTACTGTATTCTACAATCACATCATTGGCATTTCCAATTTCTGCATAGCTGGTAATGGTAGTGATGGTAGAATGCTCTTGTTTTATTTTAGCAGCCAATTCTTCTAATAGTGCTTTATTATCCGCATTATTGTTAGGGATAGAGTAGCTAGTTAATCCAAATTCTGAATTCATTACTGGTAATTGCGCTACATGCAATAAAAGCATATCTGCTGATAAATTTTTAGCTAATTCAATTGCATAGTTTAAAGCATTTTTTGATGTTTCAGAAAAATCGCAGGGAACTAAAATTTTATTCATGACTTTAAATTAAATGGTTTATGCAAATATTAGAACAGTTGCTGTATCGAAGGTAGTAAATTTTGATTAATACAATTACTCTTATCAAATGTATAAACGTTTTAACGCTTATGAGGTGATAATTATCATATATCATAGTAAATACAAACTGATTGATTAAAACAAAAACGCCTGCCAAGTATAAATATACCGACAGGCGTTTGCTGTTGTTTTAACTATAAACTATTCTTTAATGAATTTTATTGCTTTACCTAATTTTGTATCTTGAATAAAGTATACACCAGTGTTTAAATTACTCACATCTAGTTTACATGTACCGATGATAGTTTCAGTTTTCACAACTTCACCTAAAATATTTACAATCGTAATTGGAGTTTCTTGCTGAGTTTCGATATTTAAGATTGATGAAGTTGGGTTAGGGTAGATTGAAACTTGATTTTGTTTTAATTCATTTACTCCAACATTCGATTGAATAAAATTGTAACCAACCCATTTATTTATACTAAAATTAAATAGCCAAACCATTTCGTTTGCATATGAAAAGCTCCCACCCGTGTATGTGATACTTCCTAGCGAAGAAGGTAATAATACTGCTGCACTAAATGCTCCAGTTGATTTATTAAAAAAGAGTAATCTTTTATATAAACTCCCATTTTCAAATAAAACGATTTCTTTGCCTGGACAGTTATAGTAAAAAAGGGAGTGTGAAATAACATCAGTAAATGATGCAAGACCTGTTAATGCTATAGGAGTAATATCTACAAATCCAATTCTGCTTTCCCCATATAATGTACCATTGTAATAGTAATAAATTAGATCTTGAGAAGGATCATATGCTCCGGCAGATTGAACATTTGGGGGTGAAGTGTTTCCGGGAAAAGAATATATTGTTCCCCCAAGATACCCATTTGATTGTAAGCTGTCAACTGCAAAATAGTTACCCCAAGTGTTTCCTTCAATTACATTTTGATTTGGATTCCACCATAGTCCTCTCCAATCAACAGAAACTGCATCCGCCAATCTTTGCCCATTTATATCAAAAACTTCCTCATAAGCAGATCCGCCTGCATTTACACTATAATATAATTGCTTTACTGGATTAAAAGCTACAGC
This sequence comes from Bacteroidia bacterium, assembly GCA_046594225.1. Lineage (GTDB taxonomy): Bacteria > Bacteroidota > Bacteroidia > B-17B0 > Aurantibacillaceae > UBA4416. The sequence goes on from JBKJPW010000116.1 coordinate 15,223, forward strand.
AGTTCTATACATGTCTCCTCCAGAGCAATGAAGCGTGTCTCCTGATGGAATTGCAGTACTATAAAAATCATCACATTGAGCTATCGTAAATTGGATGTTAAGTATTAATATTACGATTGATAATAGAATATTTTTTTTCATAAACTTGTTATTTAGTTTTGTGTTATTATTACTCTTTAATAAATTTTATTGCTTTACCTGATTTTGTATCTTGAATAAAGTATACACCAGTGTTTAAATCACTAACATTGATGGAGGTTTTCCCGTTAATGGTTTGTGTTTTAATAACTTCTCCTAAAACATTTACAATACTAATTTTTGTTTCTTGTTGAACCTCAATATTTAAAATGTTTGAAGTTGGATTAGGGTAAATAATAATTGAGTTTTTAGTTTGCTCATTTATACCTGTTGCAACGCCGCAATTATTAGTAATAGCATCAAATGGTGCCCCTAGCATATAATTGGAACTTGTTCCTGTTCTTGAAAATCCACCAATAGAACAATTATATCCATTGCCAGTTGCATCCGAAGTAGTAGTGATACTAATATTATTTGCTGCCGGAATTCCTTCGTTAAATTTATAGTAAGCTTTTAGCCCTATTTCATTACCAACTAATTCTGTATTCATAAATTGGTTAATTTCTGAACATGTTCTGGCTACTGTCCAAACTCTTGCGTCATCTATTGTTCCATTCCAAAATTGATTTAAAGTTGGGTGACGGCCCAGCATCAAACTTCCTGTAGCAACTCCTAAACCTCCATTGGTAGTGACAGAGTTTGTTAACACGCCGTTTTTGTAGGCTCTTAAAACAGTTCCATCATAAGTTGCTGCTAAATGGTACCATGTATTTGGAGATAAGGTTCCGTAAGATGCAGCATAATAAGTACCCGAGCTAGCCTTAACACTTGCTCCCCCTAGAAAAAAACCATTTCCATGATCCCATATAATACCCATGTTTTCACCATACATAGGGCCGTTATGTTCTGATGTGGTTGGGGAAGCTGGACTTTTTGCCCAACATTCTAATGTCCAGTTACTAGTAAAAACACTGTATGTTATTCCGGTTTGCAGGAAATCATCAGAGCCATTCATATCTAGTGATTTTCCACTTGCTCCGCAAACTTCAACAGTTCCAGTTGCACTTCCTACACAGCCTGCGGCGTTAGCCCCATAAACAGTGTAGCCCGCCGTACTTGTTGGAGTGATAACGCTAGATCCAGTGCTATATGTGTACGAAGTTATAGGTCCATAAAAGTTAACTGTAGGAGAAATAGTATAACTACTTCCTGAGCAAAAATATCCATAATCATTTGATATACTCGGAACACCTTCTCCTTGAATAGTTACGGATGCTGGAGGTGGGTAACAAAAATTTGCATCATATCCATAAACGTACTGAGTGTATGAGGAAGGGGAATTAATAGAAACTGCCTGTGTATTAGTGGCTCCTCCTCCAACCCATTCATAACTTGTAGAGGTTCCAGTTGCTGTTAATGTAACAACAGAACCCACACAAGCTAAGGTTGTTGAAGGACTTATATTAATAGTTGGCAATACAAAAGAACTAACCGCAACGCCTGAAGTAACAGCGCCTAGCGAAACAAAATTTGAAATAGAACCATTTAAAGCAAAATTTATTAGAGTTCCATTTGAACTATTCCCAGAGGCATCCGTTAGTGATGTGAGTCCTGGATTTGAGCCGCTAGCAACACCTTGATTAAAATGATAGTTTTTCATTAATCCTGGAGCTGACGTGGTGATTTCTCCATCCTTATTATTTATAATTTCAGCCAAACATAATTGACGGTTCCAAATACGAACTTCATCAAGTGTGCCGCTAAAATAGTTATACCCACTCATAGTTTGACAACCTAATCTGAACTGAGTTAAACTAGTCCAGAGAGTGCCAAATTGAAAAGATGAAACAGTTTCATTTCCATTTACAACAATCTTCATGTTACCCCCTGATTTAGCGCTGATGACTACATGATACCAAACGCCAGTTGATATAGTAATTGGGCTTTGTAAAGTTTTGTTGGCAACATCAAAAGCTAAATGTTCAAATTTACCCGCAGCATTTATGTATAAAGCCACTGGTAATGAATTCAAGGGACCAGTTGATCCGGATCCTGCAATAATATTTCTTTGTCCTAATGAATTTAGGTTAACCCAAGTTTCAATGGTATACTCAGGTAGATAAGGGGAATTGATGGTAACATAATCGTTTACGCCATCAAAATTAAGCGCTTCGCCAGTTTGAGAATTTGCATTAAATGCAAATAATATTGAAATAATAAATAAAAGTTTTTTCATGTTTTAGGGTTTAGTAAAACATAAATATCTTTAATTTTAAAATGCAAAAAATAGCGCTTTTGTGAGTAACACGTTTGGCTTTGTGAATGGATTTACAAAGTGGTTTTTTCTAAAATTTTAAAAAAAGCATCGCGCCTATCTCTTGCCAAATCTATAATCGTATTGTCGTTCATGATGATTTCCCCACGGTTTTGTTTGTCAAATTTTTTCATATGTTGTAAATTTATGAGGAAGCTGCGATGCACTCTAATAAATTGAGTGTAACCATCAAGGGCAGTTTCAAAATATTTTAAATTTTTTGAAACTGTAATCAATTTTTCGTTTATAGTAAAAACATGTGTGTATGAGCCATCTGCTTTGATATAAGTAATATCATCTGTTTTAAGAAATATAAATCCTGAAGCAGAAGGAATACTTATGGTTTTTGGAAGTGTATTACTATAATTATCAATAAATGTTTTTAACCTTTTTTCTTCTTCAACTTTTGGGTGTATTTTTTTATTTTTTCAACAGCTTCAAATAAGTGAGTTTCATTAATTGGTTTTAATAAATAATCTATAGCGCTTAATCGAAATGCTTTTAGTGCATAATCATTGTAAGCCGTGGTAAAAATAATTTCAGGATTCAGTTTTTCTTTAATAAGTTGTTCTGCTAATTGTATGCCCGATTTACCTGGCATTTCTATATCTAAAAATATAACATCAGGTTGATGTTGTTTAATTAATTCAAATCCTAAATTTGCATTTTCGGCCTCGCCAATAATTTCTAAATCAGATTTATACTCTTTCAGCATTAACGAAAGCAATTTTCTAGCTTGCGGCGAGTCATCTATGATAATGGCCTTAAGTTTAGTCATGTTGTTTAATTTTTATGGTTACTGAGGTTCCATAATTATTTCCAAATGTATCTAATAAATCTTCGTAAACAATAGCTACAATTCCAGGTTTATTTTGGTTAATAACAGTAATTCTATGAATTGCCTCGGTAGAAAATGATTGATGTTTGTTTTCGTTTTCAGAGTTAATCACTTGTGATTTTTTTCGGCCGATGCCATTGTCGTTAATAGTTACAATTAATAGGTTATTATATTCTTGAAAACTTATAGTTAGTTTTTTGCTCCCTTCTTTATGCCTTAGTCCATGTTTAAATGCATTTTCTATAAATGGCTGGAGCATTAAAGATGGTATTGAAATATGACTTATCTCAATTGTCTCGTTTATTTCAATATTATACTCAAAATCATCAGAAAACAATATAGCTTCTAATTCAATATATAGTTTTAAAAATTCAATCTCTTCGTCCAACTTAACCCAAGATACTGAACTTTGTTCAAGTATTTTTCTAACTAAATCAGAAAAACGTTGTAAATAATTAGCTGCTTTTTTCTTGTCGTTTTCATAGATATATCCTTTAATAGAATTTAGTACATTAAAAATAAAATGAGGGTTCATTTGAGCTCTTAAAGCAGTTTCTTGAGATAGTTTTAACGTATGCTCGAGTTGTATGCGTTCTAACTCTTTACTTTGTTTTTTTTGTATAGTTTTCACTCTTTGTTTAAACATAGCCATTGCAAGAGTTAAACATAGTATTATAATTAAAACATAAAACCACCATCGTTGATAAAAAGGAGGACTTACATACCCAGAAACAACAACGCTATTGATTGAATTTCCTCCCTGATGGTCTATCAATTTAATTTCTAAATTAAAATCGCCAACATTTAAAAATGGAATTTCAATGTGTTTTATATCAGCAGGTAAAAATATCCATTCATTGTTTTTGTGAAGGCGGTAGGCATATTGAAATTGATTTTCTGAACTTAATGCCACCGCATCAAGTTCTACTTTAAGTTCATCTTTGTAATTTAAAATTAATTCGTTTGTACTATTTACGACTTTATTATTTATGAAGATTTGCTTGAGATATATTTTTGACGAGGTTTGTTTGTTGCTAATATTTAATGGAATTTGTTGAATGCCTTTAGCTGTTGCAAGCCAAATATAATTACTATCTATATCTATGCTATGAATATTATTAGATATTAATCCAGACAACTTATTAATGGTGTTTTTTTGTTTGGTTTTAAAATTATATGCGATTAAACCATTATTGGTTGCTACATATAAATGACTTGAGTTTACTTTAATTTGGTAACCTGTAATATTTGATTGCAAGGTAAACAATGGCGAAATTGTGTTATTAGAAACTTCATAAACAATTCCATTAAAACTTAGTGCGAATAGTTTATTGTTTGATGAAGAAAAATAAAGAGAAATGATTTGAATACCCTCTAAAGATGTATTTAAGTAATTCCACTGATTATTTTTAAAAGTGTAAGCCTTAATGCCTTCATTTGTAGCTAACCATAAGGTGTTTTTCGTTTTATCAAAAGCAATTGATCTCGTCCATTGCTTAGTTAATTCATCTATTTTTGAATTTTCATCCTCACTAAACCAAAATGTTCCTTTTGATGTACCCGCAATATAACTATTACCAATTTGTAAAACGTCTTTAGTTGGCGGCAGATGCTGGCTAATTAAAATTGTTTTTTGACCCTGTGATTTATAAATATTATTTTGAATACTATATAAAACAGATTGATTGTCTTCAGATAAAGCTAACCCTTGAATATCTAATTTGGCGTCAACTGAGATTAAATCTGCGGATTTATTTTCATAATTTAATTGCCCTACTCTTCCATCAACTGTAGCAAAAAAAACACTGGAGTTATTACTCACTAATTTATGGATTTTAGAATTTATAGATTGATTGTTTTTAATTTCCCATAGTTTATAGGATAATTCTGGAATTCGCAACAGCCCATCATGCAAAGAGCTCAGCCAATATGTGTTTTCTGCATCACATATGCCAGATGAAAATGATTGATCTTCAAAAAATAATTCACTTTTATCTTGCTTGATATTATATTTAATTACGCCACTAAAGGTATATATCCATAAATATTCAGAGTTATGCTCTTCAACACGAGTTATTTTTTTATCGGCTAATAATGGGTTTAAGTTTTTTGAATAAAACGGGCATACTATTCCGTTGATGAGTTTAAATATTTCGCCATCAACTACACTGAACACAAATTTATTTTTACTATTAATAGCTAATTGATATTCGCCAGATACTTTGTTTTTATTCCAATTAATAGAATAATGATTCGTTTTTCCATTGTCAATTTGCATCAGTCCATTTGAAGTGAGGCACCAAAATGAATTATCTTTATCTATAAAACATGAATGTGTATTGTTTAATTTACTGTTATTTGGATTGCCACTATAATGTACCCATTTATTTGTTTTTTCTGAAAGCATTTCAATGCCAGCACTATGGCAAACCCATAAATTATTATAATAATCAATACTTGTGTTGGAGACATTTCCTTTATCCCAGGAATCTAACAATTGCAAAGAATCATTTTTAATATAAAAAATCTGACCATTAAAATTGTAAGCATAAATGTAACCACTTGTGTTTTGAACTAAGCCAGTAAGTGTCCGTGATTTTTGTGTTGAATTTTTATATTGAGAAAATCGGATGCCGTCGAATTTAAATAAACCAGCATCTGTAGCTAGCCAAATAAAATCTTTTTTGTCTTGTAAAATGCTATAAATAGTTTGATTAGGTAGCCCTTCTTCTGAAGTTATTTGAAATGCAACCGGATTTTGACTGAATTCAGTCAGCGATTGCAAAAGCAGTAAAACAAAATATATCCAGGTTTTTTTAAGCACAGTAAATATTATTTTATTTAAAACAAAAAAACCCCCAATTTATTGGAGGTTTAAAGAGGTCCCGTCCAGGTTCGAACTGGAGTAGCAGCTTTTGCAGAGCTGAGCCTAACCACTCGGCCACAGGACCATTTAGTTAATGGGTTTTTATTATTTTAATGAAAATCCAAGAACGGGTAGCAAAAATAAGATTTTTTTAGCAACTTAGTCTAATTATTACAAAAAAATATGCAGATTCATTCAAAATTACCAAATATTGGCACTACCATCTTTACTGTTATGAGTGGATTAGCCAAAGAATATAATGCCATTAACCTTTCTCAAGGTTTCCCGGATTACGATTGTCATCCAAAATTATTAGCATTGGTACAAAAATACATGACCTCTGGATATAATCAATACGCGCCTATGACGGGTGTTCAGCCATTAAGGGAAACAATAAGTGAATTATTGCAAAATTGTTACGGAGCTGCCTATCATCCCGACACAGAAATTACCATTACCGCTGGAGCAACACAGGGTATTTTTACAAGTATTGCTGCATTTATAGGCAAAGATGATGAGGTGATTGTGTTTGAACCCATGTATGATTGTTATATCCCTGCTATTGAAGTAAATGGTGGTGTTGCAAAACCTATACAATTAGAATATCCAAATTTTACCATTAATTGGAATACAGTTAAAAATACCATAACGGATAAAACCAAGATGATTATTATTAATTCGCCACACAACCCTAGTGGAACAACTTTGGGCGAAAATGATTTAAAGGAATTAGAAAAATTAGTTGCAAATAAAAATATTATTATTGTTAGCGATGAAGTGTACGAACACATGGTATTTGATGGGAAACCACACCAAAGTGTAGCTCGTTTCAAAAATTTAGCAGCTCAGTCTATTATTGTTTCTTCTTTCGGAAAAACGATTCATGCTACTGGTTGGAAAATTGGTTATGTTGCTGCTCCAAAAGAAATCATACAAGAATTTAGAAAAGTACATCAGTTTTTAGTGTTCTCTGTAAATCATGCTTTTCAAATGGCGCTTGCCGAATATTTGAAAGATGAAACGGCCTACAAAGATTTACATCAATTTTATCAGGGCAAACGTGATTATTTTAGAAAACTAGTTTCTGGTTCTCGTTTTATAATAGAGCCCTGCACAGGCACCTATTTTCAACTAATGAGTTATAAAAACATTACAGATGAAAAAGACACAGATTTAGCTATTAGATTAACTAAAGAAAGAGGGTTAGCCTCCATTCCTTTATCTGTTTTTTATACCAATCAAAAGCAGCAGCAGTTACTACGTTTTTGTTTTGCCAAAAAAGAAGAAACTTTAGAAAAGGCCGCGGAGATTATTTGTAAAATTTAAATGATATATTTACTATGCTAAATGTTCCTTATGAAATCAATTTCTGTTTTATTTTGTCTGTTTGTGATAACAAGATTTTGCTATTCTCAAGACACTATTCACTTTATTAATAAAACTCCTCAAGCTGTTAAGGTAATTGAAATAGGAATTGAGGAAATAAAATATCAACGTTTCGATAATTTATCGGGGCCATTATATGTTGCAAACAAAAATGAAATTAGATACATTAAATTTTCTAACGGACATGTTGATTCAGTTACTGTTGCTAGTAAAATAAAACCAGCAGTCCAAGAGCCATTAACCGTATACCGAGCTCCGCTTTCTTCATACGACAGCGAAAAAATATTGATTTACGGAAATAGATTATCACATCATGGAAATGCGGTTGGAGAAGCACGCTTATATCGTCTTATTTCAAATGTTCCAAATCCTGAAAAAAAAGCAGCACTGTATAAAGAACATTTAGTAATGAAGTCCTACAAGAAAAAACAATATTTATTTGGTTTTGTAGGTTTAGGAGCTGGCTTGGTATTGCCTTATATTGGCTTTATGTCTGCATTTGTTTTTGAAGACGCAACTCCTCTTGTAATAGGGCTTGCAGCTGGCGCAACATTTGGTATTACTGGAGCAGTGCTTTCTGGAATTAATAAACACAAACGAATGAAAAAACGTATTGACATTGTAAATCTTTATAACAATTAAATCATGAAATTATCTAACATAAAATCAAGTTTACTTTTAGGGACACTACTTATTATTTCTTCTCAGTGTTTTTCGCAAGACACTATTTTTTATAAGAAAGCAGGTAATATTGTAGTATTAGTGAAAGAAGTTTCGCAAACAGAAGTGCAATATAAAAAACTCGAAATGCCAGATGGGCCGATGTATATTATTGACAAAAATGATATTTCGAAAATTGTATATAAAAACGGATACACCGAAATCATAAAGCCAGCTGTTGTTGAAACAACCATCAATCAACCTCTTACTGTTACATATTCATCGCCAGTTGATATTAATTATGAAAAAATCACTTATTCAGATACAAAGAGAAGTCAAAACTCGTTAATTAGGCTTGTAGATAGGCATCCTGATCCATCTAGACATGATCAGTTAATGAGAGATGCTAGAGCAATGAGAAGTTTAAAAAGACATCAAGATGGAACACGCACTGGTGCTATTATTTTTGGGGGGATCGCTATTGGCGGCGCCGCATTATACACTTTGATTAGTGCTGCTAGTTTCGGTAGCTATGTTGACCCTATATATGCAGCTCCACCTGTTTTATTTGGAACTTTAGCTGTTATTTTAGGTGGCACTTCTATAGCGATTAATATAAATTTAAAGAAAAAGCGTAACGCCTTTGTTAACCTATATAATCAATAATTATTTCAGATTATTATTTCTGTGCTTTATTAGCGCAAGTACTTTTGCGCAGGACACTATTTATACTAATACTTCTCAAACACTTTTAGTTAGGGTTTTAGAAATCTCAAAAACAGAAGTTAGTTATAAGAATTTTTATAACCCTGATGGTGTTGTTAGAATAATTGCTAATGAACAGATTGTTAGAATTATTTATGAAAATGGGAAAGAAGAATCTAAATTTCAGTTGAAACAAAAAACCTCTGGTGCCACATCTCCCCTTAATTTATTTGTTGTGGAAGGCAAACATATCGCTATTAATAATGCAGACATAAGCCATAAAGCTGCATTTAAAATGATGATGAAGCGCGACACGCAATCAAATTCAGATGAGTTGAATGGCGCTTTAGTAGAGGCAGATAGTAAACGTAATGGACAAATTGCTTTTAATATTATTGCTCCTGTAACTGCAATTGGAGGTGTTTACTTTGCTCGACAACATCGGTATAATACGCCAGATGAAAAACTGAAAGCAAAAGTATATTTTATAAGTGGTTTAAGTGCTTGCGTGATTTCTATTGTAACGGCACAAATTTATAAGTCGCTAAAAAATAAACATATCAGGAAAGCAGCTCTGTTATATAATAACGATATTAAATGATGGAGCTTTAGATGTTTTTAAAAGAATTATTCTTGGCGGCATATAATATAGGTCTCATTCCAAGTAGTTTCCTTTACATATCATAAACTACCCTCTCTCCCTTTTGATAGGCGAAAAAGCTAAAGGATTAACTGAAATTTCTTCCAACAATTCTCTTTTGCGGTATATATCAATAGCTGTATATATAGCGTCTCTAAAAGAAGATTCGTCCGCGATTTGTTTTCCGGCAATTTCGTATGCTGTTCCATGATCGGGTGAAGTGCGCACAAAATCTAATCCAGCAGTAAAATTAACACCATGTCCAAATGCTAATGTTTTGAAAGGAATTAATCCTTGATCGTGATACATTGCCAATACACCATCAAATTTTGCCTGAGTATTGTTTCCAAAAAAACCATCTGCGGAATACGGCCCATAAACCATCATTGTTTCTTTTGCTTTTTCAACAGCTGGAATAATAGATGTTTTTTCTTCGTGACCAATAGTGCCATTTTCGCCTGCATGGGGATTTAATCCTAATACGGCTATTTTAGGTTTACGAATACCAAAATCTTTTACTAAAGATGAATGAAGCTGAGTAATTTTTGATAATACGTTTTCAATCGTAATGTGTTCTGCAATATTTTTAACGGGAACATGCCCAGTAACAACAGCAATACGTAAATCACCAGAACACAACAGCATTAAAGGTTTACCTCCTAGTTTATCACCCAAATACTCTGTATGGCCAGGGTAATTAAATCCTGCTTCCTGCATACTATGCTTATTAATAGGAGCCGTTACTAATACATCTATTTTTTTGTCAAATAAAGCCATCGTCGCTGCTTCTAAAGATAACTTGGCATACTTTCCGCTTAGCGTAGTAGCTTTACCCATTTCAATGGTTACTTCTTCTTCATAACAAATAAATACATTTGGCTTTTTGGTATGCACATTATTAAAATCTCTTAATGGATTAAAATTAAACTCATCCATATTTAACATCTTTCTAAAATAAGAAACTGTTTTTTGAGAACTAAACAAAATAGGAACACATATTTCTGATAAACCTGGTTCAGATAATGTTTTTAAAATGATTTCTAATCCTATGCCGTTTAAATCTCCTTGAGATATTCCTACTACTACTTTATTTTCTATCATAATTTATTTTTTAATCCAACCTACTAATGATGCTACTTCTTCGCCATCAATACTTTCCCATTTAGAATTTATTACATTAAAAACAGACATTCCTTGCTGATATGATTCATCTCCCATAACTATTTCTTTTACAAGTGCTGCATAATTTGTTGATGCTTTAAAGTTTTTTAAATCAAAATGATATCTTCCTATTTCTTTTCCTTTATAGTAAACAGCTCTTCCTTTAGGTTTAGGCTCAACCTCAACAGAAAAATTTTTATCAATTTCTTTAAAATTAGACTGCAACATTGTTTCCTTTGCAGCATTTATGCAGTATAATTTATTCTTAAAATAAAATTCAATATAACAATCAACACTATTAACTAATTCGTAGGTTGCTGGCACATTAGCCGTAGAATTAAATGTTCCAATTATTTTTGATGTCTTAGTAGAAATGTTATATTTCACAATACTACCTTCTAAATCTGTAATTTTTATATTAGGAAAAATAAAGGTGTTATTATCTACCCAATAAATTGGAATGTCAGCCTTTTTGTCTTTAGAACTTACGCCTCCGTGTCCTGCGTCATCCATTAAAACAATTTTTTGTTTATTTTGCGGATAGTACAATAGTTTATAGGGCGACTTACTTCTATCAAACTCTATATCCTGTCCAATGATGGCTTTAAATGTCAATGATTTAATTTCAGAATAGGTATTTGTCTTCAAATCAAAGTAAGCATAGTATTTTCCTTTAAAAATATCATTAATAAAAAATATAACGCTATCATTTGAACATCGTACTAATTTTCCAGTGCCATCATATAGTACTTTTTTTTCTATAAGATCTATTACATTACCTATACCTGATACCAAATAACGATCTTTATATAATGTATTAATCCCTTTATCACACCTCACATAATCTTTATTGTCTTTTCTTCCAATTACCGATAATATTTGCTCTCTTCCTGCATACACATTATTCACAAAGTTGTAACGGTAAATTAATTGGCCAAGATTTATTTTATTACCTTCATCATAATGCACTACAATTAAAGATTCTCCCGTATTAGTTTGAGCATAACTCAATACCGAACAAAATAATATAATATATAATAAAAACTTCAATCTATAAGTTTGAGAAAAAGTCAAATAATAATCTTACTCCATAGCCTGTTCCTCCTTTACCTCTGTAACTATCTTTAGCTGTTACAAAAGCGGGGCCCGCTATATCAAAATGCATATAAGGGTAATCTGTGTATTTTACTAAAAATTTTCCTGCGGTAATAGCTCCACCGTAAGGGCCTCCTAAGTTTTTTTGATCGGCAATATCTGATTTCAATAATTCATCGTACTCATCCCAAAATGGAAATTCAGCCAAGCGTTCATGCATACGCAATCCACTAACCGTTAACTTTGTTTTTTGTTCATCGGTTGCAGTACCCATGCTCACAATTCCATACTGACCAATAGCTGCGGCAGCTGCGCCAGTTAGAGTAGATAATTCAATAGCCATTTCTGGTTTATAGCGCTTAGCAAAATGTAAGGCATCCGCTAATATCATTCGTCCTTCTGCATCTGAGTTTAGCATCTCTACGGTGCTACCATCCATCATCGTAATAATATCGCCGGGCGCAAAAGCATTAAAACCTGGTCGGTTATCAGTTGCAGGAACTAAAGCAATCACATGAACATTTAATTTTGCTTTGGCAATGGCATACATAGTACAGCCAACAGCTGCTGCCCCAGCCATATCGCATTTCATTAAGTCCATGCTATTTGGCGTAGGCTTTAAACTCAATCCGCCTGTATCATAAACAACACCCTTGCCCACTAATACGTAAGGTTTTTTATTTTTTGGATTCTTAGGTTTGTATTCCATTACCGAAAATGTTGGCGGGTCAACACTTCCCTGATTCACCGACAACAAACCACCCATTTTTAATTGTTTGATTTTAGCTTTATTAAATACCTCCACTTTAAAGCCAGCATTTTTACCCATGGCTTTAAATGCATTCGCTAAATCAGTTGCATTTAAAACATTTACAGGCTCGTTAACTAAATCACGTGCTTTTAAAGTAGCATCAATAGCAATAGATAAATTAGAAATATGTTGTGACGAGGTTTTTGAATCTACAACATAAACATCTTTTAAAGTATTCGCTTGTTTTTTAGCGCTTAGTTTATGTTTGATAAATTGGTAATTAGCTAAAGTAATTCCTTCCGCTAATGCTAAAGAATAATCTGCATTTGATAATTCATTAACGCAATATACTGCAGAGCGTTTTTCGGAATTAATTGTATCGGCGATTGTAGTGCCATGTTTACGAATGGACTCCAACATAGAGTAATGGTTTTTTTTCTCATCCACAACAATTACAAAAACCAACCGAGATAACGTGTTGATGCAAATAAATTTTTTATCATTTACTTTAATATCATTAGATATATAGTCAACTTGTTCTTTCGTTAAATTATATTCTGATTTATTTTTAAAGGCATTGCAAATGATAGCTAAACTTTGTTTACTATCTGCATTATTTTTTTTAGAAATGGTTGTCATATATGCGAATTTACTAAAAATCAATGATTTGGTAAAATCTACCATAGGTTTTATTAACTATCGTTTTCTTAAAACAAAAAAGCCGTCCGCTAGCTAGCGGACGGCTTTTTGCAATTTAATCACTAATTATTTTTTAGGCATCTTATCTTTTGGTATTAAATACACTACTGATAAATCCATGTAGTTCATCGCATTTTCAGGGAAATTACGAACGTATAATTGCTCTAAACGGAAATTTTCATCGTAAAATATTGGCATAAATGGTGCCTCATCTAACAATACTTGCTCAGCTTTAGATAAAATAGCGTAACGCTTTGCTTTATCTGGCTCAGTAAATGACGCTGCAAACAAAGAGTCAAAACGAGCGTTTTTAAACCTTGTGTAATTAATAAATGATTTTTCTGTAGCGCCAGAAGGAACGTGTTTACCGTAAAAAATTGTTAAAAATGTTTCTGGATCTGGATAATCTGCGATCCAAGCAAATCGGAAAAAATCTGTCTTACCAGAAGTCACTTGTTCAATATGTTCAGCAAAAGGAACTGTATTAATTTCAATATCAATATTTAAATTTTCCTTCAACATTTTTTGCACCACTTCAGCTACTAAAATATTATTACCTCCACCACTATTAATTTGTAAGATAACCTTTGGGAAGCCCTTTCCGTCAGGGAAACCCGCTTTACTTAAATAATCTTTTGCTTTTGCCACATCAAACGTGTAACCCTTTAAGTCTTTAAACTTATAGCCATCATCTTCAAACGCTTTCACATAAGGTACAATGCCATAATCTCCAGGATTTCCCTCACCTTGTAAAGTGAAATCAGAGATTTTATGCCTGTCAATAGCAAAATTAAAGGCTAAACGCACTTCTTTTTTGTCAAACACTGGACTTGCTGTATTAAATCCAAGATAGTTTGTGTTAAAGGCCGTAGAGCTTAATATTTGAAATTCAGTTTTACGATCTTTAGCGTGCTCTAAATCACCCATAATTTCTGGAAAAATTTCAACCGGCAAGCGGTATACCATGTCTAAATTACCGGATTTAAATTCTAAAATTTCCGCTTTTTTTTCACGAATAAATGTGTATTTCAAGCCATCTAAGTATGGTAATCTGTTACCGTCTTTATCAACTCCATAATAATCTTGATTTTTCTTCATGATTAAAACTTCGCCTTCTTTAACTGTTTCTAGGTAAAAAGGGCCAGTACCAACTGGATGAACACGTAAGTCTAAGCCATATTTATCTAGAGCTTCTTTTGGATAAATCCAACATCCTGGCATTGCTACAATATTTAAGAATCCCGCAAATGGTGATTTTAAAGTAATTACTAATGTTGTATCATTTACTGCTTTAATTCCTGAAACCGCTATATTTTTGCCTGCTTTTGATGACTCAAACGCCTCATTTGCGCCAACTACACGATCTTTAAGGGTTACATCAAATTGAGCGTTATTGGGATCAGCAGTACATAATTTTTCAAAACATAGCTTAACATCATTAGCGGTTACAATCCTACCCTTTCCATCAGGAAAACAAGCGTCCGCATGAAATTTAACACCTTGACGAATATGAAAAGTCCATTCTGTTTGGTTTGCATTAGACTCCCAAGATCTTGCAACTGCTGGTTTAATTGATAAATCATTTTGATCGAACTTAACTAAACCTTCAAATAGCTGACAACCAATATGGAAGCCAACATTTTCATTGACAGCAATAGGGTTTAAACTTTTAAAAGCCTCCACTTCATTCATGCGCATCACTCCGCCCATAAATACACCGCCTTTGCCTTCTGAGCCGTCGTGATTATCTTTATTATCGTCTGAACATGAGCTACAAGAAGCTAAGCCTAAAGTGAATAAGCTTGCTGCTAGTGGAATAAATATTTTTTTCATACCTAGGTACATAAGTTTATAGTAAGGACAAATATAATGTAAAAAACTAAAAAAACTAAAAAATTAGATTAATTTCTTAAAAATCGATTTCCAGTAGCACAGGGCAATGATCGCTATGGATTGCATCAGGCAAAATCACTGCTCTTTTGAGATGAATTTCTAGGTGATTAGCCACTAAATTATAGTCGATTCTCCAACCCAAATTCTTACCCCTCGACCCAGCTCTATAGCTCCACCAACTGTATTGATGTGGCTCCTGATTAAAATGCCTAAAAGAGTCAGTAAATCCAGATTGAATAAACTGTTCCATCCACTCTCTTTCTTCAGGCAAAAAACCTGAGGTATTAGCATTTGATTTAGGATTATGAATATCAATTGGCTTATGGCAAATGTTATAATCGCCGCACAAAATTAAATTCGGGAATTTCGTCTTTAAATGATCTATATATTTCTGAAAATCAGTCAACCACTGCATTTTAAAGGCTTGCCTATCATCACCACTGCTTCCGCTTGGGTGGTAAACACTCATCACTGAGCATGTATCAAAATCCAATCGGATGATTCTTCCTTCAAAATCATATTTTTCAATGCCACAGCCATATTCAACATGTTTAGGCTTTAGTTTAGAGAAAATAGCAACTCCACTATACCCTTTTTTTTGAGCAGAATACCAATATAAATGATAGCCAAGTGCTTCAAAGGCTCGTACATCCACTTGATCTGAATTTGCTTTTGTTTCCTGCAAACACAATACATCTGGATTTGCAGCTTTTAACCAGCCAACCAAATCTTTACCCATAGCGGCACGAATACCGTTTACGTTATAAGTGATAATCTTCATTGTAAATTATAATTATGCCTTAAAAATACAATTTCTATCTTTATAAATCGTTATGCAAATTGTGGTTTTTAGGTTTATTTTCATAGTTGTTTTTTTGTGTGGGTTTTTTATTCATGCCCAATCTCAAACGAACCTAAAACAGAAATACTATTTTGTAAAATCCGACACGCTTTTTTTAGATACTTTAAGTTTAGTTCCTGGCACACTAAAACTTTATTCGAAAGGTAATCCATTAGATACTTCCTCTTATCGCATTAACTATCCTTTAAAGGCTATTATATTCAAGGTAAAACCTATGGATCCCTTATCGATTAACTATAAAACGTTTCCTTATAATTTCGAAAAAAACTATTATCATCAAAGTATCTCTCAACTTACTAAAGATTTAACACTACCTGCTAATCCACTCACCTTAGCTTTTGCTGGTTCTACTGCCGCTAGCGAATCTTTTGTGTCCGATGGATTAAATAAAAATGGCAGCATCAGCCGTGGAATTAGCTTTGGTAACAATCAAGATGTAGTGGTTAACTCGAGTTTGAACTTACAAGTAAGTGGTAAATTAACACAGGAAGTAGATTTATTATTGGCTGCCACAGATGATAATATTCCTTTTCAGGCAGATGGAACAACTGCTCAATTGCAAGAATTTGATAAAGTATTTGTGCAATTATCAAATAAAAATTCCAAGCTCATTGTAGGTGATTTTCAATTACAACGACCTAACAGTTACTTTATGAATTTTTATAAACGCTCACAAGGTGCTTATTTTTCTAATAATTATTACGATACAATTAATAAGCAACAAGTCATTTTTAAAACGCAAGTGAGTGGTGCTGTTAGTAAAGGGAAGTTTGCGCGAAATGTTATTCAGGGAACAGAAAACAATCAAGGTCCATATCGTTTGCGTGGCGACAACAACGAGTTGTTTATTATCGTATTGTCTGGTACTGAGCGGATTTATGTGGATGGACGATTATTACAACGTGGGCAAGAGAACGATTATATCATTGATTATAATACATCAGAATTAACCTTTACCGCCAAACAAATTATCACAAAAGACAAACGTATTATCGCAGAGTTTCAATACGCCGAAAGAAACTATGCACGCTCACTCTATTTTTTTAGTGAAGAAATAGAAGCACAAAAATTAAAAGTGCGACTTAATTTTTTTGGTGAGCAGGACAATAAAAACAAAACCTTACAACAAACATTAACAGAACAACAAAAACTCACCATGTTTAATATTGGCGACACACTAAGTAAGGCCGTTACTAGTGGCGCTACCTTGGCAACGTTTAATACAACAGATGTGTTTTATTGGAAAAAAGATACCGTTGTTTCTGCTCAACTTTATCCTAATGTTTTTGTTTATTCTACGAATCCTGATAGTGCAAAATATACTGTGAAATATAGTTATGTGGGCGAAAATAACGGTTACTATATTCAAATATCAACAACCGCTAACGGTAAAGTATATAAATGGGTGGCGCCAGCTGGTGGTTTGTTGCAAGGCAATTACGAGCCAGTTATTCCTTTGATTACTCCTAAGAAAAAACAAATGTTTACAGCTGGTGCCAATTATGAATTTAATAAAAATCATAATTTAGATGTAGAAGGCGTTTATACCAAAAACGACATTAACACCTTTAGTAAATTTAATTCTCAAAACGATGATGGTTATGGCCTCAAAGTAAATAGCAACAACCAAAGCGTTATAAAAAAGGATACGGTTACTAAACAATCTTTAAATGCTGTTTACAATTTAGGTTACGAATACGTTCAACAAAATTTTAATCCCATTGAGCGTTACAGAGCAATCGAATTTGAAAGAGATTGGAACCGACCAATCAGCGCGCCTATCAACACCGACCAACATGTAGGTTTTGCTCAAGTAGGAGTTCAAAAAAACAATAAATTGAAGTTATTATATGGCGTTAGCTTTTTTAAAGAGGGAGTTTTTTATGATGGTTTAAAACATAGCGTGCAAAGTTTTTATAATACAAAAACAAGTGGCATTACCTACAATGGCTCATACTTAACTAGTAATTACAATTCGCAACTTAGTAATTTTTACCGCCACAAAGCCTCTTTTTCGCAGTCATTTTGGAAATTGAGAGTAAATTTCCTAGATGAATTTGAACAAAATAGATTTAGGAAAAATACATCCGATAGTTTATTATCTCGCAGCTACCAGTTTTGGGAGTGGGAAGGAAACATTACCAATAAAGATACAAGTGGTAATTTGTATAAAATATTTTACAGAGAACGTAGAGATAAACAAGCTTACAATTCTGTTTTAAAAGATTCTACTTACGCACAAAATACTGGGTTTTCGGCAAATATCAATAGTATTCGTAATCACCCTTTTTCAGTAGTGTTTACTTATCGTGAATTAAAATTAAAAAGAGATTCGATGACCATTAAACCTGACAATACTTTATTGAGTAGAATAGAATACTCTCCACGATTAGTTAACGGTTTTATTACTTCCAGTATGTTTTATGAAACGGGCTATGGCTTAGAGAATAAAAAAGAATACTATTATTTATTAGTAGCCGCTGGGCAAGGAACTTATGTTTGGAAAGATTATAACAATAACGGCATAGCCGAATTAAATGAATTTGAAATTGCACAGTTTGCTGACCAAGCCCTGTACATTAAAGTATACACGCCTACAAATCAATATGTAAAAGTATTGCACGATCAATTTAGTTTTTCATTAAACCTTCGACCTTCTGTTTTTTTAAAAGATAGTTCAGGAAAAGCTCTAAAATTTGTTAGTCGTTTTGCCACACAGTCAGTTTATCGGGTAGATAAAAAATCCTATGATAACGGGAAATTATTTACGTTTAACCCTACAAACGTTAGTTTGAAAGATTCATTTTTAACTGCATTAAACTATTCATTACGACAAAGTTTGTTTTTTAATCAAAGTGCTGCTGTGTTTGGCACAGACTATACGTATCAAAGTAATCTGAGTAAACAATTATTAACCAACGGCTTCGAAACTCGCGAAAACACAACGCATGAATGGCGTTGGCGATGGAATGTAACGAGAGCATGGAGTTTAAATAGTACCAATGTGTATGGCATAAAATCAACCGTGTCTGAATTTTTTAGCACCCGTAACTATAAAATAGAATCCTATGACTTGGAGCAAAAATTAAGCTATCAACCTAATACTGCTTTTAGAATTAGTATTTTATATAAACACAACAAAAAGCAAAATATCATTAATAGATCAGAAACGATAATTATTGGAATTCCTGAAAAAGCAGAACTGAATGATTTTGGTTTGGAATTTAAATTCAATCAAGTCGAAAAAGGTAGTATTACTGGCAAAGTAAATTTCATTACTATTTCATATAATGCTGCGGAAAATACTTCTGTAGCTTACGAAATGTTAAATGCTTTAAAAACAGGATACAATTATACTTGGGGATTAAGCTATCAACGTAACTTAACCAACAACATACAAATAAGTATTAATTACGACGGACGAAAATCGCCAAATAGTAAAATCATCAATATTGGCGGCGCTCAAGTGAGGGCGTTTTTCTAATTTATCTTGTAATAATAATTTTCTGCATTTCAATTAATTTTTCCTCTAAATAAAAAGAAATAAAATACAATCCTGATGATAAACTATTTAGCTGAATGGTATTTGTTTTGGTTTCAAAAACTCCCTGTTTTACGATGTTTCCTTGTGTATCAAATAATTTGTATTTAATGAGTTTTTGAAAATTTTGTATCGCAATTTCTAAATTATGGTTAGTTGGGTTTGGAGAACAGGAGATTTTATTTTTAACTGAATGAATTTCGTAAACATTAACTTGATTCGTATCAATAACCTCAACTGTAGGGCAAACAGTAAAATCGGATAAAGCAAATGTATATTGAGGTTGTTGCCCTCCCACATAAATATCGAAGGGATATGGGGTTCCTGGTTGCATTGATGGATTATTAACATAAGATATGTTTTGAGTTACAATTTGAAAACTAGAGCCGGACGCTGCGGTTAATGGAATCACAATTTGTAAGGCTTGTTGCGGCACACATTTATTATCAACTGGTTGAAAAATAAAATTATTAACGGTTGAAAAATAGCCGCCAAAGGATATGTCTGATGAAATAACTTCCATCTGGTTTTTATCTTCAATATGTAAATAAAATGTATCACCTGGCACAACATACAATCCATAACAGTTTTTTATAGAACCGCATATTGTATAACTTTGTTGTGTTATTTCACAAAATGTTATAGCCTTTAAACACTTGTTGTATAAAACAAAATGCTCTCCTTTAGGAGCAAGTGACTCCGAAATTTTATTTTGTGAAAATGCAATAGTTGTTACCGCTAAAAAAATAATAAACAGCTTCATAATTATTATAAATTAATGCGGGGATAACATAAAGATACAAATTATTTATATAAATATATATTATAAAGTCTTTATCTTTGACTCATGTTTACAGGAATCATAGAAGGACTTTCAAAAGTAGAAACCATTGAAAAAGAAAATAGCAATGTGCATTTTACATTTAGCTGTTCCTTTACTCACGAATTAAAAATAGATCAAAGCATAGCACACAATGGTGTGTGCTTAACAGTTATAAAAATAAACGGACATCAATACACCGTTACTGCTATTGATGAAACCTTACAAAAAACCAATTTAGGGAATTTGAAAGTTGGCGATGAAGTAAATTTAGAACGCTGCATGCCAGCTAACGGGCGTTTTGATGGACATATTGTGCAAGGTCATGTAGATCAAACAGGTATTGTGTCTTCTATTGTTGATAATAAAGGAAGTTGGACTTATACTATCTCTTATAATAACAAACTAGGGAATATTACTGTCGAAAAAGGAAGTATCACTATCAATGGCACAAGCCTAACCGTAGTTGATTCAAAAGATGATTCTTTTTCGGTTTGCATTATTCCTTATACTTTTGAGAACACTGTTTTTAAACATTTAAAAGTAAACGATGTTGTAAATTTAGAATTTGATATTGTAGGAAAATATGTGGCACGACTTCTAGAAAAAAAGTAATTAAAATAATGTGACTTTGAGCTTTACCCTGAGCGGCGTCGAAGGGGAGTTGAGAAGCAATTAAAATCTAATTCATAATAACCGTATGCAACAAAAAGTAGATTTCTTAATTATTGGTAGCGGTATTGCCGGTTTAAGTTATGCGCTTAAAGTTGCGGAGTATGGCTCTGTTTATATTGTTACCAAAAGCAACGAAGACGAATCTAATACCAAATATGCACAAGGTGGCATCGCCGCCGTTTGGCATGATAAAGATAGCATTGAAAAACACATACAAGATACTTTAATTGCAGGCTCTGGCTTATGTGATGAGGAAACCGTGAGAGTTGTTGTAACAGAAGGAACAGAGCGTGTTCGTGAATTAATTGAACTAGGTGCTAATTTTGATAAAAACAAAGAAGGTTCTTATGACTTAGCTAAAGAAGGCGGTCACTCCGAACATCGTATTTTACATTATAAAGACATTACCGGTTACGAAATAGAGCGTGCTTTAATTGCACAAATTCGTAAACATAAAAACATTACCGTACTCGACCATCACTATGCCATTGATATCATCACTCAACATCATTTAGGTGAAGTTGTTACATCTCATTCAAAAGATATTCAATGTTTTGGGGCTTATATTTTAAATATCAAAACGCAAAAAATAGAAACCGTTCTTTCTAAAATCACTCTCATGGCAACTGGTGGCGTAGGCCACGTGTATGCCACTACCACTAATCCAACCATTGCTACTGGGGATGGCATCGCTATGGTTTATAGAGCCAAAGGGCGAGTAAAAGATATGGAGTTTGTGCAATTTCATCCAACTTCTTTATACAATCCAGGAGAACACCCTAGTTTTTTAATTACTGAAGCCATCAGAGGTTTTGGCGCTGTTTTAAAAACATTAGATGGAAAAGAGTTTATGCAAAAATACGATGAGCGCTTGTCCTTAGCGCCTCGTGATATTGTAGCTCGCGCCATTGACAACGAATTAAAAACACGAGGTGAAGATTTTGTATTTTTAGATTGCCGACATTTAGATAGGAAAGCATTTATCGAACATTTTCCAAATATTTATGAGAAATGCATGAAACTAGGCATTGACCCATTTGTGAAAATGATACCAGTTGTGCCAGCTATGCATTATTTATGTGGTGGCATTTTAGTTGACAATAATGGGCAATCTACTATCGGTAATCTGTTTGCTGTTGGCGAATGCGCTTGCACAGGTCTGCATGGTGCTAATCGTTTAGCAAGTAATTCATTATTAGAAGCCGTAGTGTTTGCTCACAGAACAGCCAAACTAACAACAGAAAAAGTATCTGATATTTCATTTACTCAAAACATTCCGAACTGGGATGCAGAAGGAACTGAGCATGCTGAGGAAATGGTACTAATTACCCAATCGCAACGCGAAGTACAACAAATTATGAGTAATTACGTAGGTATTGTTCGCTCAGAATTACGCTTAAAACGAGCCTTTGATCGTTTAGAAATTTTGTACAAAGAAAACGAAACGCTTTACGAACAAACTACCGTTACCCAAAAATTAGGTGAACTTCGTAATTTGATTTGTATTGGTTATTTAATTATCAAACATGCCATGCGCCGCAAGGAATCTGTTGGTTTGCATTATATGGTGAATTATAGTAAAGAAACAGTTAAGTAATTTGGGCTTTTCTTTTTCCTTGACGAAAAAGAAACAAAAAGTCAAGGCAATGCGCCAACCTCCATTTGCCCCGCAAAAACTTCCCAGAATGGCGGTTCGCACCGCATTGCCAAAACCAGCCGCACTATTACCAACATATGCAGTAGTTTAATAACACCTCACCCAACAGTATTTTCTGGTTTTTTTCTTATAAATTTTAGTAAAAACAAAAAAAACATTACATTTGTAGCCCAAAATGGTAGATGTAGCTCAGTTGGTTAGAGCATCGGTTTGTGGTACCGAGGGTCGAGGGTTCGAGCCCCTTCATTTACCCTTCTTAAAGACTGTCTGAAAAGGCGGTCTTTTTTTGTTTTATATAGATTATATTTGATTAGCATTTTAATGGCTGAAAAAACAATATATAAAACACTTACCTATTCCATTGCAGCAGTTTGGTTTATAAACGGATTGTTTTGTAAAGTACTGAATCTGGTTCCAAGACATGAAGAAATTGTTTCAGAAATTTTAGGCGCCCAACACGCTCCTCTTTTTACAAAATTGATTGGCGTCTCAGAAATCTTAATGGCAGTATGGATTGTGAGTGGAATCAAATCACGCATTAATACTATCGCACAAATACTCATTATTGCTACAATGAATACTATGGAATTCCTTTTAGTCCCTGATTTATTATTATGGGGGAAATTCAATTCTCTTTTTGCATTGATATTTATCAGTATCATTTTTTTCAACGAATTTGTTTTACATAAAAAATTAAATCCACACACATAATATGCTTTCATTTCTTAAAGATCATCCGTTTGCTGTGGAGGCTTTTTTTGAAAGCTCATTAGTGTTAACCTTTGCTGTTCCAAAAGAAGAAGTTAAACATTTAATTCCCGAGTGCTTGGAATTAGACACCTTAAATGACAAATGGGCTTTTATTGCGGTAGCCATGGTTCAAACAAAAGAACTAAGGCCAAAAGGATTTCCAAAATTTATGGGGAATGATTTCTTTTTAATTGGTTACCGTGTTTTTGTGAGGTATACCAATAATGCAGGTAAAAGATTAAGAGGTTTATATATTTTAAAATCGCAGACTGATAAACAAAAAATGGAATTCTTTGGAAATCTGTTTACTCATTATAATTATACGACCACCGATATTCAGCAAACTACAAAAAATAACTATGCGCAGATAAGTTCTAACCTGTCAGGTTTGAATGTAGAGTATGAAATAGAAAATGAAACAGTAGCATTGCCCGAACATTCTCCTTTTATAGATTGGAAAGAAGCACGAAGATTTGCAGGACCCTTGCCATTTACCTTTACTTATAATAAAGAAAAGAAAGAGGTGTTGATCATTGAAGGAGTTCGTGAAAACTGGACGCCTAATCCTGTATATGTTAAAGAGCAATCAGTTTCTTTTATCAACGAATTAAATTTAAAAGGTGTTGTTTTGGCGAATGCATTCATTATTAAAAACATTCCTTACTACTGGAAAAAAGGCAAACTAGAACAATGGAAATAAAAAGAAGACCATTTCAGGGAGTATTAAATATTTTAAGTTTTAACCGACATTTTTATGTGATAGGTCTTATCGTTTTGGCTTTAATAATAACTATTGGTAAAATTTTCAACTGGCCTGATATACTATTTTGGATTATCATAGTTTCGTTTATGTATGGGTTAATTATGCCGTTAATTGTATCGGCGTATGTTTATGATTTTTCGGGATATTACAATTTTGATTGGCTAAAAAAATATACTCTAAATGATTCCGAGTCAAAACACATACTAAACATTAATGCAGGCTTTGATGAAACAAGTTTTATTATTCAAAACAATTTTCCAAAAGCCAATTTAAAAGCATTTGATTTCTATAATCCCAAACAGCATACGGAACCTGCTATTGTAAGAGCTCGAAAAGTGAGTCAAGTGTTTCCAAATACACAACAGATAAAAACAAATTACATTCCCTTAGAAGACCAATCTATTGATATTATCTTTTTGTTATCTGCTGCTCACGAAATAAGAGCTCAAGAAGAAAAAACACAATTTTTAAAAGAATGCCATAGAGTATGCAAACAAAACGGGCAAATAATTATGGTGGAGCACCTGCGAGATTTTCCAAATTTTCTAGCATTTTCTATTGGTTTTACTCATTTTTTTTCGAGAACAACTTGGAGGAAATCATTTGAAAGTGCTGGCTTTAATTCATTTGAAGAAACTAAATTCACTCCGTTCATGTCTGTTTTTAAATGTTGTCCTTAATTTTTTAATACTATGGAATTACACCTTCAAATAATCGGATACTTACTTATTCTTTTAGCTTTTATCCATGTCATCTTTCCTAAAAAATTTGATTGGAAAAAAGAATGTGGTTCTCTCTCTTTAATAAATAAGCAGATGATGTACATTCACACTTTTTTTATTGCATTAGTTGTATTGTTAATGGGATTATTGTGCATTACCTCCTATTCAGAATTAATTGAAACACCATTAGGTCGAAAAATAGCCCTTGGACTATTTATATTTTGGATTATTCGTTTCTTCGTCCAGTTTTTTGGTTATTCTTCTGAGTTATGGAGAGGGAAAAAATTTGAAACCATCGTTCATATTGTGTTTTCTATTTTTTGGGCTTATATAAGTACAGTATTTTTTATAGTATATTGGCATTAAACTAAATGAAAGAATTCGATGTCATTATATGCGGGGCAGGTCCAGCTGGAAGCACTTGTGCTTTAGGTTTGTTTGATACTGGGTTGAATGTTGTACTGCTGGATAAACAATCTTTCCCTAGAGAAAAAGTATGTGGCGATGCTTATGGAGGTTACGCGATTAAAATTTTAAATACCATTTCGCCAAAATTTGCTACTAAACTTTCTGCGCTTGATAAAGGTGCCATTATTAAACGAGCTTTATTTGTATCTCCTAAAAACTATAAAGTAGAACTAAAGTTAAAAGGTTTTTTCTCAAGCCTGCCGCGCACTGTATTTGATAATTTTTTATTGCAACTGGTAAAAGAAGAAACCAATACTACTATTTTAGAAAACACAAGCGCACAAAAAATTGTTATTGAAAAAGATGTTGTGGTTGTTACCACATCAGACGGACAAGAGCTAAAAGCAAAAGTAATTATTGGTTGCGATGGCGCTCACTCCATTGTTCAATCAGCATTAACCAATACTCGTGAAGCATTAACAGAAACTTATCCTGGCTTACGTGCTTATTATAAAAATGTGAAAGGCTTAGAACAAGATTGTTTAGAGATACATTTTTTATCAACTGTCCCTAAAGGCTATTTCTGGATATTTCCTTCAACTGATGGTTTAGCTAACGTTGGCATTGGAGCGGATAAAGATGTCTTAGCAAAGCATAAAATTAATATGCGCAAAGTGTTTTCTGAAATAATGCAGGAAGCACCACAATTTAAAGCACGTTTTGTAGAAGCTGAATTGGTTGGAGAAATAAAAGGCTGGACAATTCCGATTGGGTATTTTAATTCTAAATTACCTGTCTCTGGAAACAGAGTTTTGTTATGTGGTGATGCCGCGGCCATTGTAGATCCAGCAACTGGAGAAGGCATTGGGCCTGCCATGTCATCTGGACGATATGCGGCCTGGCAAATAAAAAAATGTTTTAAAGAAAATAACTTTTCGGAAGAGTTTATGAAAGCTTACGATAAAGACATACATAAAAAATATTCCAAAAATTATTTTTATAAAACGACTTTCACTAATTTGTATTACAAGTTTCCTTTTTTAATGGATTGGGTGATTGGTTTTTTTGCTATGTTTTATCCAAGCAAAAAATCAACAAATTAAAATCTTTTCAATTGCTCATTTCCAAAGAAATCCCACTCAGGTGTATTTATTTGTTCTGCCCCTAAATCTAATTTATACCATGGAGAAATAGCAGGATCATTTTTATTAATTAGCACATGAATGTCCTGCGCAGGCATATAGCTTTGAGCTATCATGAATAATTTTTCATTTGTTTTTATATTTATTGCCATATCAACAACAATAACAGCATGCCCAGGGCTTCCTCCCAAAATTAATACATCGCCAATCTGCATATCTTTTTGAAAAATCAGTTTTAACTCTTTTGACAAAGACGCTGTTCCTGCATAAGTAAACACCATATTCATATATTCTCTGAAAGACTGATACGAAATGCTTTCTTTGGTGGATTTCACCCAACTCACCTTGTTTCCTTTTACTGCTATACGATAGCCCGTTCGCCATTTTGCATAATCTGCTTTAAATCCATTGGTAAAATTAAAATGCAGGGTACTGTATTGTTT
This sequence comes from Bacteroidia bacterium, assembly GCA_046594225.1. GTDB lineage: Bacteria > Bacteroidota > Bacteroidia > B-17B0 > Aurantibacillaceae > UBA4416. The sequence continues at coordinate 42,092 of JBKJPW010000116.1, forward strand.
GCTTTGGTATAAATATTCTGCACGTAATCGCATCACAGCATCCGCACATTGCTGTAAATCTTTTATGCCCACATCAATATTTAAAACAGCAGCCGCTACTTTATTTGGTTTTTCTTTTCCGTTATAGTAATGCACTAAAGTACCATTCGATTTTAGTTCAGTTTTTTGAAGAAATTCAGCAAAGGAATTTTTTTCTACAGTAACTCTTGTGTAATTGGTTGGTAATGCAAAACGTGTAGCAATAGTTGCACCACTAGGGATAGTAAGACTAGGTACTTGTTGCTTACGAAATGCGAACAAGGTTATTAAACATAAAATAGAAGTTATGATGCTAACTTTAAAATATGTGGGTTTGCTTATAATGATTTTAAAAATATAAATCGTCGGTTTTTAATCTTAAATAGCGGCTCACAGATAAAGCAGCGCTTAAACCAGAAATTAAAACGCCTAAAGCGACAATGCCACCAAACAATACTGCTAATAAATTAGGGTCTTGTAATTGCAACAAATCAGGAATATAACGCGTACTTAATACTAGGAAGCCTGCTAATAAAAACCCAGCAACTAATCCGGCAATAACTCCCTGACGAACACCTTTTAAAATAAATGGCATACGAATAAAGCCTTGAGTAGCTCCAACTAAATACATGGTTCTAATTAAAAAACGTTTAGCGTAAATCGATAAACGAATGGTATTATTAATTAAAGCAATGGCTACTACTAATAACAAGCCGCTAAAAATTAAAATGTAAATACTAATTACTTTGGCATTATCATTTACTTGCTTAATCATGTCTTTATGATAAATCACTTCTTTCACAAAATGTTTTTGCATGATTTGTTTTTCAAAGCCTGCCAAGCTATCAATGTTAGCGTAATCAGAATTTAATTTAACATCTAATGATGACAGTAAAGGGTTATAGCCTAAGAATGTAATAAAATCTTCGCCTAAATCTTTTTGTAATTTTTTAGCTGCCTCATCTTTGCTAATATAAGCTACCTCTTTGGTAAAAGCTGATGAGCTAAGTTCTTGTTTTAAAATATCTAATTCGGCGGTTGTCGTAGTATCTTTTAATACTACTTGAAAGCCTACATTTTCTTTAATATGGTTAGATAATTTTTTAGCATTGATAACCACCAATCCTAAAAGTCCAAGCATAAATAATACCAAAGCCAGACTAATGATAACGGTAACTGAAGATGTTTTTAATTTTTGGGTAGCAGTTCTATTCGACACGTTTACTAGTTTTAATATCTACTAAAAATAAGCAGTATATGAAAAGCTAATACGTTTTTTAAAATGAATAATTAACAGAGGGTTGTTTGTTAGGTTAAAGCAATAAATCAGGCCTTCTTAACTTAGTTCTTTCTATAGATTGCTCATGCCTCCACTCTTCTACTTTCTTAGTGTTTCCACTTGTTAAAAGTTCTGGCACTTTCCATCCATTATAGTCAGCAGGACGAGTATAAACAGGAGGGGACAGTAAATTATCTTGGAACGAATCGGATAAAGCAGATGTTTCATCATTTAAAACTCCTGGAATTAAACGAATAATGCCATCACACAAAACAGCTGCGGGTAACTCTCCTCCACTTAATACATAATCTCCAATCGAGATTTCTTTAGTAATAAAATGTTCTCTGATGCGCTCATCTATTCCTTTATAGTGCCCACAAAGCACAATTAAATTTTTTAAAGTCGATAAATGATTGCAGGTGGTTTGTTTCAATGTTTCTCCATCAGGAGTCATGTATATAATTTCGTCGTAAGTCCGTTTACTTTTTAAATCGTTAATACAATTGGCAATTGGTTCTATCATCATCACCATTCCTGCACCGCCACCAAAAGCGTAATCATCCACTTTTTTATGAGGTTCAATACCATAGTCGCGTAAATCAATCACATTAACCGAAACCAAGCCTTTTTGAGCGGCTCGTTTTAAAATACTGTGACTAAATGGACTTTCCAATAAAGGCGGGTGAACCGTAATGATATCAATATGCATGCTCAAAATTAATAAAAAATTCAGGAAATATAGGGGTTTAATTATTTCATTAAACTATATTTGTTAGACAAAAATTTAAATTTTAATGAAAACTATTTTATTAGCCATTGCCTTACTAATTGGATTAAATTCTTTTTCTCAAAAAAAAGAAAAAAAAATAGATCCAGCTTTAAAGTACATCTATAAAGAAGCAACTTTAGAAACTGACGATTACAACGTTTACATCATTGATGCGGTTGCTGTAGGAAAACAAGTGAAATTTAAAATCAAAATTTTTAATAAAACCAACGACTACTTATTAATAAAACCAGGTGAAATTAATTACGTGGTAGATGGCAAAACCGTATTTTGTAGAGATAAAAACTTTGTTGTTCAACCAAATGAAGAAGAAACTGAGGTGCTTGACTTTAGAGGTACAGATATGCAGGCAGATAAATTTACTCTTGAGTTAAAGGGTATTTACAAGGCTTCTGCTGGTGGACAAGTAACTAAAGTTCCAAATTTTGATTTACCTCCAAATAAAAATGAATTCACGGAAGGAAACTTTACCTGCACCTTAAAAAAGAATGAATCTGTAACTGCTAAAGCCTACGGTAAATTTGAGTGCCTATATACTGGTGATGGTATTGGCATTATGAGTCCAAATAAATGCGTTGCTATTATGCCAAATGGAGTTGAGAATCCAAATGTAAAAAAGAACAAAACCATGATTTTAGAAAAAGGCAAAAAGGACGATTTTACAGCGGTATTTAATGAAGTAGCTGGTGCAGGAGATCTTCAAAAATCAAACATTTCTATTAAATGGAATGAAACTTTTAGAGAATCTAAACTACAAAAATTAAACGTATCTAAAGTTGAGTTGATTAAGAATACTACCAAATAATTTTACTTCTTCTCCAATCTTCCCCAAACCCCAAGTGGTAATTGCACACCGCTTTTAGCATTTAAATACAACTCTCCAATACTTAAATTGGATTTATGTTTGGTTGCGAATGGTTCTAATAAATTTTGCGGCACTAATGCTGAAAAGCCTAATGAGTAGGCATTTAGGATTAAGAGGTGTTGTTTAGGGTCTACAATCTGTAATACACTATCAATCATTTCTAAAATATTATCTTCTAATTTCCATTTCTCTCCGTTTGGTCCATGTCCAAAAGCTGGTGGATCTAAAATAATACCTTGGTACAAATTTCCTCTACGCTGTTCTTTTTTTACAAATTTTAAAGCGTCGTCAATCATCCAACGGATATTATCCAAATTAGATTTTTGCATATTTTCATTGGCCCAATTCACCACTTGTTTAATACTATCAACATGTGTTACATCAGCACCTGCAGCTCTGGCGGCAATACTTGCGCCACCTGTATAAGCAAATAAATTTAAAAATTTAGGTTTTTCTAATCCTGATAAAAAATCAAATATAATATCCCAGTTACATGCTTGCTCTGGAAAAACACCAACGTGCTTAAATGACGTTAAACCCAAACGCAAGGTAATTTCTTTATTTCCTAAAGGATAGGAAATTGTCCATTGATCAGGCATTTTTTTTAATGCTTTCCATTCGCCACTTGAGCTACTTTTAGGAACAAATTTCACATGAGCTTGCTTTTCCCACTCTGCTTCCGAATACTTTTTTCTCCACACAGCTTGCGGTTCAGGGCGAATGGTAATGTATTTGCCAAAACGTTCTAATTTTTCAAAATCGCCACAATCTATTAATTCATAGTCTTGCCAGTGGGTAGGAGTTAGTAATTGCATTTTGTGAAATTACGAATTGCGAATTACGAATTACGAATTATGGAAATAAGTAGTAAAAAGAAGTTTGTTAATAAAAGGGTTTAGCAACAAGAAGTCCGCTGAACAAAAAACTCTAATTTAGATACATATCAAACTATTTTATATGCAAACAAATCGTTCAGCTTTTATTACATTAATTTCAGTCTTTTTCTTTTGGGGCTTTGTAGCCGCCAGTAACGATATTTTAATTCCTGTATTTAAAGAAAAATTACATTTAGAACAATGGCAAAGTCAAATGATATCCTTTGCATTTTATGTAGCATATACGGTTGGATCTATTATTTATGTATTGATTTCAAAATTAAATGGTGGCGATATTTTAAATAGACTTGGTTATAAGAATGGTATAGCGCTTGGCTTGTTAATTTCAGCTTGTGGTACTTTGTTGTTTTACCCAGCAGCAGAGCTAGTATCTTTTCCTTTAATGATCACTGGGTTATTTGTAGTAGCACTTGGATTTTCATTACAACAAACAGCTGCTAACCCCTTAGCTATTGTGATGGGCGATCCAGCAAAAGGCTCACAACGATTAAGTTTAGCTGGTGGTATCAATAATATTGGAACAACTATTGGCCCACTAATTGTTGGCTTTGCTATCTTTGGGTCGGTAAGTAATCATGGCTCATTAAGCGATTTATCTGCCGTAAAATTTCCATACCTAATTTTAGGTTTAGCGTTTTTAATTGTAGCCATAATTTTTAAATTTTCTTCTTTACCAAATAAAATTGAACCTCAAGAGGTAAATAACGAAGACTCTTCTTCCGAAACAAAAAGTGTCTTCCGTTTTCCTCAATTGTGGATGGGTATGATTGCCATTTTTGTATACGTAGGTGTTGAAGTATCTACTGCCTCTAATTTACCAGACTACATGAAACAACATATTGGTATACAAACAGAAGATGCTGCTCCATACATTTCGTTATTTTGGGCAAGTTTAATGATAGGAAGATGGACAAGTTCAGTTGGCGCATTTGATATATCAAAAAATACAAAAATGATATTACGTTTCGTTATTCCTTATGTTGCTTTTGGTGTATTTTTACTAGCAAATGTTATTGCCGGACATGACTTAACTCCTTTTTATCCATATTCATTTGTTATCTTATTAATGATTGCTGCAGATATGTTGAGTAAAGGAAATCCAGCACGGCAGTTATTAATATACTCTGCTTGTGGGATAGCCGCTTTAATTACTGGAATTTTAAGTAATGGTCTAGTAAGTTTGTATGCATTTATTAGTGTTGGTTTGTTTTGTTCAACCTTATGGCCTTGCATTTATACATTAGCAATTTCAGGCTTGGGCAAGCAAACAAATCAAGGTTCCAGTTATTTAATTATGATGATTATGGGCGGAGGGTTTATAAGTTTATTACAGGGTTGGTTGGCTGGACCAGAAATTATTGGAATTACTTTAAGCTATATTGTTGGCATTGCATGTTTTTTATATCTTGGTTTTTACGGCTACAAGTCCAAACAAATATTAAAGGAACAAGGAATCGATTTCGATACAACTATCACAACAGGACACTAAAATAAAAATTAAAAAAATGAAAGTAACACTTAACGTTAAATTAGTAAACTCAAAATTTAGTCAGGCTTATGCTGATAAAGATAACGAAGGAGAAGAAACAGAAGACAATATCAAATATTTGTGGGAAGACGAATTTGATGTTCAAGGAAATGTGAAAGAATTTAAAGTCGTAAACAATGCTACTTATTTATTGAAAGGCTTATATCCGAATGATGATGAATTTTGTTTTGAAATTCCAGATATGATGATTGTGGAATGTATTATGGAAGATGGTTCGGTAACACAATTGCCTTTTTCTAAAAAAGCAGTGAGTAAAACTGATAAAGTAGAGGAACATGATCGATTTTTATTTAATGTCTATTTAAAAAGTGTAAGACAGGTTGTTAACCCTATGCCAGGCGTTTATATTTTAGCAGATGATTTTCCGAAAGAATTAGCTGAACTTGTGAATACTGATGAAGAAGAATAAGCTATTATTCATACTATTTTTCGTTTTTTCGTTGAGAATTATTTCTCAAGAAGAAAAATCTACATTAGCAATTATTCCATTTCCTAAAGAATGTAAACAAGTTCCTGGTAATTTTATTCTTTCAACTTCTACCAAAATTGTAGCGCCTTCGTTATTCGCTCAAAATGAAATTGATTGGTTTAATGAGTATTTAAAAAACTATTACGGCTTTACGCTTCAACAGGTTATAAAGGTGCCAAATGATGGCAACTATATTCAATTTACAATCCCAGATTGGGAAGCTGGCTATACCGAAAACTATCATTTAAATATTACTGAAAAACATATTTCAATTTTAGCAGAAGGTAAGGGCGCAGGAAATTTTTATGCCTTGCAAACGCTTATACAATTACTTCCAATTAAAAAAGATAAACCTATTTCAATACCATGTGTTGAAATAAAAGATGCACCTCGTTTTGAATGGAGAGGAATGCACCTAGATGTATGTCGTCATTTTTTTTCAGTGAGTTTTATTAAAAAGTATATCGATTTAATAGCGATGTACAAGATGAATACCTTTCATTGGCATTTAACCGAAGACCAAGGTTGGAGAATTGAAATAAAAAAATATCCAAAATTAACTCAAGTTGGCGCTTGGAGAAAAGGTACTATGGTTGGCAAATACAGCGATCAAAAGTTTGACAGCGTCCCTTATGGCGGTTTTTATACACAAGAAGAAATAAAAGAAGTAGTTGCATATGCTGCAAAAAGACATGTAACTATTGTTCCTGAAATTGAAATGCCCGGGCATTCGGTAGCCGCTATTGCATCTTATCCTTGGTTATCCTGCACTGGAAAACAAATAGATGTAGAAAGAGGTTGGGGCGTTTTTGAAGATGTGTATTGCACTAAAGATTCTACTTTTCAATTCTTACAAGATGTATTAGATGAAGTCATTTCATTATTCCCCGGAAAATACATTCATATCGGTGGAGATGAATCTCCAAAAACAAGATGGAAAGTTTGTTCTACGTGTCAAGCAAAAATTAAAGCGGAACATTTAAAAGATGAACATGAATTACAAAGCTATTTTATCAAACGTATCGAAAAATATGTGAATTCAAAAGGCAAACAAATTATTGGTTGGGATGAAATACTAGAAGGCGGATTAGCTCCAAATGCTGCCGTGATGAGTTGGCAAGGGACTGAAGGGGGTATAGCTGCTGCCAAACAAAAACACAAAGTGGTGATGACTCCTGGCTCGCATTGTTATTTTGATCATTATCAATCATCACCAACAGACGAACCATTAGCTATTGGTGGCTATACGCCTTTAGAAAAAGTATATGCTTATGAGCCAATTCCTGATGGATTAAATGCGGAAGAACAAACCTATATTATGGGTGCTCAGGCAAATGTTTGGACAGAATATATTTTAAATGAAAAGCAAGTGGAATATATGGCTGTTCCGCGCATGGCAGCATTAGCAGAAGTATTATGGACTCCTAAAGAAGTAAAAAACGAAACTGATTTTTTAACTCGTTTACAACAACATTTCTATTTACTAAATGCATACAATATCAATTACGCAAAAGCATTATATAAAGTGGAACAAAAAATTATTCCATCATCAAAACCAAATACACTTATCTTAGAATTAAATGCTAATGCTTCTTTAGGAAACATTCGTTATACAACAGACGGAACAATACCAACCCAAACCTCATTAACATATCAATCGCCACTAAACTTAGATAAAGATATTACTATTACTAGTGTACTTTTTAAAGATGAACAATTAAAAGGAAAAATATCAACTCGTTATTATGAAATCAATAAAGCAACAAACAAGCCCATCACTCTAAAAATTGAACCAAACAAATCTTATAGCTATGGTGGTGGTTTTACATTAGTGGATGGCGTTGCGGCAAAATTACCAAGAGTTAATAACGAATGGCTAGGTTGGAGTGGTAAAGATATAGAAGCAACTATTAATTTAGAAAACGCTCAAGAAATTTCTCATATACAAATTGGATTTTTAAATGAAGAACTAAGTTGGATTTATCTTCCGTCATCCATTGAATTTTTTATATCCAACGATAATAAAACATTTAAATCTATTGGAATAACTACCGTAAAGGATAATCGATCAGCTATCTTAGATTTTAAAACAATAAAAACAACCTACATAAAAATTGTAGCTAAAAGTTTTGGCAAAATACCAAGCGGAAAACCAGGCGCTGGTGAAGACTCTTGGTTGTTTTGCGATGAAATTCAAATAAAATAAACATGAACACCAACAGACGACAATTTTTAAAACTCTCTGCTTTTGCAACTTCATTGTTTGCATTCAATAAAAGCAAAGCAACAGAATTAGTAGAAAACGTTTCTAAAAATTCTACAAAACCAATTGTTATTTCTACATGGCGTTTTGGTGTAGAAGCCAATGCTGAAGCTTGGACAATTTTATCAAAAAATGGAAGAGCATTAGATGCTGTAGAAGCTGGCGTGAAAATTCCGGAGGCAGATCCTAAAGAACGTAGTGTTGGTTATGGCGGAAGACCAGACCGAGATGGTCGCGTAACGTTAGACGCCTGTATTATGGATGACTTTTCTAATATTGGTTCTGTAGGTTGCTTAGAACATATTGTTCATCCCATTTCTGTTGCAAGAGCTGTGATGGAAAAGACACCACATACTATGTTAGTTGGAGAAGGCGCTTTAGACTTTGCATTAGCACAAGGATTTAAAAAAGAAAATTTATTAGTAAAAGATTCAGAAGACGAATGGAAGGAATGGTTGAAAACGGCTGAATACAAACCAAAAGCAAATATCGAAAATCATGATACCATTGGCATGGTGGCATTAGATATGAACGGAAATTTATCAGGCGCTTGCACAACCAGCGGCATGGCTTTTAAAATGCACGGACGAATTGGCGACTCTCCAATTATTGGCGCCGGATTATTTGTAGATAATGAAGTTGGCGCAGCAACTGCTACAGGCCACGGTGAAGAAGTAATGCGTATTGTAGGAAGTCATACAGTTGTTGAATTAATGCGTCAAGGCTTTGCTCCAGAAGAAGCTTGCAAAAAAGCAGTAGAAAGAATTATAACTATTGCCAAAAGAAAAAACAAACCCTTAGATGACTTGCAAATTGGATTTATAGCTATCAACAAAAAAGGTGAACATGGTGCTTATTGTTTACAAAAAGGATTTAACTACGCGGTGTATTCTCCTGAAATCAATAACCAATTAATTGATGCTAAACACATCCTCTAAATATATTTTAGAAATAGCGTGTTTCAATTTAGAATCATGCGTTTTGGCTCAGAAAGCTGGTGCCGATAGAGTTGAGTTTTGTGATGATTATAAATTAGGGGGAATAACGCCAAAGCAAAATGATATTTTAGAAGCGCGAAAATTAGTACAAATTCCTTTACATGTTATTATTCGTCCACGTGGTGGGAATTTTGTGCACAGTACTGAAGAAATAGAACTAATGAAACGAGATGTATTGTTTTGTAAAGAACATAAAGTTGATGGCGTAGTCTTAGGCATTTTAAATTCTGACAATAGCATTAATATAAATGCAAATAAACAATTAGTTGAACTTGCAAAGCCAATGTCTGTAACGTTTCACAGAGCCATTGATGAGTGTAAGAATATAGAAATTGCTTTTCAAGAAATTATAAAATTGGGGTTTAATAAAGTGCTAACATCCGGACGAAAACAAAATGCTTTAGAGGGAATTAGTGTATTAAAATTATTGCAAGTAGAATTCGGAAATCAAATTACAATTATCCCGGGTGGCGGCATCAGGAATTCAAATATTAAACAATTAGTAAAAGAAACACAATGTAAAGAGTTTCATTCAGCTGCTCTTAACGGTAATAGTGAAGTTGCAGATATTGAAGAAATAAAACATTTAAAAGAAAAGTTGTTTTGAAAACATACCTCATTTACATATTTACTCTATGCCACGTGTTTTTGTTTTCTCAAAGCAACAGTATCGAGTTAAATTGTAGTTGGCAGTTCAAAAAATTAGGTACAGATACATATTATCCTGCTCAAGTTCCTGGAACTGTTCATACAGATTTATTACATAACAAATTAATCGAAAATCCTTTCTTAAAAGACAATGAAAAAGGTTTACAGTGGATTGAAAATGAAGATTGGGAGTATGTAGGAACATTTACATGTAATGACCTAACTTTAAAAAATAAACACATCGAATTAAATTTTGAAGGTTTAGATACATACGCAAAAGTGTTTTTAAACGAAACTCAAATTTTAGAATGTAACAATATGTTTCGTTCTTGGAATATAGATGTAAAAAAATACTTAAGAACTGGAGAAAATACATTAAAAATCATTTTTGAATCTGCTATAAAAAAAGGAAAAACTGAAGCAGGGAAATTATCTTATACTTTGCCTGGCGATGAAAAAGTATTTACTCGTAAAGCACAGTACCAATACGGATGGGACTGGGGACCGCGTTTTGTTACTTGTGGTATTTACAATCCGATTAAATTAAAATACTGGAATGACGTGAGTGTTCTTTCTGTCAATCCTATTATTAAAACTTTAAATGATTCTTTAGCTAATATTGTTTTCGTGGTAACAACAAAATGTGACACCTCAATTTCGGGAAGAGTAAATATAAACACCTATCATGGCGAAGTAAATATTGCTAAACTTCAATACAACAATAATTACCCACTAAACTTAAAAAAGGGAATTAATGTAGATACTTTTTACTATACCATTCATAATCCTAAATTATGGAATAGTAATGGTTTGGGTGAAGCTCACTTATATGGTTATGATGTCAATCTTCGTTATAATGGAATAGCTATCAACCATTATGGAACAATAGGTTTAAGAACTATAGAATTAGTTCAAGAGAAAGATTCCACTGGAAAAGGTTTTTACTTTAAACTAAATGGAAAAGCTGTTTTTATGAAGGGGGCAAATTATATTCCTCAAGATAATTTTGTCTCTCGAACAACAAAATTGGATTACAAAAAAATAATTCAAATGGCAAAAGACGCTAACATGAATATGTTACGGGTTTGGGGTGGTGGGGTTTACCCCAATGATGGATTTTATAAAGAATGCGATAGAAACGGTATTTTAGTATGGCAAGATTTTATGTTTGCTTGTGCCATGTACCCTGGAGATTCTGGTTTTGTAGAAAACGTAAAACAAGAGGTAACGCAACAAATAATACGTTTGCGAAATCATCCCTGTTTAGCTTTATGGTGTGGAAATAACGAAATTGATGAAGGTTGGCACAACTGGGGTTGGCAAAAACAATATAAATATTCAAAAAAAGATTCTGCAAAAATTTGGAATGACTATCAACATTTATTTCAAAAAACAATTCCTGAAATAGTAAAACAAATGAATCCTCAGATAAACTATTGGTCATCTTCTCCTTCCATTGGATGGGGACATAAAGAAAGTTTACTCCAAGGTGACTCTCATTATTGGGGTGTTTGGTGGGGAATGGAACCATTTGATGTTTACGAAAAAAAAGTTGGACGTTTTATGAGTGAATATGGTTTTCAAGGAATGCCTGATATGAATACTTTTAAAACATTTTGTGATAGTAATGAACTTAATCTAAATTCTAAATCTGTGAAAGCGCATCAAAAACATCCTACAGGTTATCAAACCATTCAAACCTATATGGAACGCAGTTATAAGATTCCTTCTGATTTTAGAAAGTATAATTATGTTTCTCAACTATTGCAAAGAGACGGTATGAAAATAGCCATAGAAGCACATCGTAGAGCAAAACCATATTGCATGGGGACCTTATATTGGCAATTAAATGATTGTTGGCCAGTAACTTCATGGAGTGCAATTGATTATTACAATAGACCAAAATCTTTATACTATGAAACCAAAAAATTATATAACGACCTAAGTATATCTGTAAAAGAAGAAAAAAATGAATACCATGTTTTTATTATATCAGATAAACAAAGTGACATAAAAGGAATTTTAACTGTATCAATTAAGAACATGAAGGGCCACGTGTTATATACTAATACAAACGATATAACCCTTTCTGCAAATGAAAGTAAAGTGTGTTTTAAAATAAATAAAACAGATATAGAGGCTTTTACAAAAAATGAAATTTATTTATCAGGTGAACTAATAGATGCTAAAGGCAAAACACTTAGTAAACACTTCAAATGTTTTGTAAAACCAAAAGAATTGAATTTACAGGCGCCTGAAGTAAGTCTAAGCTTCTCTAAAGAAAAGAATTGTTTGCTTGTCTCTAGTAAAACATTTGTTAAAGATTTGTATTTATATTCTAACAATGCTGATATTACTTTTTCTGAAAATTATATAGATATAGAGCCAAATCAAACTATTGAAATAAAAACAAACATAGGAATGGAATTATACAAGCAAATACAATACATTTCTCTTTACGACATTAATCATTAAAAACAATTATTCCGTATTTTTATATATTATGAAGTCTCTTTATGTTTTAATATTTACTATCATTTTCTCTAACCTGTTTGCTCAAACAAAATTTGCGCATTATGTTAATCCATTTATTGGTACTGGCGGTGCTGGGCATACATTTCCAGGAGCTGTTGTGCCTTTTGGAATGGTTCAACTAAGTCCAGACACACGTATTGATGGAAGTTGGGAAGGCTGTGGCGGATACCATTATACTGACTCTTTGATTTATGGATTTACACACACGCATTTAAGTGGCACAGGTGTAAGCGACTATGGCGATATTTTAATTATGCCAACACTTCAACAAAGTAATTTCAAAAACAAAACACATGCTTCGACATTTTCACACTTAAAAGAAAAAGCGAGTGCTGGGTTTTATGAAGTAACGCTTAACAATACTATCAATGTAAAATTAACTGCTACCGAACGAGTAGGAATTCATCAATATTCCTTTCCAAAAATGGATACTGCAACTATTGTTCTGGATTTATTACATAGAGATAAAACATTGAATTGCTCTTTAACTATTATAGACAGTGTAACTGTTATTGGCTATCGCATTAGCGAGGCTTGGGCCAACGAACAGCATGTATATTATATCATCCAATTTAACAAGCCAATTATTCACAAACAATTAAATAAACAAAATCTTTCAAAAGGGATTTCTGAAAAAGAAAAAACAGTTGGTGCTTATTTTCAATTTGATAATCGCGATGGCAAACCCTTATTAATTAAAGTAGGAATATCTCAAACAAGTACAGATGGCGCCAAATTAAATTTAGAAACAGAAGCTACGCACTGGGATTTTGAGAAATACAAACAAGATGCGGAAACTAAATGGGAAAAAGAATTATCAAAAATTGAAATTGATACTAAAGACAGCGAAAAAAAGATAATTTTTTATACGGCGCTTTATCATTGTTTTACACATCCATCTTTAGCTGGCGATGTAGATGGAAAATATAGAGGACGAGATTTAAAAGTACACAAAGCTAATGGCTTTACTCCTTACACCGTATTTTCTTTATGGGATACATTCAGAGGCTTACATCCTTTATTCACAATCATTGAACAAAAACGAACGACTGATATTATCAATACATTTTTACAACAACATAAAGAAAGCGGCCGTTTACCAATGTGGGAACTATCAGCCAACGAAACTAATTGCATGATTGCTTTTCATAGTGTTTCTGTAATTGCTGATGCCATGACTAAAGGCATCGGTGGTTATGATAAAAATGGAATTTACGAAGCGATGTTAGCTGCGTCTAATTATACCAATTTGAGCATTCCAACATTTAATAAAAATAATTACCTACAAATAGATGACGAATCAGAAAGTGTTTCTAAAACATTAGAGTACGCTTACGATAATTGGTGTATAGCGCAAGTTGCTAAAAAACTAAATAAAACAGCAGATTACAATGTGTATATGAAACGCGCCCAAGCCTATAAAAATGTATTTGATAAACAAACTGGCTTTATGCGCCCTCGTAAAAATGGTAATTGGTTATCACCTTTCGAGCCAAGAGAAGTTAACAATCATTATACCGAAGCCAATAGTTGGCAATATTCTTTTTTTGTACCACAAGATGTTTCGGGACTAATTAATTTAATGGGCGGAGAAAATAAATTTGAGCAAAAACTGGATGAACTATTTAGTGCCAATAGTGCTACTGAAGGTAGAACGCAAGCTGACATTACGGGTTTAATTGGTCAGTACGCTCATGGTAACGAACCTAGTCATCATATGGTATACTTATACAATTATGTTGGTAAGCCACAAAAAACTCAAGAAAAAGTACATCAAATACTAACTGAGTTTTACAAAAACAATCCAGATGGATTAATTGGTAACGAAGACTGCGGGCAAATGAGTGCCTGGTATGTATTAAGTTCTATGGGCATTTATCAAGTATGTCCTGGAAAACCTGAATATACTATTGGCTCGCCCTTATTTGATAATGTAAAAATACATTTAGAAAATGGAAAAACATTTGAAATCTTAAAACAAAATTCATCCGATAAATTTCAATACATACAAGCGTCAAAATTGAATGGAAAAATTTCTAATAATTCTATATTATCACATAGCACTATAGTTGCTGGCGGTAAATTAGAAATTAGCTTACAAGAAAAATTAGATGAAAAAAATATGTTTGGTAAATCTGTTAAACTTCGTCCTTCAACATCTATTACCGCCAAACAAATTATTCAAGTTCCTGTTATTATTACCCCTGCAAAGTTAACTGATCTCGAAAAAACAATCAGTATTGAGCATCCTGATAATAAAGTAAAGCTTTTTTACACCCTAGATGGGACTGAACCAACCCAAAAATCAAAAATATACACTGGTTCTTTTTCAAGCGATTCCTCAATTACCATAAAAGCTAAAGCCTATTTAGGTTTGGAGAGTAGTTCAGTAACAACAGCAAACGCTTACCGAAAACCAAATAATTGGAAGATAAATATACAAAGTCAGTACAGTAAACAATATGATGCTGGTGGAGACGAAGGCATCATTGATGGACAACATGCAACCACTAATTGGCGAAGTGGCGGATGGCAGGGCTACCAAGGTCAGGATTTTAATTGCATTGTAGATTTAGGTAAAGTAACTCTCATACAATATGTAACGGCTGAGTTTTTACAAGACACTCGTGCTTGGATTCTTTATCCAAAGCAGGTAAGTTATGAGATTTCTGAAGACGGCATTAATTACAAACCATTTGGCATCATAGAGAATGGCGTTGCCGCAGATGATTACGATTTACAAATGCGCACATTTTATAATAATAACACGGTTAAAATTAATGCGCGATATGTTAAAATAAAAGCGACAAATTTTGGCAAATTACCAGATTGGCATCAAGGAAATGGGGGCGATGCTTACATTTTTGTTGATGAAATTGAGGTAAGATAAATAGGTTATATTAAAAAATAATTTTTATTTAGCATTATGTTAAAACTGGCCTCAGTACTTATTTTTATTAGCACTTTAAGCATTGCTCAACCCAAACTAGGTATTTGGAGAGGTTTGCTTTTATTAAATCCTGAACAACAAATTGAACTCCCTTTTAATTTTGAAATAAAAAGCATAAAAGGCAAGCGTCAATTAATTATTCATAATGCGCAAGAACAAATTGTGGTTGATGAAATAAAATTTAAAAAAGATTCCTTTAATTTTAAGATGCCTATTTTTGATACTGAATTTAAAACTAAATTAATCGGCGACTCTATCTTAACTGGACTTTGGATCAATCATACTAAAAAAGAAAATAATACAATTGCATTTACTGCAAAGCATGGAGACACTAAACGCTTTGCTTTTGTTCCCGGAAAACCAAACACCTTTTATGAAGGGAAATGGGAAGTAAGTTTTAGTCCAGGCACTACAGATAGCTCTAAAGCTATTGGCATGTTTACACATGCAAATGGTAGTGCTTATGTATATGGAACCTTTTTAACCGAGACGGGGGATTATCGTTATCTGGATGGCATGATGCATAACGGTAAATTGTATTTAAGTTGCTTTGATGGTTCACATGCCTTTTTATTTATTGCCGAAAACAATGGAACAGAAATTACTAAAGGCGATTTTTACTCAGGCTCTACATGGCACGAGAACTGGATTGCCAAACGTAATGACAAATTTGAATTACACAATCCTGAAAGTTTAACTTATTTAAAAAATCCTAACGAAGAAATCAGCTTTTCGTTTTATAATGCTAAAAACGAAAAAATAAGTTTAAGTGATCCTAAGTACAAAAACAAAGCAGTGATTGTTCAAATTATGGGAAGCTGGTGCCCTAACTGCATGGACGAAAGCGCTTATTTATCTAAGGTTTACAAACAATACAACAAACAAGGTTTAGAAATTATTGCTTTAGCTTACGAAAGAACATCGGATGCTGAGCGCGCAAAAACAAATTTAACTCGCTTGACTAAACGTTTTGATATTGGCTACGATATATTGTTAACTGGATTAACTGGCAAAGATAAAGCCTCTGAAAGTTTGCCGTTTTTAAATGGCGTGATGGCTTTTCCAACTACTATCTTTTTAGATGCTAATCATGTGGTTAAATCTGTTTACACAGGATTTAGCGGCCCAGCAACTGGTAAAGCATACCAAGACTATACTTTGAAAACAGAGAAGTTGATTAGCGAGTTGCTTTCTAAGAAATAATCTTCGAAAAATGAAACGCTTTATCCTTGCTCTTTTAATCATTACACCCTACTTAACAAAAGCCCAAGGCCATACAATCGGAATTGGAGCAGGCATTGATCTGTTTGGGCTTTCAGCAAACGTAAACTACCAATACACTTATAAACTATTAAATATCAAAACTAAAATAGCATATATACCACAAGGATTGTATTACATTCCTAACAAAAGTTTCGTCAACGATTATTACCTCGGCATACAAACACAAGAAGGAAAAAAAGTAATATTGTCTATAAATACCGGCATTACACTACTGCATGTTCCAATTCAAAATTATTACAGTGAAATATCCGACCAGGTAAATCCTATACAGAATTTTAATTTTTATTCTCTATAAATCCGCAACACCGCATTACAATAGATCTATCAATGTCCCCCTACAGTTCTACAATTTTCTCTAAATATGGTGGAACAAAACATAACGGGTTACGTTTAACGTTTGAAGTTGGCTATTCATACAGATTCAAACAAAAACATAAAAGTGAAATAGTAAGAGAAAAGGCCGATTAATAAAATAAATTATTGTAAGGGAAACGAATCACATGAACTTTCTTCACAGTATCGTATACTAGCTTTTTAAAATCAACAATATTGTCTTTGTTTTTTGCGCTGATATAAACACAGGTTTGATCTAAGTTTGTCATCCAGGTTTTTTTCAATTCATCTAGTGATAAATTTTCTCTGGTAACAGGCGTTAAATCATCTTCGTCTTTTTTTACGTATTTAAACGCGTCAATTTTATTAAATACCAAAATGGTTTCTTTATCCCCCGCCCCAATGTCAATCAAGGTTTGACGAACCACATTAATATGGTCTTCAAAATTAGGATGAGAAATATCAACCACGTGTAATAAAATATCTGCTTCGCGCACTTCATCCAAGGTGCTTTTAAAACTCTCTACTAATTGCGTTGGCAGTTTTCTAATAAACCCAACTGTGTCACATAACAAGAAAAATAAATTATCAATGGTTACTTTACGTACCGTTGTATCCAATGTGGCAAATAATTTATTTTCAGCAAACACTTCACTCTTACTAATCATGTTCATGATGGTAGATTTACCAACATTAGTATAACCTACTAAAGCAACACGTACAAACTCTCCACGATTTTTACGTTGAGTAGCCATTTGTTTGTCAATCACTTTTAAATCTTCTTTTAGTTGAGCGATTTTATCACGCGCAATACGTCTATCCGTTTCAATTTCTTTCTCCCCTGCTCCGCCACGAGTCCCTGTGCCGCCACGTTGACGTTCTAAGTGAGTCCACATACCTGTTAGGCGAGGTAACAAGTATTGTAATTGCGCTAACTCAACTTGAGTTTTAGCATGGGCAGTTTGTGCCCGTTGCGAAAATATTTCTAGAATCAAAGTGGTTCTATCTAATATTCTTGTCGCTAATTCTTTTTCTAAATTACGTTGTTGCGAAGGCGACAACTCATCATCAAAAATAACAACCGTTATTTTGTTTTCTTTGATATACGTTTTAACATCGCTTAATTTTCCTTTACCTAAAAAGGTTGCTTTATCTGGTCGCTCTAACTTTTGCGTAAATACTTTTTTAGTTTCAACACCGTATGTCATCGCCAAAAAAGCTAATTCATCTAAATATTCAAATGATAAAGCTTCGTTTTGTCGTTTATTAATAACACCAATTAAAACTGCTGTTTGTGCTTGTGTTTCGGTAGAATGCAGATTCTGTTTCAATGTGTATTATTTCCCTTTTAAATCCGATTCAATATATGAAGCCACTGCTTCAATTTGTTCAGTTGTTAAAGCATCTTTGTATGGTGCCATTGTGTTTTTACCGTTCGCAATAATGTCAACAATACCAGCGTGCGGTAATTGAGTTATGGATAAATCTTTTGCTCCACTAACGCCTAACTTACCATTATCACCATGACACAAAGTACATTTTTCTTCAAAAATTTGTTTGCCATTTACTGCCACAATTTTTTCACCAGCTTTAGCGTCTTTTGATTTATAGGCTAAAGAAAAAGATACGACAATAAAGAAAAAAGATAATGTAGCTAATATTTTGTTTTTCTTTTTAAAACCAACAACTGCTAAAGGGATAGATGCAAATACTAATACTAGTTTGATAATCATAAATTTATTAATCTCTGGGGCCTGAGTCATTAAAAAGATTCCAGTAGCTAAAAAACCAAAGCTGACAATCATTTCTGTCACTTTTGTTTTCTTTTTAAATTTCTCCAATAATTCTTCTTTATCACTTAATAATAAAATAGTTTTTATTAAATAGATTAATGTAAATAACACCACAAATAAGGTGTGGGAATGAAGCATGCCTGTTGCCATTGTTTTAATTTTAGTTAGCTCAAAATTAACAATTTATCTTTAAATAAATACTCCAAACTAATTTTTATAAATAAGCTATAATACTATATTTGTTATACCTAAAATATATTATGCGTAAACTACTTTTACTACTATCTACTGTCTTTATCATCAATAAAGGCTTAGTGGCTCAAACTACCTTTCCAAACAATGGAGCTCCAAATAATATACATACTTTGTACGCCTTTACTAATTGTACGCTTCACGTAGATGCAGATGTAACTATTATAAATGCCACCTTATTTGTGAAAGATGGTATCATTGTAAATGCAGGAGCTAATTTAGTGTCGAGCAAAGATGCGATTACAATAGACTTAAAAGGAAAACACATTTACCCTGCTTTTATTGATTTATATAGCGATTATGGCATGCCCGAAGTAAAAAGAATGGAGAATGCTGATGCTCCAAAAAAAGGTGCTTTTGGTTGGAATCAGGCGATTAAAAGTGAAGTAGAAGCTCAGAAACTATTTATACATAACCAACAAAAAGCAGATGAATTAAGAAAATTAGGGTTTGGAGCGGTATTAACTTCTCCAAAAGATGGTATTGTGAGAGGAAGCGGTGCTTTAGTAAATTTAGTGACCGCCAAAGAAAACGAAAGTGTTATTAAAGATAGAGCGGCAGGTTTTTACTCTTTCAACAAAGGAACCTCTCCTCAAGATTATCCTTCTTCGGTAATGGGTGCTATTGCCTTATTAAGACAAACGTATTATGATGCCTCATGGTATGCGGCTAATGCTTCAAAAACAGAATATAACATTAGTTTAGAAGCATTTAATAAATTACAAACTCTTCCCTCCATTTTTGAAGGCAACGACAAATACAATGATATGCGTGGAAAAAAAGTAGGTGATGAATTTAAAGTAAAATACATCATCAAGGGTGGCGGTAACGAATATCAAAGAATATACGATATACAAAATTCATTTTCTAACTTTATCATTCCTGTGAATTTTCCAGAAGCGATAGATGTAGAAGATCCTTATGATGCAGAACAAGCGTCTTTAACGGATTTAAAGCACTGGGAAATGGCTCCAGCTAATTTAGCACAGTTAGAAAAAAATAATGTTGCTTTTTGTATTACTACCGCTGATTTAAAAGATAAATCTACTTTCTTAAAAAATTTACGAAAAGCAGTAAAACATGGTTTATCCGAAAAAATGGCTTTGAAAGCACTCACATCTAACCCTGCTAGTTTTATTGGCGTACAAAATAAAATTGGCAGTTTAAAGCAAGGGATGATCGCCAATTTTTTCATTAGCTCTGAATCCATTTTTGCAGACGATGCTATTGTATACGAAACATGGAGTAATGGTATAAAGCATCTATACAATGATTTATCTATTCCAAAAATTAACCGTACCTATCAGTTAACCTATGGTTCTAATACAAACAGATTAACTATTAATAAAGAGCAAGAAAACTATTCGGGCTTAGTGCTATTAAAAGACAGCATGAAGGCTAAGGCAAATGTAACTTTCAAAAACAATCTATTGACTTTGAGTTTTCCTTATGATTCTACATTTACATTACGTCTATCTGGAATTTATAATGAAATTACAAAATCATTTTCGGGTAAAGGGCAATATACAGATGGAACATGGGTAGATTTTAAATTGACAAATCTCAATGTAATTGATACAGCAAAAAGTTCAATCCCTAAAAAAGAAGCTATCGATTATGGAAAAGTATATTATCCATTTGGTGTATACGGTGAAGCCGAATCAGCAACTGGTTTAATAAAAGATACTTGGTCAAAATTTAAGAAAACCTATGATGGCATCTTAATTAAAAATGCAACGGTATGGACCAATGAAAAAGATTCTATTTTAGCCAACCAAGATGTGTATGTGTTGAATGGGAAGATTTCTCAAATCGGTTCTAATTTAAGTGTAACAGGAAATGTGAAAATCATAGACGGAAAAGGAATGCATTTAACTCCAGGTATTGTGGATGAACATTCGCACATTGCTTTGTTTAGTGTAAACGAAGGAGCAGATGCTAGTAGCGCAGAAGTAAGAATGAGTGATGTGATTAATCCTGAAGACATTAATGTGTATCGTCAGTTGTCTGGCGGGGTAACAACAGCACAATTATTACATGGTTCGGCAAATCCAATTGGCGGACAAAGCTGTTTAATTAAATTACGTTGGGGTAAAAACGCAGACGAATTTAAATTTGAAAATGCACCAGGCTTTATCAAATTTGCATTAGGAGAAAATGTGAAGCATTCAAATGGCAGTAATCCTGATCAAGTAAGATTTCCGCAAACACGTATGGGTGTTGAGCAGTTTTACTATGATTATTTTACAAGAGCAACTGCTTATAAAAAACAGATGGCTGATTTTGGTAAGCTAACTCCAAAACAAATGGAAACGAGCAAAACAACTTCGCCACGAAGAGATTTAGATTTAGAAGCATTAGCAGAGATTTTAGACAACAAGCGTTTTATTACTTGCCATAGTTATGTGCAAAGCGAAGTAAATATGTTGTTGCATGTGGCAGATAGCATGAAATTTAAAGTAAATACTTTTACCCATATTTTAGAAGGCTACAAATTAGCAGACAAATTAAAAGCACATGGCGCTAATGCCTCTACTTTTGCCGATTGGTGGGCTTATAAATTAGAAGTGATGGATGCTATACCATACAACGCCGCTATGCTAACAAAGGTTGGAGTAAATACTGCTATTAATTCGGATGATGCTGAAATGGGACGACGCTTAAATCAAGAAGCGGCAAAAACCATTAAATATGGTGGCTTAACAGAAGTGCAAGCTTTAAAACTAGTGACGTTGAATCCTGCAAAGATGTTACATATTGATGACAAAGTAGGAAGTATTAAAGTAGGGAAATCTGCTGACTTAGTGTTATGGACAGATAACCCTTTGAGCATTTATGCTAAAGTAAATACAACCATTATTGATGGGCAAATTTATTTTGACAAAGACGAAGACCTAAAATTACGTGAGGACATTAAAAAAGAACGCGCTCGTATTATCGCTAAGTTAATAGTAGAAAAAAACAAAGGCGCTAAGGTGATTAAACCTCAACCTAAAAAACAAAATCATTTTCACTGTGACAGTGAAGAAAGCGGGTTTTAATTAGTATGCACTCTACCGAACTTACGTTGATTCAAGCACAGGTTTTTAATGCTTGTGGTTTTACTTATACAAAACCTTTACAAGAAATAGAAAGCGCAGAGTATCATGCTTGTTATTTTACTCTGAATGGTTTAAGTATAAAATTTAGAACTGCTAAAATAACTCCAACAAAAACAGGTCAATTTGTAACATTGTGGAAAAGGCTCTCCACTGGCATAATTGCACCTTTTGATGAAACAGATTTAATTGATCTTGTAATTATTTCTGTTAAAAAAGAACTTCACTTTGGGCAATTTGTTTTTCCAAAATCAGTATTATGCGCCCAAGGTATATTAACCCTTAAAAATAAAGAAGGTAAACGGGGTTTTAGAGTTTATCCGCCGTGGGATAAAGTTGAAAATAAACAAGCCATCAAAACACAAAATTGGCAATTGAACTATTTCTTAGATTTATCAAATCCTTCAATTATTGACATTGAAAAAACGAAAAAGTTATATAACGACAAATAGTTTTTCTGTTAAATTTCTACAAGCAGGAAATTATTTTTTAAATAAAAAAGAATTGATTTAAATTTAATAAAAATTAAAGCTCACCACTAAATCTCTTTGCCCGGATTGCGAATGACAACTTACACATGGGCCACTGGCGTCTTTATTAACACTATGAATCACAGTGCCATCATTATGTACTTCAGTCCATATCCATGAACCATCTCTTTTGTACATCATTGCGTATAAACCATTAGAAGGAATTTCTTTTACTATAAATGAGCCATCCGGAAATTTTTGGCCTACTGGTAGCTTACCACCATCTGTTAAAACTGAATTTGCTTTTTTATTGAATTTTAGTTTGAATGCGCCATGTGGGCCATTTGTTCCCGAGTAAACCGCATTGGGATCGTTTTTATAATAAACAAATGCCGAAGTGTTTTTAGCACTATCTAGTAAGGCTTTATCGCTAAACGCTAATAAAGGATTTTTAGCAATATCTTTCGTACAGGAATAAGATACTACCGCAACCAGCGTCAGTATAAAGCTAGCAAGCAATAATGTATGTTTTGATTTACGCATTTTTTAAATATTTAATTAGCCAAGTTTTATCCAATGGTTGTTTCCAATTACTTGTTAAATCAGACGATTGTGTAATTGTATTATTAAATACGATTGTGTTTTCATTAATAGTTTTGTTGTTTAACAATTCGGCAATCTGAGATTGTTTTACAACTTCGATATTGTTTTCGGTATTTAAAAAGGCTACTAATAAACGATTTAATAATTCAACCGAAAACGTTTGTTCCAATTCTTTTACAAAGCGAACTTGTTTATCAATACTGCAACCACTAGCATTGTATTTATCTTCGTTCACCTTAAAAATTAATAACCGATTTTGATGTAACTCAAAAGAAGCGTCTAAACTTACATCATGCGCTGTCCAACTACTTACAAAATTTTGACATTGATTTTTAAAATCAACTAATTGTTCGTTAGATAGTTCTTTGTTCAGTGTATAAATCCAAATACGTTCGTTCATGATATTAAAGGTAATTAGAATTTATGACTTTCAAAAATTAGATGCTGAATCCACCAACTTGTGAACAGCATGATCAACTAATAAATTTCTGTTATTAAATGAATTTACATTTACGGCTAGCAAAAGCACACATTCGTAATAAAATAATGCCGTGTTTAAAACGAGAAATGTTTGTTTCTCCGTAAGTTCGATCTCTATACTTAATTGGAATTTCAACAATTTTTAAATTCAATTTATGTGCGCCAAACAATAAATCAAAATCTCCAAAAGGGTCAAACTCTCCAAAATATGTTCTGTTCTTAGTTAGTTTAATATAGTCATTCCTAAACATCACTTTCGTTCCACATAATGTATCCTTAAAGCGTTGGTCGAGCAACCAAGTAAATACCCAACTAAAGAAATGATTGCCTAAATAATTTAAAAAACGCATAGCCTCTCCCTCCATTGGATATACTAATCGAGTCCCATTAATAAAATCTCCTTTACTTCCAGCAATAGCATCATAAAATTTAGGAATATCTTCTGGTGGTACGGTTAAATCAGCATCCAAAATCATTAAGATATCTCCGGTTGCAATTTTATATCCCTCGCGCACAGCATCTGCTTTTCCTTTTCCTTTTTGCTGACCAATTTTGATATCGTGAGTGTTTTTATATTTTAATTGAATCTCTTGAATTTTTTGCCAAGTATCATCCGTACTATTTCCTTCAATAAAAATAATCTCTACATGTTTTCCAAACTTCGGTAAACGCGTAATGGCATTTTCAATATTACCACTTTCGTTACGAGCTGGTATAACAACGGTTGTTGAATATTTTGTTTTATAATCTTCAGGATTACTTAACGGCAAAGGTTTTGCAAACGAATACGTATTTAAACTAAAGAATCTAAAAAATGGAAACTTTGCTAAAAACAAATTATGTAATTCTGCAATTAATGGAATATAAAACGGAAAAATAAATCGTTTACTATTTCTATACACATCAAAACCCGATACAAATAACAAATTATTAACGTCTTTTGTATTTAACCAATTTTGAGTGGGCGTTTTTGTTTTTAAGCCAATTAGCTCAGCAAACTTTAACGCTGGCTCCCATAAAGAATTATAATACTGAACAATAATTTTTGAGTTTGGGTGACATACTTTTTGTACTTGTTCAAACACAGCCTGTATATCATCCACAAAACCAATCAAATTACTGATAATAACAAAGTCATACTTTTCTGTTAAAGTAATTTTATTAGCATCCATTAATATGAACTCAATATTTTTGCCAGCATGCTTTTCTTTAGCCCAAGCAATTTGTCCTTCACTAAAATCAATGCCTGTTTTTTTACTGCCTGCAATGCCTGCTAATAAATCTCCGCTACCACAACCAACCTCAAGTACAGAACTATCTTCATGAGAAAAATAATTACAATAATTGGTGATTTCTTTCCAATAGTAATTAGATAACCCTCGTCCTTTTCTTTTGGAGGCAATGATATTAAAATATTCTTTAATGTTTTGCAAAATGTATAATTTTAAAGTGTAAAGATATTATTTCTGTTCGAAAGTTTAGCATTTTCCTCCTTTGAAAGAGGTGTCCGCAGAACGGAGGATGTTTAACTAGCATCTCCCGCCTTTCAGGCACCCTCTTCAAATAGGGAAAGATTCAATTTATCTGCCAAAAACTTCCCCATACTAAAACAAGCTTGCAATAAATAACCGCCTGTTGGCGCATCCCAATCCAACATTTCGCCAAGGCAATAATGATTGGGCAGTTTTTTAAGTTCTAAATTCTTATTTATTTCCTCTAAAGAAATGCCTCCAACAGTTGAAATAGCTTCGTCTATTGGTGCAAATTCTGAAATAGTTATTGAGTAAGATTTAATCAATTTACTTAACCAATCAGCATCATTATATTCTTCTTTTGTAGAACCTATTTTCAACAACTCGATTTGAGTTGAGGATAAATTTATTTTTTTTTCAAGAATATCTTTGATAGATAATTTTCCTTTATTTGCTAACCGATTTTTAATTTCTTCTAATGATAAATCAGGTTTAAAATCAACTTTTATTTCAGCAGGTTTTTCGTTTGCCAAATATTTTCTAATTTCTGGGCTTAAAGGATAAATCCCACTCCCTTCAATTCCAAATTGGGTAATAACAGCCTCTCCTTTTCTTTTTATAATCCCGCAACTAAATTCACAATTTTTTAAAGGTTGGGCTTGATATATTTTTATAAATGCTGGGTTCCAATTTACTTTATAAGCGCAATTAGAAGGGTAAAAATTTTTGGTTTCAATTCCTTTATCGTTAAAATAATTTGTCCAACTTCCATCGCTACCAGTTACTTTCCAACTAGCACCACCTAAAGCAAAAACCGTTATATCTGTTTTAATGCTTATTGTTTGGTTGTTTGCTATTTTAAAAACTAGTTGCTCATTATTCCAACCTTTCCACTCATGATTATAATGTGTTGTGACTTGATTTTTTTGTAGTTGTGCCTCAATTGCTTTTAAAACTTCAATAGGTTTAATTCCCTTTATCGGAAACACACGTTTACTGGTTCCAGTATATGTTTCAATGCCAATATGTTTTAACCAAGCTCTAAAATCAGTATTTGAAAAATGATTTAGAAATGACTTAATAAATTCTTTAGGATGATAACGTTCTGTAAACTGCTCTATAGCTTCGGAATGCGTTAAATTAAACCCACCTTTACCCGCTACTAAAAATTTTCGTCCAAGGGCCGCATTCTTTTCATAAATAGAAACGTTGTATTTGCTACTATCTAAAGAACAAGCAAGCATCAATGCTGATACGCCTCCGCCGATGATTGCTATGTTTTTTTTATTAGCCACTTAGTTTAAACCCTGCTAGAGTCTTAAACTCTAGCAGGGTTTATGTTTATTATTAAGCAGTAAAATATTTATAAAACAAAGGAATGGTTTCAATTCCTTTATAGTAATTAAATAAACCATAATGTTCGTTGGGCGAATGCAAAGCATCCGTATCCAAACCAAAACCCATTAAAATACTATCCAACCCTAATTCTTTTTTAAATAAAGCTACAATTGGAATACTACCGCCGCCGCGTGTAGGAATTGGTTTTTTACCATAAGATTCTTCCATCGCCATACTCGCTGCTTTAAACGCTGCTGAATTGGGCGGAACTACCACCGGCTCGCCACCATGATGATGACTCACTTTTATTTTCACCGATCTTGGAGCGATCTTTTCGAAATGCTTTTTAAACATCTCACTTATTTTTTCTGAACTCTGATTCGGCACTAAACGCATGCTTATTTTTGCAAATGCTTTACCGGGCAATACTGTTTTTGCACCTTCTCCTGTATAACCACCCCAAATTCCATTAACATCTAAGGTCGGACGAATTCCTGTGCGCTCAATTGTTGTATAACCTTTTTCACCTTGCTCTTCTGCAACATTCAAATCTTTTTTAAAGTCGGCCAAATTAAATGGTGCATTCGCCATTTCTTTTCTTTCGGCTTCTGTTAATTCAACAACATCATTATAAAAACCGGGAATGGTAATGTGATTATTTTCATCATGACAAGAGGCGATCATTTTACAAAGTACGTTAACAGGATTTGCAACTGCACCACCGTAAACACCACTATGCAAATCGCGGTTTGGTCCTGTAATTTCAACTTCCATATAAGCCAGGCCGCGTAAACCAACATCAATCGATGGGATATCATTCGCGATCATGGATGTATCTGAAATTAAAATTACATCCCCTTGTAAACGGTTTTTATTTTCTACTATCCAAGGACCTAAATTTGCAGAACCAACTTCTTCTTCACCTTCAATCATGAATTTTACATTGCAAGGAAGCGTTCCGCTTTTCATCATGAATTCAAAAGCCTTTACGTGCATGTACATTTGTCCTTTATCATCACAAGCACCACGCGCGAAAATTGCGCCGTCAGGATGTAAAGCAGTTTTTTTAATTACCGGCTCAAACGGTGGTGAATCCCAAAGATCCAATGGATCTGGTGGCTGTACATCGTAATGTCCGTAAACTATAACTGTTGGTTTTTTTGGATCAATTATTTTTTCGCCATAAACCACAGAGAAACCTTTTGTTTTTGAGATCTCAACTTTATCTAATCCGGCTTCTATCAAACGCTGCTTAACCATTTCAGCTGTTTTATTTACATCGCCTGCAAATTTAGGATCGGCACTTACCGAAGGAATTTTTAATAAATCAAGTAACTCGTTTAAAAAACGTTCTTTATTTGCGTTAACGTAAGTAGTAATCTGACTGCGTTCCATATTCGAAAAATTTGGCTTAAAGGTATCATTTTAAACGTAATTGATACCGCAAAGAGGCGCCAATATTGCGCATTTTTATTTTAGACCTCGATTTTTATCAGCTTTCAGTTATAAACTTTTGGTTATTACTAATTTATGTTATTTAGCATTGCTAAAGGCCCTGCAAAAGACTAACTTTACTATGTAAAATGAAATCTTTAAAGTTCATAATCTTTATTTTTTTAATTAGCTTTTTACAAGTCAGATCTCAAACACGCATTTACAATTTTACCACCCTTCCTTTAACTGATTCGGTTCGTTTAAGTTTTACTGTTTTACAAGGAACTGCCTGTGCAGGATGGGAAATATTAAAGGGTTCTGATTCGCTCAACTTGAATCCTATTTATGTTTACCCGGGTATTTGTGGTAACATGAGTTTTTCTGAAACTTATAAGTATACTGATTTTAGTCCGAACAAATCAACTCCTAATTTTTATCAGATATTAATTCCTCCGTCAGATTATTCGCCTGTAAGACGTGTTGATCTTGCTACCAATTTTTCCAACTTAATTATTTACCCGCAGCCCGTTGAAGATAATTTGAATATTATCATTAACGGACAAAAAAATTATTATTACGAAATAAACATTTACGATAGGTTTGGAAGAAAAAAAGGTTTTGCCAGCGGAGATGTGGTTGATAAAATTACGATTGATGTTTCAGCTTTTAATGAAGGCGTTTACGTTTTTTTTATTGCCAAAAGTGGCGGCGGAATTTATAAGGGGAAATTTTTGAAGAAACCGAAAGGGTAATTACTTTTTGTAGATCAATGCAACGGCGTAAGCATTCACGCCTTCTTCTCTTCCCACGTATCCTAATTTTTCATTTGTAGTAGCTTTAATTGAGATATCGTTTTTCGTAACTTTTAAAATGGGTGCGATAATTGTTTGCATTGCATCAATGTGCGGATTTATTTTTGGGGCTTCCATACTTAAGGTTGAATCAATATTTCCAACAGCGTAACCATTCTTGTCTAACAATTCAACAACTTCTTTTAATAATAATTTGCTATCCGCATTTTTATATTTTGGATCTGTATTTGGAAAATGAAAACCTATATCGCGTAAATTAGCTGCGCCTAATAACGCATCGCAAATCGCGTGTAACAACACATCGGCGTCGCTATGACCAACACAACCTTTATCAAATTCCAATTTAACGCCACCCATCCATAATTCTCTTCCTTCACCTAAAGGATGAACATCGAAACCAAAACCAACTCTAATATTTACCATAATTTATTTTATTTCTATTGCCACCTTAAGCAGACTGGTAGCTGAGCGCAGCCGAAGCTATTTAATATCGCAGGTTGTTGCACCGGAAGATAAAC
>JBKJPW010000145.1:0-8360 GCA_046594225.1 Bacteroidia bacterium
GGCAGCGATTGGTGTGGATGGTGTAAAAAATTACAGGCAGATGTTTTTTCAAAACCAGAATTCATTCAATGGGCTAAAAAAAATGTGGTTCTTCTTGAATTGGATTTTCCAAGAGGAAAAACTTTAAGTCCAGAATTACAACAACAAAATAATAGTTTACAGCAAACATTTCAAGTACGTGGCTATCCTACCATTTGGATATTTAATATCAATAAAAACGCCGATGGTGTAAAATATGACATTGATAGCTTTGGCTCATTAGGTTATCCTCAAAATGCAGAACCTGGAAAAGAACAAGTGAAATTTTTGGAAGATGCTAAAAGTATTTTTGATCATAAAAAAACAAAATAATACTTTATAACTTTTTTACAGCTTCTCTTACTAATTGACGAGATAATTTATCTACTTCAATATTATAGTTTACAATCTCTGTTACTTTTTGATGCGCTTTTATTTTCACAAATTGCACTTTAATGGAAGTTAATAACAACAATAACTCTTTTACTAAATCTACATTACGAATATCTTTACCTGCTTTGGTTGTAAAATCACTTGCTGTAAATTTTGATTGACGTCCAACTAATCCAATTACATACTGGCTATCCGAGACTACTTTAATTTCAGTAACTGTTTTAAAATTTTGTTGAATATATTTTAATGAGTTAATCACCGCTAAAATTTCCATACGGTTATGAGTCGTATCATTTTCTTTCCCGCTCAATATAATTTTTTGTACATCAATTAAAATAACTGATGCCCAAGCGCCAACACATTGCTGTGTGTGACAAGAACCATCTGTATATATTTCGGCGTAAATAGTCAATTTATTTACCACTAAACTAGTATTTTTATTTAGCTTTGAAAACTACAATGAAATTAAAATTATATATACCTATTGTTTTTGTCAGCGTTATACTATTAACAAGCTGCAATGCCTATTATAATGCGTTTTATACCGATCCAACAAAATGTTTTAAAATTGCATGCTCAAAAAAAACATACGATGTTATAATTGTTCCTGGTTTTCCACATGATTCGGGAACTGTTAATGGCATATTAACCGAACGCATTAAATGGGCAACTTATTTATACAAAAATGGTTATGCAAAAAACATTATATTTTCGGGCTCTGCGGTTCATACACCCTACGTTGAAGCAAAAATAATGCGCTTATTAGCTTTACAGTCAGGAATCAAAAACGAAAATATATTTATAGAAACCAAAGCTGAACATACTACAGAAAATTTATATTATTCCTGTGTATTGGCTAATGAACTAGACTTTAAAACTATTGGATTTGCAACACAACCCGCACAATCAAGTTTTATGAAACCCTTTAAACGAAAATTTAAATTAAAATTAGACTTTATTCCTGTTGTTACGGATAGTATAGATTCAATTCCATTAAAACCATTTGATGAAAGCTCCGCCTTTGTTACCAATTTTATTCCTCTAAAACAACGCGAAGGCGCTATAAAAAGTTTATTAGGAACAAAAGGGCAGCGTGTAAAAAAAGAAATCCGTAAAGCAAAAAAATTAAAGCGACTCGAAAAAAAGTCAACAAAATGATGAATACAACAAATGAAAAAGTAATTGAACAAACTAATAACTGGATTAAATCAGTTGTGATTGATTGCAATTTCTGTCCCTTTGCCGCAAAAGCTATGTTCAATAAAAGCATTCGCTATGTTGTAAAAACAGACATTTCAGTTGATGAAAGTTTGGAAGCTTTAAAAGCTGAATTAGAAGAATTAGAAAACAAAATAGATATTGAAACCAGTTTTATCATCTTTACAAATAATTTTACAGACTTTGATGAGTATTTAGATTTAGTAAATAAAGCAGAGAAATTATTAACTAAAGAAAACTATGACGGCATTTATCAAATAGCTAGTTTCCATCCAGATTATTGTTTTAATGATTCTGATGAAGATGATGCGGCCAACTATACCAACCGTTCTATATATCCAATGTTACATATTTTAAGAGAAGAAAGTTTAACCAAAGCTCTAAGTCTTTTTCCTAACCCAGAAGAAATTCCTCACAAAAACATTGATTTTGCTCGACAAAAAGGATTAAAATATATGCAGTTATTGCGGGCGGCTTGCCTTTAAAACATATTATTGATTTAATTTCAAATACCAATCAGCTTTTGTATATTTATAAAACCAATACAAATTTTGAATTTAAAACGTCTCATATTTTTCTTTAGTCTTTTTATTATTACAATAACAACTATTACTTGTAAAAAAGATCCGGCAATTCCAACATTTGGAGACTTTCCTGTGGGAGTTAACGAAATTTTTTCAACTAAATGCGCCACCTCTGGTTGCCACAATAATGCAAGCTATCAAGGTGCTGCTGATTTAAATTTAAGTTCTTATGCAAGTTTATTTAAAGGATCTAATAATGGTTCTCCTGTTATTCCATATCGTAGCGATTTTTCATCCTTATGTTATTTTATAAATACATATAGTGAATATGGTTTAACTAATAATCCAACTATGCCACTTTATGCTAATCCTCTGAGCAAAACAGAAGTAAAAACAATAAAAGATTGGATTGATAATGGAGCCCCCGACATTAACGGAAATGTGATGTGGAGTGACAACCCATTACGAAAAAAATATTATGTATTAAATCAAGGATGTGATGTAGTAACCGTTTTTGACGCAGAAACACAATTACCAATAAGATACATAAACGTTGGAAACACTCCCAATATTGCCGAAAGCCCTCACATGATTCGTGTATCGCCTGATGGACAATATTGGTATGTGATTTTTGTAGGCAATACTATTTTACAAAAATACAGAACTAGTGATGATAGTTTTGTTGGAGAAATCAGTTTAGGAACTTATCAGAGTTGGAATACCATAGTGATTAGTGATGATAGCAAAAGAGCCTACTGTGTGAGCTGGCAAGCGAGTAGCCGATTAGCTGTTGTTGATTTAGACAATATGCAATTATTATATAATGTTGGCGGTGGTAATTTTACAGATGCACATGGTATTGCGTTAAATAAAACAAATGATACTATTTACATTACACGCCAAACAGGTAATTATATTTATAAAATTGACACGGCATTTAATACTGGTTTTCAAGAAATTTCTTTAGATGGAAATGCGCCAAATTCAACATCCTTGCTCGACCCACATCAAATTACATTTTCGCCGGATGGCTCAAAATATTTTGTAAGCTGCCAAACGTCTAATCAAGTAAGGGTAATGAGTACATTAGGAAATGTATTACTGCAAACTATCAACACAGGGCAATACCCTTTGGAATTTGCTAAAAGTATTTCCGCAAACAAACTTTACGTGACTTGCGAGAATGAACCAGGCTTAGCAACTAATTCAAAAGGAAGTGTTACAGTTATTGATATGACAACTTATCAAACTACAAACTATTTAGTAGGCTATCAGCCACATGGTATTACCTTAGATGAAACAAATGGATTAGTTATTGTAGCTAGCAGAAACATTCTTAGCAATGGTCCAACGCCCCATCATACTGGTGTTTGTGGCAGAAATGGCTTTGTGAGTTATTTTAACATGAATACAATGCAGCTCCTATCTAAAAAGACAGAAGTTGCTGCCGACCCCTACTCTGTTGCTATTAGACCATGATGAATAACATTTTAAGAAATAAAACAATTTTGTTATTTGATGGCTATTGCAATCTCTGTCACTCTTCTGTGCAATTTGTTATGAAGCATGAAAAAGGTCAAGAGCTTTATTTTACCTCACTGCAATCACCTGTTGGAATTGAAATATTAAACTATTACAAAATTGATACTAGTAAAATTGATAGTCTTGTATTGATTGAAAATAATAAAGCGTATATTAAATCATCAGCGGCCTTAAGATTAGGGAAATATTTAAAAGGCATTTATTCATTAGGTTATGTTTTCATCATTGTACCACCTTTTATTAGAAATTGGGTGTATGATTTCATTTCGAAAAACCGCTACAAATGGTATGGCAAACAAGATAGCTGTATTATGCCTGACGAAAACTTAGCCAAACGTTTTTTGTAAGATATTTTTTCAAACATTTTTTTATCACAAACAAATGCTTTATGGACTTTTATGCCTTTTATGGTTTAAAGAACTAAACAATACATCACTAGTATTACTATAAATTGTACTTTTGTAATTATGACAAAACTTTCGGTTAACATTAATAAAATAGCTACCATTCGTAACTCACGAGGCGGCAACACTCCTGATTTATTACAAGTAGCGCAAGATGCAGAACGCTTTGGCGCGCAAGGCATTACTGTGCATCCTCGCCCCGACGAAAGACATATACGCTATCAAGATGTATATGATTTAAAACCTCTATTAAAAACCGAATTTAATATTGAAGGTAATCCTAAAATTAAAAAGTTTGTAGATTTAGTATTAGAAGTAAAACCAGAGCAAGTAACCTTGGTACCCGATGGAGATAATCAGTTAACATCCGACCATGGCTGGGATACTATTGCGCATAAAGACTACTTAACAGATATAATTGCAACATTTAAAAAAGCAGGAATTCGCACTTCTATTTTTGTGGATGCTGATTTAAAAATGATTGAAGGAGCAAAAGCAACAGGCACTGATAGAATTGAATTATATACTGAAGAATACGCAAGACGGTATAACACAAAAAGAGAAGAAGTTATTAAACCATTTACTGCAGCTTCTCAATTAGCTAATAAACTAGGTTTGGGTGTAAACGCAGGTCATGATTTAAGTTTAGAAAACTTAGCCTACTTTAAACAGCATACCCAAAATTTGTTGGAAGTTTCTATTGGACATGCTTTAATAAGTGATTCACTGTATTTTGGCTTAGAAAATACGATTCAAATGTATTTAAAGCAATTAAAATAAGTCTTTGAAAGAAAAAGTCTCCCGAAAATATCGAGAGACTTATTTTTGCCATTGAGTTAATTTTATTGCAATACAATACGTTTTACTTTCGAGCCCGATTTTGATTTAACTGTTACAAAATAAATGCCCGTGTTTTTATCAGATAAATCAATTTTAATTTTACCTCCGTTAGATTGCACTTGCTTCACTTCTTTAATCATTTGACCTAATGTATTTACAACCGAGATTGTAAAATCCTGAGCATCTAATAGTTTGACATCAACAAATAATTCTCCATTTGTAGGATTTGGATAAACATTTACTTCTACATTCGATACATTCTCTTTTATTCCAACAGCATTACAAACCGTGCTCGTATTTAAAGATAACCTTCTTGGGCAGTTTGCCATAACCGCTTGTATTCGAGCTTTCTGATCAGTTGTAAACATAGTCATGCATCTATCATCCGAATAATCCATATAATTTTGATACATTTTACCTGGAGGATTTGGACTAGCAGTTCCACAATTGGCAGCAGACGTTCCTCCTGTTGTAGAAGGGCATCCACTTGTTAAAGAACTCTGAGCAGGCGTATCAGAACAATAATCATCTCCACAATTAGAGTCTCCATTAATGTGCCATAAACCTAACCAATGTCCTATTTCATGAGTAGCTGTCCTACCTTTGTTAAAAGGAAATGTTGCAGTACCAAGATTACCAACGTATCTATAATCAAACACAACACCATCTGTATTGGCTGCTCCACCCCAACCAACCATGTCAGTTACCGGATTTGTACCCGAAGGGATAGAAGGGAATTGCGCATAACCTAAAGTAATACCATCACTAAATGCTAAAATCCAAATATTACAATATTTCGATGGGTCCCATGATGAATTAGGTTTTATCGTTGCATCAATATAAGTATCTGAATAACCAGGATTAGTCCATCCTTTTGAAGACGCTAAAATCCTTTCAATACCTGGCTCTACTAACGCAGTTCCCGAAGGGGACACTTGAGCTGCACAAAAATTAATTTCACAATCAGCAGCCGCATTTACAAAAGCAGATTGAGTAACCGTAGTTGCAAAATCAGTATTTGTTTTTCTGAAATCCTGATTTAATATAGTGATTTGTGAATTTACTTGTGCTTGAGAAATATTGAAAGTAGTTCCCACTGCCTGCCCAGAATGAATAATATGAAATATCACTGGAATAGTGTAGACCGTTAATGCTTTTTGATTATTCGCAAACTGTTTATGTTTTTGCAACATCGCTTGAAAAGCTTCTTCATACGAAGGATTAAGTTTTGGAGTAGAGCAAACCCTAACCTTTGTATTATTGTTTTGAGCTAAAGTGCTATATAAAAAGCAGGTTAATAATGATAAAGTGGTAAAGATTTTCTTCATGAAAAATATTTTAGTTATTACATAGTTAGCAATTTATTTTGAAAATGTCAATCCCATAACCGATTTTTGAGGTAATTTAGAAGATTAAAGAGATTATGTTAATTAAAGTATTAATTATAGAAGATGAGTTAGCGCTTCAACAAACTTTAAAGTTAAATTTAGAGTTGGAGAATTACCAAGTTGACACTTGTAGTTCTGGTAGTGATGCTATTTCAACTATTAATGATTTCAATCCTGACTTAATTTTATTAGATATTATGCTACCTGATATAGGCGGCATAGATATTTACAAAGAATTAATAAAATTAAAAATTAACACGCCTGTTATTTTTTTAACAGCAAAAAATAATGTTCAAGATAAAATAGAAGGATTAAAATTAGGGGCTGATGATTATATTACCAAGCCTTTTGATTTAGAGGAATTGCTGCTAAGAATTCAAAATGTTTTAAAGCACAATTACCCTAAGAAAAATGAAACTAGTGTTTTCAAATTTGAAAGTTGCGAAATTAATTTCTCAACCTTTCAGGTGATTTCTAAAGAAGGAACAACTGAAGATATTTCTAAAAGAGAAATGGCTTTATTGAAATTACTGACTGATAACATCAACAATGTGGTATCAAGAGATGAAATATTGGATAAGTTATGGGCCAAAGATGAAGTGTCATCATCCAGAACAATAGATAATTACATTTTAAATTTCAGAAAATTATTTGAAATAAACCCAAAAGATCCAGTTCATTTCTTATCCATCAGAGGAGTTGGTTATAAGTTTGTGGTTTAAATCTTCTCAAATCGTTTCACTTCCACCCCATCAACAATTACAGTGTCTTTAAACATTTGTAAAGGACGAACCCATAAATTTTCGCCATCCTTTTGATAAGTAGCTTTATAAACCACAAGTTTTTCTAAAGATTCGCTGTGTTGAGCTATACCAATTACTTCGTATAAATTACCTTTGTAATGCTTATATAATCCTAATTCCATATTAACTTGTATGATCGGCAACAATAACCCAATTACCATTTATTTTTTTCCAAAGCAAAGTAAAATGCCCGCCTACTGGCTTATTGATTGCTGAGCTTGTCGAAGTATCTTTCGTTAATTCCCACTTACCAATAATATAAATGGCATCATCTGATAGTTGAGTGTTTTCTAAAATTGTAAATTTTAAAATACCCATAGCTTCTTTTGTTGGATATCCCTTTACATAATTATCATACGTTTTTTGCCAACCGTACGTAATACCTTTACTGCCTATAAACTTTAAACTATCGCTTTTCCAGTAATACTTCATAAAGCCTAAAATATCAGCATTGTTCCAAGCCGTCTCCTGTGTTTTCATATGGTCAGTCACCAGTTTTACACCTTCACTTCCCTTTTGAGAAAACAACACAGAAGCTTGTAAAATAAGAATAAATAAGATAATCTGGCGCATTTGAATAGTAGAAAAGGCTGTTAATAATTTTGATTAATTAATACAATAATAAGTAAAAATATAGTAAATTTGTACATCGTTCTTTAACACACTTATTAAGAAAAGCAGAGGGATACGCCCAATGAAGCTTTACCAACCCTTACGAAGTGAGAAGTTAGATTTTGGAAGTTAGATTTAATAAATCTTAATTCTTAAATCATAACTCTTAAATCATAAAGAAGGTGGGAATTCGTCTCAGTCAAACTGGGAAAAATAAGTCGGAATACATTAGTAAAACAATTTTAATTATAAAAACACTAATCCCTTCTGACTATAAAACAGAAGGGATTTTTTATTGAATAGAAATATGAACACGATACAACAAGAGTTAGAAAAAAGAGTATTGGTGATTGATGGCGCCATGGGCTCTATGATTCAACAATACAAATTAGAGGAAAAAGATTTTAGAGGAAAACGATTTGCTGACTGGCATAAAGATTTGCAAGGCAATAATGATTTATTGTCTATCACCATGCCACATATTATTAGAACAATTCATAAAGAATACCTAAAGGCTGGGGCTGATATTATTGAAACCAACACCTTTAGTGCTACTACTATTGCCATGGCAGATTACGACATGCAAAGTTTAGCTTATGAATTAAATTATGAATCAGC
>JBKJPW010000208.1:0-7676 GCA_046594225.1 Bacteroidia bacterium
GGAACAGAAGATGATGCCTTTGTATTTGGCGACCCGAATGGCTACACAAGAAAAGTAACAGGAACGATTCCTCCAAATAAAACACATTACGAAGTGGAAGCTGAAATGCCTGAACCAGCTTTGTATTTTATTAATCAGCTACAATCAGAATTACAAAAAAATAATTTAGCAAGTACTGATGTAAAACTTGTTACAACAGAACAGATAGTTTCTAAAGGTTCTGAGCAATTAGTATACACACATCAATCACCCAAGCTTGAAAAAATAGTGTATTATACCAATACCAAAAGCAATAACCATTATGCGGAGAGTTTATTAAATACTATTGGTGTAACTAAATCTAAAAAACAAGGCACTACTTCAAACGGGATTAATGCCGTTGAAATTTATTGGGCAAGCAGAGGTGTTGATGTAACAGGTTTGCACATGGCCGACGGAAGCGGTTTATCAAGAGCAAATACGATCACTACAAAAATACAAGCGACAGTGTTATCAAAAATATACAGAGATAGTTTAATGTATCCTGCATTCAACGCATCCTTACCAGTTGCTGGAAAAAATGGCAGCATGACTAATTTATGTAAAGGCACTTTTGCAGAAGGCAACATGCGTGCCAAAACGGGTTACATTAATAGAGCACGCGGTTACTGTGGTTATGTAAAAACAAAATCAGGAAAAGAATTAGCCTTCTCCGTTTTATTTAATAATTATGATTGCTCACCTAAAGAGATGAAACTAAAAATTGAGAAGTTGTTGGTGGTCTTGGTAGATTTATAGAAATCGTGCAATGCTGAACTTGTTTCAACATTGCACGGGTGAGACCCTGAAACAAGTTCAGGGTGACGAACACTCAAGAATTTACTTCATCAATAGATTTAATTATAATCTCACAAGCTTCTTTTATTTCTTCGTCTGTAATGATCAATGGTGGCGCTATACGCATGCTATGAGAATTGAATAAAAACCAATCTACAATTAAACCATTCTTTACACAAGTTTCAATAATTTTAAAGTTCAGATCTGTGTCTTCAAAATCTAAAGACAACATAAAACCTTTTCCTTTTATTTTTTTGATAGCAGGATGAATCAATAATGATTTTATCAAATCAGATTTACGTTCAATATCATCCATTAATTTTTCTGACTGAATCGTTTGCAGGCAAGCTAATGAAGCGGCGCAACAAACCGCGTTTCCACCAAAAGTATTGATGTTTCCTAAAACAGGATTGTGCGTAAATTCATTTAATAATTTTTGAGAACTGATAAAACAACCAATTGGCAAACCACCGCCCATACCTTTTGCTAATAGCAAAATATCAGGCACAACACCCGTTTGTTCAAATGCAAAAAAGGTTCCACTGCGTCCAAATCCGTTTTGAATTTCATCTAATATCATTAGAGAACAATGTTGATCGCATTTTTTTCGAATAGCTTGTAAAAATTCATTGGTTGCAATGGTGTAACCTGTTTCACTTTGCACAGGCTCTAAAATAACAGCGGCAGTTTTAGAGGTAATATGTTTATTGACTTCTTCAATAGAATTATATTCTAAAATTTTTACATCCGGCAACAGTGGACGGAAAGCCTGTTTAAATTCTTCATTACCCATCACACTCAAAGCGCCATGTGTAGAACCATGATAGGAATCTTTAAAACAAATAATTTCTGTACGGCCTGTAACTCGCTTTGCTAATTTCAATGCTCCTTCTGTTGCTTCTGTTCCTGAGTTAGTATAAAAAACAGAATTTAAATTTGGAGGTAACAAATCCGTTAATGCTTTTGCTAATTTAATTTGAGGCGACTGTACATATTCGCCATACACCATTAAGTGCATATACGTTTCTGCTTGTTGCTGAATAGCTTTTACAACATTTGGATGACAATGGCCCACATTACTAACCGAAATGCCCGAAATAAAATCAATATAAGATTTACCTTGGGTATCATGCAAATGAACTCCTTTTGCTTTTACTATTTCCAAATCCATAGGTTTTGGAGATACTTGAGCAACATGATTTAAAAATAATTGACGGTTAGAAATTTGCATGCGATAAAGATAAGGATTTTAACAACCCGCAAGCCTGTTCCGTAGGAACTAAATATTGGTAATAACATGTGAACAGATAACTATCAAGTCCGGTAGGGACGAAATATTATATCGTACCTATGGCACTTTTATAAATTAATTAAATAAAAGACTACCAATACTTTGTCCCTGCGGGACACGTACGTATTTATAAAATGATTAATGATAGCTTATTTTAAGTCCAGATATTTTTTTCAATTTTTCCTCGCAAGATTCTGAATTTGCTTTACGAATACTAAAACTTATTTCGCAGTCGTTATCAAATTGCTGGGCAGTAATTTTGCAATCCATTTGTTTTAATAATTTCATCACATCATTCAAATATTCAAATGAAAATTGAATCGTATAATTGAAAGCAATAAATTTTTCGATGGTATGACATTCCTTAATAACTTCTGCAGCTGAACTTTTATAAGCATTAATTAAACCACTTACACCTAATAGTGTTCCTCCAAAATAACGAACTACCACTACTAAAACATTAGTCAAATCATTAGATTGAAGTTGTCCCAGAATCGGCTTACCAGCAGTATTATTAGGCTCACCATCATCATTGGCTCTAAAATTTAATTTATCCGCACCTAAGCGATAGGCGTAACAATGATGATTAGCAGTAGGATGTTCTTTTTTCAGTTGTGTTAACGCTTCTTTTATCTGAGTATCATTTTCAAGAGGAAAAGCAAAGGCTAAAAATTTACTTCCTTTATCTTTAAAAATAATGTTGGCACTTTTTTCAATGGTTAGATATGTATCAGAAAATAACATGGAGAATTATTTCATCAACTGAGGCAATAAACCTAAAATCAAAATGGCTAATAAACTTAGGCCTATTCCTAACCAATTTTTAGTAGATAATTTTTCTTTAAATACAATAACAGAAACAATGGTGGATATGGTTAAGATGCTTAAATTATTAATTGGAAATAATACAGAAGGCTCCATAATATCACTATTTAAAGCAGATATAATAAAATACATGGTTCCGAAATTGATTGCTCCTAATATTATTCCTGCAGGAATAGCTTGCCATTGAAATTTTTCTTTTTTGATAATTAACTGATATAACAATACAATAAATCCAAATATAAAAGCTGTAGAAAAAATAGTAGACAAAAACGCATCAAAGTTTACATCATTTAATAAATTACGTTGCGCATAATTAATACAAGAGTCAATAATACCGCTACATCCAAATATAATTAAAGGAAACAGCCACCATAACTTATCTGCTTTTTTACCATCGGTTTCTTTATGCGACACTAAATAAACAGCGGCAATTGCTAATACAATGCCTATGATTTTAGTAACAGAAATGCCATCACCGTAAAATAAAATAGCAATACTAATAGGTACTACCACTGACATACGGTTTGCTACCTGTGCAACCGAAATTCCTTGTTTGGCGGTAGTTTCAGATATCACAAATAAACTACTAATAAAAACAATACCTAAAAAAACAGCCATTGGAAAAAATGATTCATTAAAAACATTTAATGGTGTTACAGTAGATTTAGTGGTTAAAAACCCTAAAAGGCCCGCTACAACATAATTGACAATGATTGCTTGAAAGCCATTAATGTTTTTGACAGCAATTACTTTAAAGGAAATGCCAAACAAGGTGGAAATTAAAACAGAAAGAATTAAAAAAATCATATTATGTATTAAATAAAGTGTAAAGTAAATCCTCTCCTATTTGTTTGGGAACAGATTGATTAAATGATATGTCGGGAGCAGAAATTCCATGCTCAAATTTTTTATGAGGGTTTACAAATATTCGAGCTTCGTCCCAAGCATTAATATTTGCAAAATTATAAATAGTATTAGTGCCGCCTTCTATAATCACACTTGAGATATTATTTTTAAAACAATAATCTAACACTTCTTTGGCTTTATAATTCCAATCAATTTTCACAAACTCAACATTTCCCTTTACTTCATCCTTAATTGTATTAAAAACAATCGTTTTGGCATCTATATTAAATACATTTAAATTTTCCGAAAAATCTAAATAATGTGTCATTACTAATCTGATAGGATT
Organism: Bacteroidia bacterium; assembly: GCA_046594225.1. Taxonomy (GTDB): domain Bacteria; phylum Bacteroidota; class Bacteroidia; order B-17B0; family Aurantibacillaceae; genus UBA4416. The sequence goes on from JBKJPW010000208.1 coordinate 4,125, forward strand.
TTTACCATTTACTAAACGGGCATTTAAATAAGGATTATCGGCCAACAAGGTATTATAACCAATTAAAATAGCTTGTTCTTCTGTTCTCCACTGATGAACTAAAGTTTTACTTTCTTTACTAGTAATCCAATTATCTTCTTTGTTTTCGGGTAAAGGCCAGTGACTAATAAATCCGTCTTGAGTTTGTGCCCACTTTAAAATAATATAAGGACGTTTTTTTTCATGAAAAGTAAAAAAACGCTTATTTAACGCTCTACATTCTTTATCTAAAATTCCATATTCCACTTCAATACCAGACTCTTTTAATTTTTGAATTCCTTTTCCTGCAACTAACGGATTAGAATCTAAATTTCCAATAACTACTTTTTTAATGCCTTTACTAATAATTAAATCAGCACAAGGTGGTGTTTTTCCATGATGAGAACAGGGCTCCAGATTCACATATAAAGTGCTTTTTTGAAGCAAATCATCGCTTACTTGTTTAATCACATTTGGTTCAGCGTGCGCGCTACCATACAATTCGTGATAACCTTCTCCTACAATTTTACCATCGCACACTATCACACAACCCACCATCGGGTTTGGTGCTGCCTTTCCTAAGCCTTTGGCTGCAAGTTCAAGGCAACGTTGCATATATGTTTCGTGTGTTGTAATAAGTTGTGTTTTAAAGGAGTTTAAAAGTAAAACATTAATTTCAATTAGACTCTAAAAATTGTCTTTAATTCGTTATTTTTATACCATGCTAAAATCAATGACAGGCTTTGGAAAAGCCACAAAAGAATTTGAAAATAAAACCGTTAATGTAGAGATCCGTTCACTAAATAGTAAGAACATGGATTTAAGTTTACGTTTGTCTTCTGTGTATCGTGACAAGGAACATGAATTAAAAAGTGAAATCACAAAACTATTAGAACGTGGGAAAGTAGATTTGTCCGTATATGTAGAATCAAAAATAGAAGAAACGCCCGTTCAAATAAACACAGATTTAGCAAAGTCATACTACAATCAATTAAAACAATTGGCAACTGAGTTAAATGAGCCAACTACAAATTTAATGTCGCATGTTTTAAAAATGCCTGATGTATTAAAAACAGAACGTAAAGAACCAAATGAACAAGATTGGAAAGATATACAAAGCGTCATTTTTATAGCTGTAGAAGGTTTAAATAAATTTAGATCAGATGAAGGACAATCTATTGAAAAAGATTTTGAAACACGTTTAGGGATTATTGCTGATTCTTTAGAGAAAATTAAAGAACATGATGCTGCTCGAATTCAGAATATAAGAGATCGTATTAAAAAGAATTTAGAAGAGGTAGTTGGAAAAGAAAAAGTCGATAACAATCGTTTTGAACAAGAATTAATCTACTACATCGAAAAATTAGATATTAACGAAGAAAAAGTACGTTTAAAAACACATTTAGACTATTTCATTAAAACAATGAAAGAACCAGCTGGCGGACGTAAGTTGAACTTTATCGGGCAAGAAATCGGAAGAGAAGTAAATACTATTGGTTCAAAAGCTAATGATGCAGAGATGCAGAAATTAGTAGTATTGATGAAAGACGAGTTAGAAAAAATTAAAGAACAAACCAATAACGTTTTATAATATGAACTTATTTAAATTATCAGGACTTGTGTCATTAATTTTTGGAGCATTAAGTTGTTTCATATTATTTAAACCACAATTTTTGATGTTCTCTTTATTAGCAGCTATTATTGGTTTTACTTTCGCCACTATCAATGTGTATTTGAATGCAAAATTTGAAATCACTAAAAATGCATTTAGCGTTGGTTATATAGGAATGATTTTAGCTTCTTTCCCTGTTATTTTTTTAATGGTATTAATTGTTAGAGGTTAACATGTCAGGCATAAAAAACTATCTATCTCTCGTAAAATTTAGTCACACTATTTTCGCGTTACCTTTTGCTTGCATTGGCTTTACATTGGCATTACAAGAAGGTTATTCGTTTTCAATCAAATTATTTTTACTAGTCTTGTTATGTATGGCTAGTGCTAGAAATGCAGCGATGGCTTTTAATAGATACATTGATCGGAAATTTGATGCCTTGAATCCTCGCACCGCTGTAAGAGAAATTCCAGCAGGAATTATCAATCCAAAAAATGCTTTATTTTTTATCATCATCAATTGCTTAGTTTTTGTTGGTGCTACCTACTTTATTAATAGTATTTGTTTTTATTTATCACCTGTAGCATTATTTGTTGTGTTGTTTTACAGCTACACCAAACGCTTTACTCCACTATGTCATTTAGTATTAGGCTGTGGATTAGGTTTAGCTCCAATTGGCGCTTATCTAGCTGTAACGGGGCATTTTGCATGGTTACCTTTATGTTTTTCTTTCACCGTATTTTGTTGGGTTAGCGGTTTTGATATTATTTATGCCTTACAAGATGAAACATTTGACAGAGAGCACAAATTAAATTCTATTCCTGTTTTATTAGGAACGAAAGGTGCGTTACATTTTTCGGAAATACTACATGTGTTTTCCATTGCATTTGTTGTAACAGCAGGATATATTGGACACTTTAATTTTCTTTACTGGATTGGAACTACTCTATTTACTGGTTTAGTTATTTACCAACATACAATTGTAAAACCAAACGATTTATCGAGAGTTAATATCGCTTTTGGAACTACGAACGGTATTGCGAGTGTTGTATTTGCAAGCTTTACAATTGTTTCATTTTTTATATAAATATTTAAATTTTGCTACAATTTATAGCAACACATCGCTACACATTAAACTAATTTTACTTCAAAAAATATACAATGAGTGATATAAAATTATTTGAAAGTAAAAAAGTGCGTAGTCAATGGAATGAAGAAGAATCTAAGTGGTATTTTTCTGTAGTTGATGTGATTGAGATTTTAACAGAAAGCAGTATTCCCAAAAGGTATTGGAGTGACTTGAAAAATAAATTAACACAAGAAGGTAGTGAAGCGTACGAAAAAATCGTACGGTTGAAAATGTTAGCAAGTGATGGAAAAATGCGAGAAACAGATGCCGCGCATACAGAAACGTTGTTGCGTATTATTCAATCAATTCCTTCACCAAAAGCCGAACCGTTTAAACAGTGGTTAGCAAAAGTTGGTTATGAGCGCATGCGTGAAATGTCGAACCCTGAAGAAAGCATAGGAAGAGCTAGAGACAATTGGCAAAAGTTAGGAAGAAGTGAGAAATGGATTCAGCAACGAATGACTGGCCAAGAAACACGTAATAAATTAACCGACTATTGGAAAAATAATGAAATAAGTAAAGAAGATGAATTTGCTTTTTTAACCAACATTATTCATCAAGAATGGACAGGACTTTCTATATCAAAACATAAATCATTAAAAGGTTTAAAATCACAAAACTTACGCGACCACATGAGCGAAGCCGAACTTATATTTACAGCTTTAGCAGAATTATCTACTCGTCAAATTGCAGAAACAGATAATGCGGTTGGTGTTCAAGAAAACGCTAAGGCAAGCAAAAAAGGTGGAGCTATTGCTAAAAATGCACGCCTAGCATTAGAAGAAAAAACTG
>JBKJPW010000237.1:0-11554 GCA_046594225.1 Bacteroidia bacterium
TTTATGGTTTAATGATTGATTGCATCAACCATTATTTTGTAACCCATCATTAACATATATTAAGGATTGTTTATAGAACGCAGATAACACAGATTGTTTATGATTAGGTAAGATTTAATCCGTGATAATTTTAATTAATAAGCGTCATCAGCGTTCTATTTATGAGTTAACTTTTATCTTTCTTAACTCTTTAAATGCAGCCCTTTCAATTTCGGCGATATTATCCAACATGTCAGCACTTTCTATAAAATCTTTTTGCTCGTTTAATCTGCCTTTAAAAATACGTCCCATATTAATGGCACTAGCTCTCCATAAATCACCCGCTTTGGTAAATTCATCTGAGAGTTTTAATAGTTTTGTATCACCAGTAATTTCGCTTGCTTGCTCTAAAAAAGCTGCATATAAAAAACGAAAGCCGCCGCCGCCTGTTCCAATTTCTTCTTGCATACGCACAATTTGTCCCATATACAATCCTGCTTTACGTGGACCCAATTTATCTCGCCACTTACGAATTTGACGAGCGGTGTAATTAATGCCATCAACTCCCGCAATTGGTCCCGGAATACTTAGCATATCAAAAGCTGAACGATGAATGGCTTTGTAAATAGATTTTTGTAAATGTTCTTTAGATACAGGCTTTACATTTTCAGGATAATACACATGGCCTTTTGGCGCTAGTGGTCCTTTTGCAAAACGCACCTTTAGCATATCTTCTTCGGTAAGTGTTGTTACAGTTTCCATTACAGGATCACTCACTAAATAATTTCCGTTTTCTTTTCCATACACTACTAAATTATGTGCATTGAAATGAAAACGGTATTCTGCTGGAAAATAAGGTAAATTGTAAACGCCAACCTGGCAACCAACTGGATTTCCTATTTGTATTTGTTTATTTAAATAATCGTAAGCTTCTTTTTCGCTACTAAATTTTTTGCGATTTACTTTTACTCCTAATAATTTACTAGCTCTACTGAATATCCATCCTGGCATACTTCTGTACGAAATGGCTGGGCCGCCATTGACCATTAAAAAAGGAATATGAATATAAAATATACCAGAACCTAAACCAAACATTAATGGTTCGGTCATAAACTCTAAACCATGATGTCTTAAAAGACCAGTAGCAACGCCATTTTCACAGTGTGCTGTTTGAATATGATTGTAAGGAAGTATTATTTTATTATCCATGGAAATTTTTTAATTCCTCTACACTAATGTCAAATGCTTTGGCGTAGGTTGCTAATTTTGTATCGCTTAAATTTTTAAAAACAGCAGGTTTAAAATGTCTTTTGATAGTCCATTTCCAAAAACCTGTATAGCTTGACAGTAAAGTTAAATCCATTAGTTTCACCTCCATGAAATAAAATACCGGACTTATTTCTCCATTTTTTACTTGTAATGCCGCTTCAGAAACTCTTTCTTTAATATCATCCCAAGCGTTATCTAAAGCTTGTTTTTTAACATCCCATCCAATACTTAAATCGGTAGTGTATTTTCCATCCTTATCTTTTACATAACATACATCACGAGTTACACCAACCAAGGCAGAGGGATCTTGAGGCACATCTTCTTTTTTCATACGTAAAAATAATTAGCAAACTGTTAGTAAGCAGTACGCATAAGTAAAACGCGCACTTTCAGGAACCATTAATAATATTTTTTGTCCAGCTTTCAATTTTCCAGAATTCATTAATTCTTCTATCATCATAAAAATAGAGGCAGAGCCTATGTTTCCAGTAGTAGTTAAATTAGTGAACCATTTTTCTTGAGGTATTTGAATATCATATTTCAAAATTTCTTCAGCAATTTTTGCTCTAAAAAACTCTGATGATAAATGTGGTAAGAAGTAATCTAATGTAGTCACATCAAATCCTCTTTTGTCTAAAATCTCTTTTAAATATTTCGTACCTGTTGGCACAATTTCTCTTCCTAATAATTTGGTGTCTTGTTTAAACGAGAAAATAGATTTTTGTAACCACTCCTGTGGAGTAAATTCTTTCCAGCCTTTAGTTGATCCATCTTCGTTTTTATCAGAACCTACATACATGCATGTTTCTAATTGATTAGCATAAGAACGAATATCTAACCACTCAATTTTTAGGTTAATTGAATTTGGACGAGGCTTATCTTGTAATAATAAAGCAGCAGCACCATCAGATAACATCCAACGTAAAAAATCTTTCTCAAATGCGATGATCGGATTTTGTTCCATTTCAACTAAGCGCTCTGTTTCTTTTTCGAAATTGGAGGCTAGCATAAATGAAGATAATTTTTCGGAGCCGGTAACTACTGCGTTTTTTGTATTGCCTGCTAAAATAGATAAGTAGCCGGTTTTTAAAGACTGCATACTGGCACAACAGGAACCTGATGGAGAAATTAATTCCAAAGGTTTGCCGTTCTTTAATTCGCCATGTACCATTACGGCGTGTGATGGCATGTGATTATCGGGCGATGCTGTTCCACAAGCTAATAGTTCAATATCTTCTATTTTAAAATTTTCGTCGGCTAATTTCTCAATAGCTAAAGCAGCCATTTGCGCATTAGAGTGCGTTGATTTTCCAGTTTTATCAATAGAATAGTAACGCGTTAAAATTCCGTTGTTACGAAGAGTCAATCTTTTTCCTTTTGAAGGTACGCCGTCAATCATACCCAAATAATCCTCCATCTCATCATTTGAAATAGGGTCATTTGGTAAAAATTTGGCGGACTTAGTTATATAGACTCCTTGCATTTTATGGTACAGATAATATTTGGTTAAAACAGTTTAAATGAATTATTGTTTAGTCTTTAATCCCAAAAAATTCATTATAACTCACTTCTTTAGTTTCTAATTTACAAGAAGTTTTTAAAACGTTTAATACTTTTTTGCTATATAAGCCTTCAAATATTTTTTGAGCCTCTTGTTCTTTAGTTAAAATACCTTGAACAATTTTAGCTACTTCAGTTTCGTCAGGCACTTGACCGTAACGTGCAAATTGAGAGCGAACGTAATTGCTTGCTTCGTCTTTTGCTTCATCAGCAGTTACAGCAATGTTATTATTTTTAATAATTTTATTTTCAATCAATTTCCATTGCATTGATTTTGCATAAGCAGGATACTCTGCTTCCAGTTGCTCTTTAGTTAATGGTTTTTCGTTTACTGCCATTAACCAACGTTTTAAGAATTCATCAGGTAAAGTAATGTTTAATTTCTCTACCAATGTTTTCTCAACAACCTCTACAAACTTTCGATCTGTATCTTGTTCAAACATTAAAGCTAATTCGCCTTTAATTTTTTCTTTAAATTCTTCTATAGAGTTTACTGTTCCTGCGCCATATAATTTATCAAATAGTTCTTGGTTCAATTCAGCATCTTCCATACGGGCAATGTTACGAACCGTTAATTGTAAATTTGAACTGAAGTTTTCTGCTATTTCTTTATCGATGCCTAAAGACATTGATTTATCAACTGCTGAATCATATAATTCATTAGCATTTAAAATAATTTTATCTTCTACTTTTGCTCCAGTTAATTTAGCTTTAGTAGCTTCGTTTTTTAAACGATCAATACCAATACTAGTTGATTTAAAAACACCGCCAGCTACAATATTATTTTCTGCATCTAATTCAACGATATCGATGTATAATACGTCTTTTGCTTCAGCCACTTCTGGATTAGAAGGCTTACCATAATTACGTTTTACGTCTTTTAAATATTTTTCTATTAAGTCTTCATCAATCTTTACCTTGTTGTAAACAAACGACTGAGAACTATCTAATTTCACATCAAACTGAGGCGTTAAACCTAATTCGTAATTAAAAGTCCATTCAGTTTGTTTATCAAAATCAACCGTGCTATTTTCTTTAGGTATTGGATTCCCTAAGATTTCAATTTTGTTATCGTTGATGTAGTTGTATAGAGTTTCGTTTAATATTTTATTGATTTCATCAACTAAAATTGATTTACCGTGTTGTTTTTTAATTAAACCTACAGGTACTTTTCCTGGTCTGAAACCTGGCAGAGATGCTTGTTTTTGTACTTTTTTAATTGCACTTTCAACCTTCACTTCATAATCTGTAGGAGATAAAGTAATACTCAATTCGGCATTTAATGCACTAATGTCTTTTTTAGATATGTTCATGTTGTTTTTCTTAAGTAATTGTAAGGGGTCAAAAATAAGGGATTTTAGCCAAAAATCCATGTATTAGCTAAAATTTTAGTAAAATACCCAATAACGCGTAGGATTTGAAATACATCACCTAATAAAACACGTAACCAACTGATTAACAGAAAATTAATTCTAATTTATCTGGCCTTATTTTAAAGGCGATATGAACTCTCAAAATCAGTGAGCAGAATCCAGCTTAATTAAAAAAAATTAAATCTCTAAAATGTAGTTTTTTGCTGCCGTTTATCAAAAACGTTATCTACAGCACTATGCTGAAAAACTAATTAGTTTGTTATATTCTCTTGTCGAAGTATTTAGCATATTGCTATTTACTAAATAACCGACCTTGCATAAACCAGTTCATACACTCTTATTTATTGCACTCACTTTTTTGATATTGGGTGCTTTGAGTTTTGTCTTTCCTGAAAAAGGCGTTTATGTTACCGAAAACATTCACATTCAATATCCCACATTTGCATCATTATTTTTTGAGAAAAAAGAAGCAAAAACGGATATTTCAAATATTATTGCGTTAGCTGATGCTGAAGATAAAACTATTGAAAGTAGTTCAAATATTGATTCTGTTATTACTGAAGAAAAAGATAGTTCTTCGGCTGTAGCAAAATTGGTAAAGGTTGATACTTCCTTAAGATTGATTACTACGATTCAATATAAAAACGAATCGAAAACCGCTATGACTAATTTTTTTAATTCATTAGCTAATATTAGTAACGAAGAAAAAAGTATTCGTGTGTTGCATTATGGAGATTCACAAATTGAAGGAGATAGAATTAGCGACTATATCCGATTAAAATTACAAAGTGAATTTGGTGGCGAAGGCCCAGGTTTAATTTCATTTATGCCGGTAGCCCCAAGTGTGGTCAACAAAATTTCGTGGAGTGCTACTTGGGATCGTTATCCTGTGTTTGCTGGAAGAGATAAACGAGTGAAACATAATAATTTTGGGGCTTTGGCGCATATCACGCGATTTAGTCCCTACATTAAACTCTCTGATACTAATCAAGTAATGTCTGCTTGGGTAAAAGTTGTAACGAGTAAAAATGGCGGACCAAAAGCAGCAGCATATAAAAAAATAAAATTATTTTATGGAGGCGCACAAACAAAAACTCATGTTGAGTTGTACGAAAATGGAACTCTAAATGCATCCGATTCTTTAGTAGCTGGCGGTAATTTTAATATCAAAGAATTTAATTTAAATCAAGGCGCTTTATTACAAGAATTTAAGTTTAGGGGCAAGGATAGCCCTGATTTTTATGGCGTTTCGCTTGAAGGAGGAAAAGGAGTGATGGTTGATAATTTTGGATTAAGAGGAAGCTCTGGCACATTTTTTAATCAAATAAATTTTGGCCAACTAAAAAGTTTTTACGATTATTTAAATACAAAATTAATAATTCTGCAATTTGGTGGAAACTCTTTACCCTATATAAAAACAAAGGAACAAGCAGATGCTTTTGGAACATATTTGAGAGCGCAAATCACCATCATAAAAAAAATAGCACCACAGGCTTCTATATTAGTTATTGGTCCTGCTGATATGAGTGTGAAAGTTGGAACAGATTACGAAACGCATCCTCAATTAGAAGATTTACGGGACGCTATTAAAAAAGCAGCCTTTGACACCGACTGTGCATTTTTTGATATGTATAGTTGCATGGGAGGCCGAAATAGTATGTTAACATGGGTAGAGCAGGGAATAGGTGCTAAAGATTATATTCATTTTAGTTCGGGTGGCGCTCGTAAAATTGCCGTGTTGTTGTATTCTTCGATGATGAATGACTACAATAATTTTGTGAAAAATAAATAAAGGAAATTAGGAGAAAAGATTAATGACAAGAGATAGAACTATATACACAAATAAAATAAATTTAATTTTCACTTGTCTTTTGTCATGTGTCTTTTATCTATTATCAATTCACATAATAGCACAACAGTATCCTTTCATCAATTACGATCAAAGCAAATTACGTTTCGGAAAAGATAGTTCTGAGTTTATGAATTTTTATAAAAAAATTGATGAGCTCAGAGAGGGTAAACGTAAAAAAGTAACCGTGGTGCATTTTGGCGGTTCGCACATACAGGCAGGTTTTTGGACAGAAGTATTAATGGACGGGTTTCAAAGTATTGGAAATTTTAAAGGTGGCGGAACCTTTATTTTCCCTTTTAAAATAGTAAAAACAAATAGCCCACATTTTTTTAAATCGTTTACAACTGGTAAGTGGATTAGAAAAAGAAATGCTCTTTCAAAAGAGATGTGTGATAATTTAGGAATGGCTGGCATGGCCGGTATTACAAATGATAGCGCTAATACATTTGGATTTAGTTTATTAAAAAACAATCATCATCAAAAATTTAATTCTTTAAGAGTCTATCATAATTTTAATCCAAGTTTCGAATTTTCTATTGCAGACCAAACAGGATTACAATTTACTAGAAATGATTTTAGAAAAAATAGTTACACTGAATTTTTCTTTGAGTCCTATATCGACTCTATTAATTTTAATTTAGTTAGAAAAGATACCATTATCCCTGACTTCATGTTACGTGGCTTTAGTATCGAAAATGATAATCCTGGATTTTATTACGCCTCTATTGGTGTTAACGGAGCTAGTACTTCATCGTATTTAAGATGTCAAGAGTTCGTTAATGAACTAAGCACTATTCCTCCTGATTTAGTTATTTTTTCTTTAGGCGTAAACGATACTCATGATGCAAATTTCTCAAAGCAAAAATTTACTCAAAACTATGATAGTTTAATTACACTTATAAAAATAGCATCTCCTAATTGCACGTTTTTGTTTACAACAGTAACGGATAATTATATGAATCGTAAAACATCCAATAAACGTCCTATTAAAGCACAAGAGGCCATGTTTGAGTTAATGGAAAAGCACAGCACGGCAGTGTATGATTTATATGCGGTAATGGGGGGGTACAAATCTATTTACAAATGGCAAAGGGCTGGTTTAGCTGCAAAAGATAAAGTACATTTTAATGGGCGAGGATATAATATTTTAGCCACTATGATGTTTGATGCCATTAATAGAAGTTATAAGTATAATAGTAAGGTAAAAGATAAATAAGTATTAAGATCAAAGTATTAAGCAATCTTATGTCTTAATACTTTAATCTTTTAAAACAATAAAGTTGAGCGACATAACAACATATCTCAAATCGTGTTTCCTTTATGTAAAAGGGCAGCCGGTTATTTTTACTCAATTATATTTTTGGGGATTCTTTGCCGTTGTGTTAGGAATTTACTCAATGATATATAAGAAGAATACCTTGCGTACTTTTTATTTATTATTAGTTAGTTTTTTCTTTTACTACAAAACTAGCGGTGTATTTTTAATCTTGCTCATATTTACTATTGCTAGTGATTATAACTGGGGAAGGCTCATTTATCAAAGTAAATCAGATGCGCGTAAAAAAGTATATCTAACCATTAGCCTACTGCTTAATTTAACCTTATTGTGTTATTTTAAATATGCTTATTTCTTTACAGAGAGTGTTAATCAATTAGCGGGAACAGATATTTCCTTCTTTAACCATTTCACACAATTCAGCAATACGTTTTTAGGAACAAGCGATCCGGTAGATAAATTAATTTTACCAGTGGGTATTTCCTTCTTTACGTTTCAATCTATTTCTTACACCATTGATATGTACAGAGGAAAAGTAACGCCGGTGAAATCTATTTTTGATTATGGGTTTTTTGTTTGCTTCTTCCCGCATCTTGTAGCTGGACCAATAGTTAAAGCCAACGAGTTCTTATATCAAATCTATCAAGAGTATAGTTTAACTCGCAAAGAATTTGGCTACGCTATTTTTTGGATTTTAAATGGTTTAGGAAAAAAGATACTAGCCGATTATATTGCTGTAAATTATATTGATCGTATTTTTGATAATCCTAATTATTATTCGGGAGTAGAGACAGTGTTTGGAATCTTTGGTTACTCGCTGCAAATTTATGCTGATTTTAGCGGTTATACCGACATTGCAATTGGTGTAGCCTTATTGTTAGGTTACAGATTAAAAACCAATTTCAAGTCGCCATACAAAGCGCAAGACGTAAGTGAGTTTTGGAAACGCTGGCATATTTCTTTATCAACTTGGTTAAAAGATTATTTATACATTCCATTAGGTGGAAACAAAAAAGGAACTATTGGTTCTTACATCTGCATCGCATTTTTATCAATTGTACTAGTTATGTTGACTGGAAAAATTTGGTTGTTGCTTGTACTATTGTTTATAGCAATTATTTTAGTGCTGTTAGCTTATTTCTTTCCTAAAGTAAAACAGAGCGTGAATACAAATATTAATTTATTAGTAACCATGTTGCTTGGGGGCTTTTGGCATGGTAGCTCATGGCTTTTCATCATTTGGGGCGGATTAAACGGATTGGGTTTAGTAGTTCATAAACTGTGGTTAAAAATTTCACCTTTTAAAGATTCAAATTCGTTTTTTGTAAAAGGCTTAATGGTATTTATAACCTTAGCATTCATCAGTTTTACAAGGATCTTTTTTAGAAGCGATAGTTTAGATACCGTTAGTTTAATTTTTGATAGAATTACCAATCATTTTGGCGGAGCATTAACCCTTAATATTATTCGAGGTTACGCCTTAGTATTCTCTGTGATTTTAATTGGTTATTTAATTCATTGGATACCAGAAAGCATTAAAGAAAAATACCGATTAAAATTTGCTGAACTACCTTTACCTGTGATGAGCTTAGTAGCAGTCATATTTGTGTTTTGTATTTACCAAATGGTAAGTGGCGAGATGCAACCTTTTATTTATTTTCAGTTCTAAATAATTTAACCGCAGAGGACGCAGAGTTTTTCCGCAAAGAGTTTGAGAGTAATTAGTAAACTACTGCATACATTGGCAACAGTGCGGCTGGTTTTGGCAATTCGGTGCGAACCGCCATTCAAGGAGGGCTTTGCGGGGCAAATGGAGGTTGGCGAATTGTCTTGATTTTTTGTTTCTTTTTCATCAAGGAAAAAGAAAAGTAGAAAACTAAACTACCTTATAGTTCTTATACTCCCCAACTTTCCAGCCAGTAGTTTTTTCAATAAACAATAAGAATTTATCTTTTACGCTTAATTTAATTTGAGATTGATCAAAATTAAATTTCCAGTCTGCGGCTTTAACTCTGTTTTGAAATACTTGTGGATGTGTTCCTTTAAATTCTTCTAAGCTATCTATTTGTGAATAATCAAACTCTTCTACTTGAGCAATATTTTTTTTCATCCATTCATCATCATGCCACATCTTATGAAAATGTTCTTGCTTGGCTTGTTGTGCTTTAGGTGGCTTTACCCAACCATAATGATAAATTTCTGCACTAATTGGTTTGACGTTTAATTTAGAATTATCTGTTTTTCTAAATCCTTGCGCGTCTTTATATGAACGAATGGATTTGTCATTTTTGATAATGCGAATTTCCTTTCTGTACCAACGACGAGAATTACCAACGTAATTATAAGTGCCGTAAAAATGAACGTAATTAAACAATAAACCATCTACGTGTTTATCATCTCTATATTTTTGCATGGCTTCTTTAATAGAAGCTAAATGTTTTTCATGCACACACTCATCACTTTGAATGTAAAAACACCAATCTACATCTTTGCCAATTGCATCAAATGCTTTATTGGTTTCATTGGCTAATACTTGCCCACCCTGACGCAAATTATCATCCCAAACGGTTTCAATGATTTTGATTTTGGGTGAATTGATATTTTTAATTAACTGTAAAGTCTCATCTTCACTATTACCAACCGCTACAATAAACTCATCACAAATTGGTAAAATAGAAGTAATAGCTTCTACCACTGGATAGTCGAATTTAATCGCATTTCGTATGATGGTAAAGCCTGCTACTTTCATTTAATGTTTATTTTTTTAACCACATAGTCACATAGAGAACATAGAATTTACTATCTTACTTTTCTGCGTTCATCCGCGAAATCTGCGGGACACAATCTTAAAACTCCGGATTTTGTCCTACAAAGTTTTGTGGTGTAATTTTTAATAACTCAGCTTTTACATCAGCACTTACATTTAAACCATTGATAAATGTATGCATCGAATCTTTTGTAATAACGCTATTAGTACGAGTTAAATCTTTTAATGCTTCATAAGGTTTTGGATAACCTTCACGGCGTAAAATGGTTTGAACTGCTTCTGCCACTACTGCCCAATTATTTTCTAAATCTCTATTAAAAATTTCCTCGTTTAATATTAATTTATCTAAGCCTTTTAAAATGCTTTTATAAGAAATTAAAATATGAGCAACTGGCACGCCTAAGTTTCTTAAAACTGTACTATCCGTTAAATCTCTTTGTAAACGTGATAATGGCAACTTAGCAGATAAGTGTTCTAAGATAGCATTCGCCATTCCTAAATTACCTTCGGCGTTTTCAAAGTCAATTGGGTTTACTTTATGTGGCATTGCCGAAGAACCAATTTCTCCTGCTTTTAATTTTTGTTTAAAATAATCCATACTCACGTATGTCCAAATATCACGGCATAAATCTAATAAGATAGTATTGATACGTTTTAATGCATCGCAGTAAGCTGCAATATTATCGTAGTGTTCAATTTGTGTCGTAAACTGACTTCTATTTAATCCAAGAGTATTGTTCACAAATTCGTTTCCAAATTTTATCCAATCGTTTTTTGGATAGGCTACATAGTGCGCGTTGAAATTACCAGTTGCGCCGCCAAATTTAGCAGAGAAAGGAATAGCATTTAATTGATTGATTTGAATCTGCAAACGCTCCACAAATACATAAATTTCTTTTCCTAAACGAGTAGGAGAAGCAGGCTGCCCGTGAGTGCGTGCTAATAACGAAATGTTTTTCCAGTCTTTTGCTAAGCTAGTTAATTTATCGGTTACTTGTTTTAAGTTAGGCAACACTACTTCATTGTTCGCTTGTTTCATCGACAATGGAATAGACGTATTATTAATATCTTGTGACGTTAAACCAAAATGCACAAACTCTAAATAGTTTTCTAAACCTTGAGCTTTTAATTTTTCTTTAATGAAATACTCAACCGCTTTCACATCATGGTTGGTTGTTTTTTCTGTTTCTTTAATCACCTCTGCATCAGCAAACGAAAAGTTTTTGTAAACTAATTTTAAGTTTTCAATTTGATTGTCGTTTAGTTTTGGTAATTGAGGTAAACCTTGTTGCGATAGCAAGATGAAATAATCAATTTCTACTTGCACACGGTATCTGATTAATCCAAATTCAGAAAAATAAGCTGCTAATTCGTTAGTTACTTTTCGGTAACGTCCATCAACAGGAGATATAGCAGTAAGAGCGTTTAATTCCATAAGTTTTAAATAAAGGGTAAATATAGGGAATTTTACGAAAAGA
>JBKJPW010000064.1:0-3967 GCA_046594225.1 Bacteroidia bacterium
GGTTGTATGAATTCATGTGGGCAACATGGTTTAGCACAAATTGGTTTTCATGGTAGTTCTTTTAAAGTGGGAACAAATGTGGTACCTGCATTACAAGTGTTACTTGGAGGAGGAACAATAGGAAATGGAGATGGACGTATTGCAGAAAAAGTAATTAAAGTTGCTAGTAAGCGTGGACCAGATGTTTTAAGAACTTTATTTAAAGATTTAGAACTAAATGCAAGAGAAGGAGAATATTTTAATTCGTATTACGACCGACAAGGCAAAGATTATTTTTATCAATTATTAAAACCATTAGGAGATAATAGTACTTTAAAAGATGCTGATTATATCGATTGGGGTTCTGATGAAAAATTTGCAACAGCTATTGGAGTAGGAGAGTGTGCTGGTGTGATTATTGATTTAGTATCAACCTTGTTTTTTGAAGCTGAAGAAAAATTAGCATGGAGTGCAGAAGCTTTTGATAGCGAGCAGTTTGGCGATAGTATTTATTATACCTATGCTTCTTTTATTAGTTCTGCTAAAGCATTATTGTTAGATAAACAAATACACGTCAATACACATCATACCTTAATTGCTGATTTTGATAAACATCTGGTAGAAACTGGTTTAATTAAATTAGAACCAAGCTTTAAAGAATTAGTACTTCAAATCAATCAAAACGAACCAAGTAAAGAATTCGCAGAAAGTTATTTTTCACAAGCTCAAGCTTTTTTAAATCAAGTGCGAGTTTACAGAGAAACATCCGCTACAATTATAAATTAAAATGAATAAACAAACTTACATCTATATCAAATTTGACAGTTGTTGTTGCTGTTGACCTCACCCCAGCCCCTCTCCTATTAAGGAGAGGGATATGTTCAACAACAATAATTTATATAAACAGAAAACATGTCAAATTATATAACACCAAAAATAACCCTAGTAGGCGCAGGCCCAGGAGATATAGAGTTAATTACTTTAAAAGGATTAAATGCATTAAAAACTGCTAATGTGGTTTTGTTTGATGCTTTAGTGAATAAACAATTATTAGAATACGCGCCAAAAGATGCGGTGAAAATTTATGTCGGTAAGCGCAACCACCAACATGCCTATACGCAAGATCAAATCAATACATTGATTGTTGATATGGCTTATACACACGGACACGTAGTTCGGTTAAAAGGTGGAGACTCTTTTGTATTTGGTCGTGGACAAGAAGAATTAAATTATGCTAATGTGTTTAATATCGAAACATCAGTTGTGCCAGGAATTTCAAGTTCTATCAGTGTTCCAGCATTAGCGGGTATTCCAGTTACACACCGAGGAGTAAGTGAAAGTTTTTGGGTAATTACAGGAACTACTAAAGACAATCAATTATCACAAGATATTTTATTAGCCGCTAAAACAAACGCCACGGTAGTTATTTTAATGGGCTTAGGTAAACTAAAAGAAATTGCAGAAATATTTTCTAAAGAAGGAAAAGCAGATACTGCTATTGCCTTGATACAAGATGGTTCTTTACCTACTCAAAAAGTTGTTTTGGGAACTATTGAAACTATTGAAGCCATAGCTCAGGAACAAAACATCAAAGCTCCTGCGGTTATTGTAATTGGAGAAGTAGTTGAACAACAACCAAATTTTAAAGAACATTTACTAAATCTTAATTATTTGTCGTAATAGTGAAAGGACACTTTATATATATTATTGTTCTTATAGCATTTGCACTTAATAGTTTTTCTCAAAGTGTTACTCCAACTATTTTAAGAGATAACCAATTATGGTTAGGTTATTATAATAGTTTGGTGTTTAATTCGAAATGGAGTATGAATTCTGATATGCAATTCAGAACGAAGAATGAAATGAAGCATTATTCCCAGGCATTAATTCGTTCGGATGTATCCTATAAACTAAAAGATAGAATTACTATTTCGGTAGGATTAGCGCACTTTAGATATTTCATTACTGATGAAAAAACAAGAGGAGAATGGAGGCCTTGGCAAGAATTAAAACTAACAGATAAAACAGGTATTTGTAAAATAATTCATCGTTTGAGGGTGGAACAACGTTTTAACGAAACTTTTAAAAACAGTGAAGCAACAAACGATTACCAATTTAATTTTAGGTTTAGGTACAAATTCGATTTACGTTATCCTATTCTGAAAGAAAAAGAAGAAGGTAATAATGTGTATGCTTTAATTGGAAACGAAGTGATGATTAATGCAGGTAATAGCATTACATATAATTATTTTGATCAAGATAGATTATATGTAGGAATAAATTATGAAGTCAATAAAAAACTGAGTTTACAATTACAATACATGCACGTTTGGCAACAAGGCTCTAACGGATTAACATTAAATAGTAACGAAGTAATTCGTTTTAATATTTATCATACTATTAACTTATGAGCATAGAAACACAAAATAAATTATTTCCCGTTTTTTTAAAGCTCGAAAACTTTCGCGTGTTAATTGTTGGTGGAGGGAAGGTTGGATTAGAAAAAGTGACTGCTGTTTTATTGAATAGCCCGCAAACGAATTTAACTATTGTGGCTAAAGAAATAAGTCCAGAGTTGAGTGCATTCTTGAATTTATATCCAACTGTTAATGTGATTCAAAGAGAGTTTTTGAATTCTGATCTAAATTCCATTGATTTTTTAATCGTAGCAATTAATGATAAACAAAAAAGCATAGAGATTAAAACTGAAGCCAAACGTAGAAACATCTTAGCTAATGTAGCAGATACTCCTGAATACTGTGATTTTTACTTAGGTTCTATTGTTCGTAAGGGAGATTTAAAAATTGCTATTTCTACTAATGGTAAATCGCCTACTATTGCTAAACGTGTACGCGAAGTTTTCGAAGAATCTTTTCCGGATGAAATGCAAGAAGTGCTAGAAAACTTATATAAAATACGAACACAACTCAATGGAGATTTTTCAACTAAGGTTTCAGAGTTAAATAAATTGACAGCAGGTTTAACAACCAATCAGTTGGAAAAAAACTCTACCTTGAAACGTATTCGAATTGCTAGTTTATATTCTTTGGCAGTTATTGTAATCATGGCGGTAGGACATTTAATTTTCACCTATGTGCCTTTTCATGATATTGGTTCTTTTATATCTGTCACTTCTCAAAGTTTTGATTCGCATTTATGGATTTATATTTTGGCTGGCTTTATTGCTCAAATGATTGACGGTGCATTAGGCATGGCTTATGGTGTAAGTGTGACTACTTTTTTATTGAGTCTTGGTATTCCTGCAATTACACCTGCCGTGGCAAGTGCTAGTATGCATGCTTCCGAAGTATTTACAACAGGCTCCTCATCATTAGTATACATGCGCTATAAAAACGTAAATATGAAACTCTTTAAAAAACTATTATGGCCAGGAGCAATTGGTGCTGTTTTAGGAGCGACAGCTGTTTCCTTTATTAGTAAAGATTATTTTACAATCATTAAACCATTAGTTTCTTTTTATACTTTAATATTGGGGGTTATGATTATTTTGAGAGCTAAAAATATTAATCTTCAAAAAAATTCTAAAATTAAAAAAGTAGGAATTGTTGCAGCTACCGGCGGATTTCTAGATTCTGTTGGTGGAGGTGGTTGGGGACCAATTGTAACGACCTCGTTAATAGCAGGCGGACGAAATTTAAAATATGCGATTGGTTCGTCTCACTTAGCTAAATTTTTTGTCGCGACGATTAGTACCATTACTTTTTTTACCATTATAGGGTTAAGTCACTGGCAAATTATTTTGGGATTAGTGATTGGAGGAATGGTCGCGGCTCCTATCTCTATTTATTTTTCAAATAAAATACCAACTAAAAAAGGATTACTCTTTGTTGGTTGCTTAGTTATCTTGATTAGTTTAAAAACCATTATTACAACATTTATTAAATAATAGTCTTAACCGCAAAGTGGCGGAGTAGACGCAAAGAAAAAGAGAAGATATAAAAATTAAAACAATAAACATAACAGCCCT
>JBKJPW010000074.1:0-8234 GCA_046594225.1 Bacteroidia bacterium
CCGAAGAATTAATTGGCAGAGCTTATCAAGATTTTATTTTAGAATCAGATTTGCCCAAAACCATCGAAGTTGCCGCAGCTATTATTAACGGACTAGATACTTCATCTTTCGTGAACCGTTATAAGAAAAAAGATGGCGACATAGCCTATAATTTATGGTCTGCAAGGTGGGATGATACCGCTAAAATGATGTATTGCGTTGCCAGAGATGTTAGTGAAAGAATTAAGCAGGAAGAAAAAATTCAACAAAGTGAACAGCGCTTTAAAGCACTGGTACAAGAGGGAGCCGACCTTATTGGGATATTAGATGCAGAAGGTAAATATATTTATGTTAGTCCTACAAGCATTTCAGTTTTAGGAATAGCTCCTGAAGAATTTATTGGAAGAAGTCCATTTGAATTTATCCACCCCAACGATACAGAAAGAGTGTTATCGAGTTTGCAAAAAATTGCTACCGAAAAAAAAGTAACGGTTGAACCCTTTCGTTTTCAAAATCATGATAAGGAATGGCGTTGGATTGAAAGCGTGTTAACTAATATGCTAGATAACCCAGCAGTAAAAGGTATTGTAGCAAATTCAAGAGACGTTACAACTAAAATTGAGGAACAACAGATACTTAAACTCCTTGAAAGTGTTATTACCAATACAAATGATGCCATTATAATTACCGAAGCAGAACCGCAGAATGAAACCGGCCCTAAGATCATTTTTGTAAATGAAGCGTTTACAAAAATGACGGGTTATGCAGCTGATGAAGTCATTGGTAAAACACCACGCATCCTTCAAGGTCCAAATTCTAATAAAGAAGAACTGGCAGAAATTGGGCGTAAAATGAGAAATTGGGAACCTTGTGAATTAACCACGATTAACTATAAAAAAAATGGAGAGGAATTTTGGATCAACTTTACGCTGACTCCTGTTGCAAACCAAAAGGGCTGGTACACGCATTGGATTTCGATAGAGCGAGATGTAACCGAGCAGAAAGTTAAAGAACTAGAAAAAGAGCTATTAGCACAAATCAGCATCAATTTTAATACTCAAAACGACTATGTAGTTGCAACAAAAGAGTTGTGTAAGTCCATCAGTAATTTCGGAAAATTTGATTGGGTAGAAATATGGACTACCAATCTTGAAAAAACAGAAATGCAGTTATTCAGTTATTATGTTGCTGATGCCAACGATGAAAAATTTTATGAATACAGTTCTGAAATTAACGCATTTAAAATGGCTGAAGGTTTAGCCGGCAAGGTTTGGCTACAACAAACAGAATTACTTTGGAGTGACATTGAAAACAACAAAGATTTTGTAAGAAGAGAGGCCGCAAAAAAAATAGGCTTAAAAGCAGTTTTAGGGATTCCTTTAATCTTTAAAGATGAAGTGATAGGTGTGCTTCACATTGGAACCAAATATGATGGTAATTATTTAAAAAATTACAAACAACTATTTAAGCAGTTAGAAAGATTTATTGGCTCTGAACTCAACCGAAAAAAATTGGAATATGAGTTGGGTCATTTGTTCAATGCCATTCCGGACATTCTTTGTTTACTAGATTTTAAAGGAAGATTTTTAAAGATCAACAAGGCTGGTTGTGACTTGATGGGCTTTGCAGAAGAAGCTATGCTTTATCAAAGACTAGAAGAATTTATTCACTCGGATGATAAAGGTATATTTACTAATCAGGTGATGCAATTAAGTACGCTAGAAACCACTTTTGAATTTGAAAACCGTTGTATTACAAAAAAAGGCGAAATTATTTGGTTGAGCTGGTTTTGCAACCCGTCTTTAAAGGAGGGTATTATTTATGCCACGGCTAAGAATATTACCGAAGAAAAAAAATTGAGGGAGTTGAACAGGCAAACCCGAGAGCTTGCCAAAGTTGGAGGCTGGGAATACAACCTGATTGAAAACAATCTTTTTTGGTCAGATGAAGTACACCTTTTGCATGAAACGAACCCAAATACTTTTGTACCCAATGTAGATAGAGCAATTGACTTTTATAAGGAAGAACATAAATCATTTGTTGCAGATGTGATTTATAAAAGTATAAATGAAGGCGTTTATTTAGATTATGAAGCTGTTATTATAACTAGTGGCAAAAAAGAACGATGGATAAGGGTGATAGGTAGTCCTGAGTACATTGATGGAAAATGCATAAAGTTTATAGGGAGTTTTCAGGATATACACGACCGCAAAGAAGCAGAACACAAGCTGCACCATCTTGCGGCAAATCTTCCGGGTGTTATGTATCAATACCTTATACATCCAGATGGGACGGACTCCATAAGTTATGTTTCTGGATCTGTTGAACAAGTTTGGGGTTTTACTGCGAATGAGGTTGTGGAGAACTTAAATCTGGTTTGGGATCGAATAAAATTGGGTGGTGATTATGAGGAGGTTAAAAGAAGTATTCTCAAATCAGCGGAAACAAAATCAAAATGGTCTTGTCGTTTAAAATATGTTTTGCCATCGGGCGAAGTTCGAACGCAATTAGGCAGTGGTATTCCAGTTTTTTTATCAGATGGTACCATCATGTATAATTCAATCTCACTTGACATTACTAATGAGGCAAAAAACGAGGGGCTTTTAGAGCAGGTTACTAAATTGGCGAAGATTGGTAGTTGGGAAGTAGACATGTCAAAAAATATACCTACCTGGACTAATATGGTGCACACAATTTTAGAAACAGATCCCGAGCACTATGTTCCAGATATGGAAAGCACGATGAGTTTTTACCGTGAAGATTTTCGTGAATTAGCTCAATCCAGTTTGCAAAATTGTATAGAAAAAGGCATTCCGGTAGATTTTGAAGCGGTAATGATTACGGCCAAAAAAAATGAAAAATGGGTTCGTTTATTGGGAAATGTTGAAATGATTGATGGAAAACCTACTAAAATATATGGTAGTATGCAAGATATTCACGACGGTAAAGTAACTGAAGAAAAATTAATATATAGCGAACAAAAACAACGTTTAGTTTCTCTTCAACTGCAATTGCAGCAACTACATCTTACAAATGCACAGCAGGTAGCTAAAGTAGGTAGTTGGGAAACCGAATTGGCTACTTTAAAGGTAACATGGTCTGATGAAACCTACCGCATTTTTGGAACCGATAGGGAAAATTTCGAACCTACTCACGAGAAATTTATGAATTATATTCATCCACTTGACAGAGGCAAAGTAGATAAAGCGTTCATGGAGTCAATACAGGCTCCTATTCATTCTAATCATATGATTGAACACCGCATAGTAACACTATCTGGAGAAACGAAAACAGTAGAAGAACGTTGGAAAATAACTTATAAGGATAATGGAGAACCGCTTTTCGTTATAGGTAGTTGCCAGGATATTACAGAACGCAAAGAAGCTGAAATTAGGCTACATCAAGCAAATGAACGATTTGAAAAAGTAACCGAAGCAACCAATGATACCATTTGGGATTGGGATATTATTAATAAAACGTATTACCGCTCTAAAACCATTGAACAATTTTTTGGAGAGGAAGCATCCATATCACAAATTGAAAATGGTTTTTGGAAAGATAACTTTCATCCCGATGACATTAAAAAAGTTCAGAAAAGTATTATTGCAGCTATTTCTAATCCTTCGTGTGTTCGATGGGAGTTTGAATATAGAATTTTAAATAAACAAAAAAAATCACTGTATGTCATAAACAGAGGGATAATTATTAGGGATAAAGATGGAAAGGCCTATCGTATGGTAGGAGCTATGACAGATATTTCTGTACAAAAGCGAATGACTCTACAATTAAAAGGACTTAATGAAGCACTTCAACAACACGCTTTTGAACTCGAACGCTCAAACGAAGAGTTAGAGCAATTTGCTTATGTTGCTTCGCATGATTTGCAGGAACCCTTAAGAATGATTTCTAGCTTCATGGATCAATTGGGGAGGAAGTACGGAAGTCAACTCGACGAAAAGGCACACCAGTATATTTATTTTGCAACAGATGGAGCTAAAAGAATGAAACAAATCATCCTTGATTTGTTAGACTATTCTAGAGCCAATAAACACGCCGAAGGAAAAGAAGATATAAATTTAAATGAAGTGATTTCTGAATTTAAACAATTAAGAAGGAAAATAATTTCAGAAAAAACAGCTTTAATTATCTCCGAAGATTTACCAACACTAAACACGTATAAAGCAGCTATAACACAAATATTACATTGTATACTCGACAATGCACTAAAATACTCCGTAAACGTTATACCACCTAAAGTAGAGGTAAGAGCTATAGAACATGAAAAAGAATGGGAGTTTTCTGTTAAAGACAATGGGATAGGAATTGACCCTCAATTTTACGATAAAATATTTATTATTTTTCAAAGATTGCACAATAAAGATGAATATGCGGGAACAGGAATAGGCTTATCAATTGCTAAAAGACACATTGAGTTTTTAGGTGGACGAATTTGGTTGACATCTAAACAAAGAGAAGGCTCTGTATTTTATTTTACAATTCCTAAAACTAAATAATATGAAAACAACCATGTTTGCTACAAGCATAACCCGATAACCGTGAGGAAAAGATAAACTAGATAAACCATATATAAAAAATAAAATATAGACATGAACAATCTAAAAACTCTACCGGCTCACATCCTTTTAGTTGAAGACAATGAAGGAGATGTTTTATTAACAAAAGAAGCTTTTGAAGAATGCAAAGTGAAATCAAAAATTAGCGTTGCTAAAAACGGCAAAGAAGCGCTTGATTTTTTATTTCAGCGAGATGCATTTACCGATGTGCAAAAACCCGATCTTATTCTTTTAGACATCAACATTCCTATATTTAATGGGCATGAGGTTTTAAAACAAATTAAGGCCGACCCTATTTTAAAAAAAATTCCAGTAATTATGTTAACAACCTCCTCTAATCAAAAAGATTTACATGATGCTTACGAAAATCATTGCAACAGCTATATAAAAAAGCCACTCGAAATAAGTGAGTTTTTAATAGCCGTGATAAAAATTGAAGAGTTTTGGTTACAACTAAGTACATTAGCAAAATAAGTTAATGAAACAGATAGAGCACTATTCTAAAAAATTGTCTGTTCTTATAATAGAAGATAATCAGGGAGATTTTGTACTTATTGAGGATTATTTAATAGATACATTTGAACACATTAATATAATACATTGCCTTGATTACAAAACATCTATTAATTACCTCCAGAATTCAGGAGAAAGACCATCAGTCATATTATTAGATTTAAAATTACCTGATTTAGAGGGCATAGAACTTATAAATGGCGTTTTAGCCAATAATTTTCAAGTGCCAGTTATTATTTTAACTGGGTATTCAGATTTGAGTATGGCCAAAAGTAGCCTTCAAATGGGCGCTTACGATTATTTGGTTAAAGAAGAAATTAATCCAGCTATACTTTATAAGACCATTATTTTTGCATTAAACAGAAGTAGTTTTATTAATCAGCTAGAAGACGAAAAACGTAATTACGAAAACCTTTTCAACTTTAATCCACAACCTACATGGCTTTTAGATGCTAAATCTTTGAGTATACTTCATGCAAATATGGCCGCACAAAAAAAATATGGATACTCTTTGGATGATTTTCTCTCGATGTCGTTTACTCAATTGCATCCAAAAGAAGAGGCGCGCGCTATACAAAAACAGTTTAGTTCTAGTGAAGATGAGTCTTCGAGCAACCATTTCATTCATTTATTAAGTAGCGGCCAAGAAATTAAAGTAGATGTTTATTTTAAGAAAATTAACCGTGATTCAAATAATTTACTCATTGTACAATCAAATGATATATCAGAAATTTTAAACCACATTCATACCATTGAAGTTCAAAACATAAAGTTAAAAGATATTGCCTGGACACAATCTCATGTGGTGCGCGCACCTTTGGCCAGAATATTAGGCCTTATAAATTTGATTGAAACTAAAGCGGATAACTTTGATGAACTTTTGTTTTGTTTAAAACAGTTAAGGATTTCAAGTAATGAAATGGATGATATTATAAAAAAAATCATTGACCAAACAGAGCATATGGACCAAGATTAATTTTAATAGAGCAAATTAATTATACTCATCAATGGTTTTTGTTATTTAGGAATCGTAAAATAAAAGATAGAGCCTTTTCCTTCCTCTGAATCTAACCATATTTTTCCATCCAAATTATTCACAATCTTTTTTACTATGGAAAGTCCTATGCCACTCCCGCTATATTCATCTTTATTGTGTAGTCGTTGAAAGATGGCAAATATTTTTTCAAAATAGTCTTTGTTGATACCAATACCATTATCCTCAACACTAAACATCCAATAGCCAGGCAATTCAGTGCAACTTATTTTAATTATTGGTGATCTGTGAGGATGTCTATACTTTAGGGCATTACCAATTAAATTTTGAAAAACTTGAATCAAAGGAGTTTTATGACTATTAATGATTGGTAGTTTTTCTACTTCTATGATTGCATGTGATTCTATAATTTGATTTCTGTTGAACAGAAGAACGTCGTTTATGAGTTCATTAATATTCACTTCATCTATCTCACTTTCGAGTCTGCCTATTTTTGAAAATTCAAGTAAATCTAAAATAATTTGCCTCATTCGTTTAGCGCCATCAACCGCATAGTAGATATACTGCTTCCCTTTATCATCTATTGTATCCCCATATTTTTTTTCTAATTGAGCTAAAAAACTGGTTACCATTCTTAATGGTTCCTGCAAATCGTGCGAAGCTACATAAGCAAACTGTTCTAACTCTTTATTAGAAACAGCTAGTTTTTGTATATTTTGCTCTAATGTTTCGTTGAGTCGTTTTAGGGAATTTTCGTAATCTATGCGTTGAGTAATATCTCTGGTTATTCCAAGTAATGACATAATAGTACCTTGCTCATTTTTCAATGGAACAGCATGGGTTTCCATCCATCTACGAGTTCCTTTAAAGCCTTTTATCTCAAACACGAGTATACCAGATTCACCTTCAAAAACCTTTTTTGTAATATTAGAAAACGCCGTCCAATGTTCGGGCAAAATAATATCCATCACAGATTTACCCAACACCTGTGCTTCATTATCTGCCTCAATCATTGCCAATCCCGCAGGATTAATCATTAGCACTTCGTTATTGGCGCTTAACAATTTTACACACTCGGGTTCAGCGTCTAATATGGCACGAAATCTATTTTCGCTTTCCGCTAGGTTAATTTTGGCTTTTTTTCTTTCACTAATATCTTGGATACTGCCATATACCTTTATGCATTTGCCATTTATTATCTCCGCTTCACCAATGGTTCGTATCCACTTAAGACTTCCCTTGTGGGTATAGATTTCTAGTTCTTCATCCCAGGCGGTTCCTTTTTCAATACATTCTTTTAAGCGTTGTGAAATAGTTTCTCTACTTTTTCCCTCTTTAAAATAACTAATACCTGCTGGTAAATCAGGAACAAAATTAAGATCAACTTCCTTTATTTTTTTGATAATGTCCGACCAGTAAACGGTGCCTTTAACAACATCAATTTCCCAACTACCAATTGCTGCAAGCCTGTTTGACTTGTTTAGTAAAAGTTCGAGTTTCTTTTTTTCGGTTATATCATTCAATAAAACTAATGATGCTCTTCTGCCGTTATAATCCATTAAATGCCCGGTTATTTCTACGAGCATTAACTCACCGTTCTTTTTTAAATGTCGCCAAGCTTCTTTGTGTATTTGCCCATATACAGTTTCGTTTGCTGTGGATGCATTAATTAAAGCAATATCTTCTTTTGGCCGAATGTCACGGATATTTAGTTGTAAAAATTCTTCTCGTGTATAACCATACTTAATAAGCGCTTCTTCATTACAATCTATAATATTTAGGGTTTCAAAATCCCAAATAAACATGGGTAAAGGGTTATCTTCGAACAGCGTTTTATATTTTTTCTCTGATAATTTTAATACCTGTTCTGCCTGTTTACGTTCTGTAATATCTTGTGCGGTTCCAAACAAACGAATAATATCCCCATCAGCATTTTTTTCGCTATAGCCAAACTCTTCAATAATTCTATTTTCTCCAGTAGGTGTAATGATGCGATATTCTATATTAAAAGGTTCGCCAGTAAGTTTTGAATGGCGGTTAGTTTGTTGTACAAACGCCTTATCCTCTTCTATAACAAGATTTGCAAACGAACCGTATGTTTCAAGGAACGTTTCTTTATTGGTTCCAAATACTTCATATAATCCTTCGGTCCAGGTTAATTTATCTTCTTTAGG
>JBKJPW010000109.1:0-14595 GCA_046594225.1 Bacteroidia bacterium
TTTTAAAGGTTATTTGCAAATGTCTTGCATCTGTTCTAATCTTTATAACCTAATGCCCTTTATTTATAAACACTTTGTTAATTTGAGTGAACCCTAAGTAGCGACAACAATTATTCCTCATTTTTATTATTCAATACATCAAACACCACATCTTTTTCGTAGCCTTTGGATAAGGCGTAAGTCATTAACTTGTATTGCAATTTTATTTTACTTGGTTCCTTAATCAATTTACGTTTTGTTTCAATTAACTTTTTAAGCGTATTGATATATTCAGTCTCATCAATTTGTTGTAAAGCTTTTTTCAAGCAATAATCGCTCACGCGTTTTTGTTTCAGTTCTTGCTTAATTTTAATTCGTCCCCATTTTTTGATAACAAATTTTCCTCTAGCAAAAGACATCGCAAAACGCTCTTCGTTCAAAAAATTGTCCTCAATCAGTTTTACGATGATGTTTTCTACAGCTTCTTCCCACATTCCCAATTCGTATAACTTATTTCGAGCATCTTGCTGAGAGCGCTCTTGATAGGCACACCAGCTTTGCATTTTCATCAAAGCCAAGTAAGGATCTGTTATTTTTACGGGAGCTTTCTTTTCAAACACAAACAAAAGTAATATTTCTTTATATTTGATTTACAATTATGTTACAATTACCTACTGAATTTATAAACTCTATTTCTTGTTGCCAAGGATTTGATGAGCAAACATTTATTGATGCGCTCCAAAGTACTTCTCCAACCAGTATACGCATCAATCCATTTAAACCAACCCCCCTAAATTTTAATTTAGATAATCCTGTTCTTTGGAATAATAAAGGTTTTTATTTGAAAGAGCGTCCCAATTTTACGCACGATGTATTATTTCAAGCAGGTTGCTATTATGTGCAAGAAGCAGGCTCTATGTTTATTGAACATGCCTTAACAGCTTGTGTTGATTTTAATGAAACATTATTAGCCTTTGATGTTTGTGCTTCCCCTGGCGGGAAAAGCACTTTACTAAACTCATTATTAAATAGTCAGAGTGCTTTAATAGCTAACGAAATCATTAAACAACGTGCAGAAGTATTAGCGCAAAACCTGAGCAAATGGGGAAGCTGCAACGTGGTTGTTACCAATAATGATCCAAGCACTTACTCAGATATAAATGATGTATTTGATATTATATTAGTAGATGCGCCCTGTAGCGGTTCGGGATTATTTAGAAAACAACATGATGCCGTTGATGAATGGAGTTTGGATAATGTGAACTTATGTAGTCAACGACAAAAACGTATTTTATCTGATATCATTGGGACTTTAAAACAAGGTGGGACTTTGGTTTATTCTACCTGCTCCTACTCTGCTTCCGAAAATGAAGAAATTTCGGATTGGTTAATTTCAGAATTTGGATTGATGAGTATACAAATTCCTATAGAAAAAAATTGGGGCATTGTTGAAACAACAAGTGAAAAACACAAGGCTTTCGGTTACCGTTTTTATCCTGATAAAGCACAATCAGAAGGATTTTTTTGCGCTCTATTTAAAAAACCAGGCGCAGTTGATAGCCATCGCCAGGTTCGAAAATCAAAGTATGAAGCATTCTCTATCATTAAACCTAAAGAAAAAGAGTTGTTTACTAATTGGATTAAAAATATAGATGAACACCAAATTACAAAATTTAAAGATGATTACTTATTGACGAATCAAATAACGGTAGATTTTATAAATAAATTTTCAAGTTTATATTATAAAAAAGTAGGAACAACCATTGGCAGCTTAATAAAAAATGAAGTGATTCCTCATCACGATTTAGCTTGGAGCATTCATCGTTCACAACATATTCAAACAATTGAATGTAATGAGGAACAAGCTATACAATTTTTGAAAAAAAATTTACAAACCATTGAAGGCCATAAAGGTTGGAATTTACTGACCTATAATGGTTTTGGTATTGGCTGGATAAAACATTTAGGAAATCGCTTGAATAATTATTTGCCAAATGAATTTAGGATTTTAAAATAGTTTTGATTTTGAAAATAGTTTCTCGCAGAGTTTCGCAAAGATAACGCAGAGACTTGCAGAGACTTGCAGAGACTTGCAGAGAATAAAAGTATAAATAACTTAGCGGAACTCTACGCATTTATCTGCGTGACTCTGCGAAAAATAAAAAACAAAAAACAATGTTTGGAAAATTAGGAGATATGATGGGCAAGCTTCAGGAAATGAAGCAAAAAGCCGATGAGATAAAATTAAAATTGGATTCAACCACTATTAATGTGGAAGGTGCTGGCGGTGATATCAAAATTACTATCACCGGTAACAGAGAAATTAAATCATTAAGTATTGCTCCGGGCTTACAACATGGTAATACAGAAGAACTAGAAGAACAGTTGCTCGTGACTTTAAATAAAGCTGTTTTTAAAGCTAATGAGTTAAATGATAACGAAATGAAATCGGTTGCTAGTGATATGTTGCCAGGGATGTAACAACATCATTTTAATCACAAAAAAGGTTTATCTAAAAACAGATAAACCTTTTTAATTTTTAATAACAAAGAAACCTTATAATAAGTCGTTTGCCAAATTCGCTAATTCACTTCTTTCTCCTTTTTGTAAGGTAATATGTGCATATAACGGCTGACCTTTTACTTTATCAATTAAATAGCTTAATCCATTAGATTGTGCATCTAAGTATGGTGTATCAATTTGATAAATATCACCGGTGAAAACAATCTTCGTATTTTCGCCTGCACGGGTGATAATTGTTTTCACTTCGTGTGGCGTTAAGTTTTGTGCCTCATCTACAATAAAAAACATATTACTTAAACTACGGCCGCGAATAAATGCTAAAGGACAAATCACGATTTTTTCGTTCTCAATCATTTCGCTAATTGCCTTGAATTCTTTATCTTTTTCAGAGAACTGACTTTTAATAAACTTTAAATTATCCCATAATGGCTCCATATATGGATTTAATTTAGAAGTTACATCTCCTGGTAAGTAACCAATATCCTTATTGCTTAATGGAACAATTGGACGAGCTAAATAAATTTGATGATAATTACGGCGTTGCTCTAAAGCACCTGCTAATGATAATAATGTTTTACCTGTTCCTGCAACTCCTTGAATACTTACCAAACGGATATCAGGATTCATAATCGCATCTAAAGCAAAAGATTGTTCTGCATTTTTGGGAATAATACCGTAAGAAGATGTTTTAGTAACGCGCTTCAAATGTTTAGAAGATTCTTCGTAACGAGCTAATACAGAAGCATTCCCATTTTTTAAAACGTAATAATGATTTGATTCAGGAGTTACATTTTTTAAAACATCTTTCGCTAAACAACTTCCTTTTTCATAAATCTGATTGATGGTTGTTGGATTTACTTTGTCTAATAAAGTGTTTCCGGTATATAATTCATCAACCGCTAAAATTTTACCAGTTGTATAATCTTCCGCATGTAAATTTAACGATTTTGCTTTGATACGAAGATTGATGTCTTTAGTTACTAAAATAACTTTTCTATCAGGATTAGTATCTGCGGTATATAAAGCAGCATTTAAAATTCGGTGGTCGCCTTTACGTTCTTGAAAAATTTTCTCCGCATCTATTTTAGAAGAGTTATGCATTTCAATTTTAAACTTTCCGTGACTTTTGCCATTAATAGGCGTCCATTCTTGTAAGGAATTATCGCCTGACATGTTATCCACATAACGTGTGAATTCTCTAGCTGCAAAGTTCTTAGTATCATTTCCTTTTTTAAAGTTATCTAATTCTTCTAAAACTGTTATCGGAATAACCACATCATGTTCTTTAAAATTTTTAATTGCCGTGTGATCATAAATAATTACTGATGTATCAAGAACAAATATTTTTTTTTCTCCACTTTTTGAAACTGCTTTCTTTGCCATAAAACTGAAATTTTGATTTACGATAAAGCTATTTGTTTTAAGCTACAAAAGCTAAGAAATCCGCCAATAGAAATAAACACTATATTGTTTATACCCTAATTGTTAATTTTGGGGGAGATTTATTAGAAAAATTAATTTATTGGGCTTGGCTATTTATATTTACTTGTAACTAAATATAATGCTCTATGAAAACTTTGGACCCACACAAAGGTAGTAACTCCGACGCTTAAGAAGCCTAATTGGTGTTAATTTGAGAGCTAATACGAATAATGGTTCAAAATTATTTAAATGAATATTAGAATAATCTTTATAATCTAACATAAAAAAGCTCTTGTAAAATATTTACAAGAGCTTTTTTGTTTAAATACGTTTTAAATTAAACGGCATTTAGTCTTTCCAAAAAAGCATCCTTTTTACGGCGACTGATTTCTAATTGGGTATTATCACTCATAATCGCATAGCCTCCATCAACCTTTAAAAAACGAACTACGTGATTCATATTAATTAAATGGTGGTGATGAATACGGATAAAATCATTTTCTGGTAATAAATCTTCATAATGCTTTAAACTAGCAGATACCATTAATTTTTTTCCGCCTACTAAATAAAAGTTAGTATAACTTCCGTCTGCTTCACAACGAATAATGTCTTTGATATTTATAATTTCATAGGCATTTCCAGTTGGCAAGGTAATTTTATTGTAGTTATCATCGGCACGTTTTAAATTTTGAATCAAGAATTGCAAATTATCCATACTTGGCATATTGGAAGTTCTCTTTTCGATAATGCGATTAATGGCAATTTTTAAATCATCAATATCAATTGGCTTTAATAAATAATCACAGGCACTATATTTTATTGCTTTTAAAGCGTGCTTATCTGTAGCAGTTGTAAAAATAATATCAAACTTTGCTCCTTGAACTTTTTCTAAAACATCAAAGCCCGTACCATCAGGCATACTAATATCTAAAAATAATAAATTTGGCTTCAGGGTTTGGATTAATTCAACGCCTTCTGCCACATTTTTAGCTAAGCCAAGAATCGTGATTTGTGGAAAATTCTTTTTTAGAATGTCCGCTAACATATCGCGGCTTTTTTGTTCGTCTTCTATAATTACTGCTTTCATGTTATTTAGTTATGAGTGATAAGTTATGAATGATGAGTTTTAAAAATATTATTTTACATATGGTATGAACAAATCTACTTGTGTTCCAATGGCTTCATTTTTTTCGTTATACAAATCTATAATATTTACGTTTAAATTAGATTGATGAATGGTGTTTAAAATACGAACCCTATCTTTTGTTATTTTCATACCTAATGATTTATGTCTAGCCGCTGGCTGAAGACTTTGCACAGATTTTGATTTTTCCCTGCCAATACCATCATCTCTGATCGAAATTTTAATGAACTGGTTTACAATTCTTATAGTAATATCTATATGTCCGTTTCCAACTTTAGGATTAATGCCGTGCAAAATAGCGTTCTCTAAATAAGGCTGAATCAGCATAGGAGGTATTTCATCATAATCTCCATCAATAGACGAATCGATATGAATAGCGTAATCAAATTTATTTTCAAAACGCATTCTCTCTAATTCTAAATACAATTTTAGAGCTTCAATATCTTCGTTAATAGTAACAATTTGCTTTTCTGAATTACTTAAAATCAAACGAATTAATTTCGCAAATTTACTCAGGTATTTAACCGCCTCATCGCCTTTACTATTTAAAATATAATGTTGAATAGAATTGAGCGCATTAAATACAAAATGAGGGTTCATCTGTGCTCTTAAAGCAGTTAACTCAGCTTTTGATACTTCTACCAAATGTTCGAACTCCGCTTGTTGTTTCTTTTTAATTTGCATTACCCGTACTCTAAAAATAATAATCACAATACCAGACACTCCAATAACACAAAATAAAATGAACCACCATGTTTTATAAAATGGTGATTTGATAGTGAAAGAAAAAAGGACTGGTTCTACATTCCATATACCTTCATTATTACAACTCTTTACTTTAAATGTATATTTTCCTGGCGGCAAATTATCATACTTTGTATTATTAACATCAGTATACGGACTCCAATCTTTATCATAACCTTCTAACTTATAGGAATACAATACTTTTTCAGGTGCCGTTAAACAAACGCCATCAAAATAAAAACTAATGTTATTTAATGAATACGGTAACACGCCATTATTCGCTAATAATGTATCGGCATATCCTAATTTAATATTAGTAATACTTGTTTTTGATAAATTATCATTTTCTAAAAATTCTTTTGGAGAATATTTTATTAAGCCATTCACCGTACCGAACCAAATACTACTGTCATTGTCTTCATATATGCCATGAGAGTTTGATTCAACTCCTGTAAACCCATCAGATCGTCCATATTTAGTAATATCAATAAAATCGTATTGTAATTTTTTAATATCAATTTTATTGACTCCTTGATTAGTTCCTGCCCATAAATAATGGTTATCTTTTGTAATGCCAATAGCGTAAACCAGTTCAGAACTTAATCCATCTTTTTCTGAAATAAATTTATAACTATGTTTATCAGGATTAAACATTAAAACCCCGTTTAAAGTAGCGGCATATAAATTGCCGTAATTATCTTTACTTAAGTCAAGGGCGGTGGTTACTTCATCTGGTGATGAAATGGCTTGTTGTAAAAATTGATTTCCTTCTAATTTAAATAATCCAAACAAATACGTTCCTGCCCAAATACCACCTTTATTATCTTCAATAATACTCCACACGGCAAATCCTTCTTTTTCAACATTTTTTGCTGGCAATTTATAATAGGTAATATCATATGAGTTTCCGTTTTTTTTCATTGAACACAGGCCGTTTTGCCCGCCAACCCAAATTACATTTTTGCTATCCTTGTAAAAACAATTAATTGGAGCATCCTGTTTAAAAGACGGCCCAAACGGAGAGTTTTGAATGACCTCGTTTTTAAAAATGGAAATTCCCTTATCGCCACCAAACCAAACCGAACCATCTTCTTGTGGCAGAATAGCATAAATTAAATTACTTGGTAAACCTTGTTTGGTAGAATAATTTTTAAAAAAACCGTTGGAGAATTTATAAACTCCATTGCTTTCGGTAGCAATCCATAAGTTTTGATGAACATCTCGTATAATCTGAAAAATAAAAGCACTACCTAAGCCATGTTGTTTATCATAAACGGTAAAGCCTTTACCTCTATATTTATATAAACCACTATGAGTACCTATCCATAAATTGTCTTCATAATCAATTAATAAAGAACGAACGTGATTTGAATTATTATCAAACCCAATATTGTAATAAGAAAATTCTTTTCCATTAAAACTTATTAATCCGGTTTTGGATCCTATCCAAACTACGCCGTTTTTTTGACACAATACTGATGTAATAGTTTCATCTAATAAACCATTGTTAACATGAAATACATTTTGCGTGTGCTTTTCTAAATCCAATAAATACAAGCCGTTATCTGTGCCTATATATGTTTTTGCATTATCCTTAGATATGCTAGTAATATTGATGTTATCCAAAAGAATACTAAACTCAAATGTATTTTTGTTTTGGATATATAAGCCTTTGTTTGTTCCAACCAATACCCCATACTTATTTGAATAGAGCAAACAGGTAATATTAAAATCTTTAAAATAAGGCACGGGTACAACTTTTTTTCCATCCCAAACACATAAGCCTTTGTTTGTGCCTGTCCATAAACCAATTCTAGAATCTAAACAAAAACTAGTCACATTATTAGATGGCAAACCATCCTTTATATAATAATTACTTACCGTTCCATTTACTTTATCAATCACACTTAATCCATCGATAGTGCCAACCGTAATTAAATTAAATTGATCTTCGATAATAGCATTCACATAATGATTTGCCAAACCATTTTTTGGAGAATAATTTTTAAATGTTTTGCCATTAAATTTACTTGCTCCGCCATATCCACCACTCCATAAATTACCTTTGCTATCTTGAACCATGGCAAAAATTTGAACATAAGGTAAGCCGCTTTCAACTGAATAATTTTTAAAATTATATTGTTGTGCATTTTGTTTAAATGGCAACACAAACAAAAGTCCGAAAACAAATATGCGGGTAAAAAATATGTTGAAATAAGTTTTCATAATAGTGGCATTACTAAAGTACAGATTAATACTTAGTTTATATATATCTTTTTAGTAAGTGGTGGTTTTTTGGAGATAAGTGGGCACTATTTATATTTTTTAAACCATCGAGATATATCAGTATTCCTAATTTCTTTGATAAAATAGAGAAACTGCGTTTTTAGCATTAGAGCTATGTATAAAACGAAGTTTTCTATTTCAAAACTTGACTAAGCTTTATTGATTTGTTTTTTCTATGTTTCTATGTGGTTAAAAACGCATGTTATAAAATCAAAAGAGTCAAACGTTCTGATAATCAACTTATTATTTAGTAAAATTTATCATTTATGAACGTGTATTTTTTGTACTTTCGTTAGCTTAAATTAAAAACACATTATGTTAACGTTCCTAAAGAAATTTTTTGGTACTAAATCAGAAAAAGATATTAAATCCATTCAACCTCAAGTTGATCAAATATTAGAGATCTACCCAACACTTGCTAGTTTATCAAATGATCAATTACGTGCTAAAGTTGATGCTTTAAAACAAAAAATTCAAGACGCGATAAAAGTTGAACAAACTCAAATTAATGAGATTAAAACTCGTGTAGAGAATGATTTCAGTATGGATGTTGATTCAAAAGAAGAATTATACAAAGAGGTTGATGAACTCGAAAAAGAAATCACTAAAAAAATTGAAGAAGTTTTAAATGAGATTTTGCCTGAGGCTTATGCTATTTTAAAAGATACGTCTCGCCGTTTTTCTGAAAACGAAGAGTTGGCAGTTACAGCTAATGAGTTTGATACTAAATTAGCAAAAACTCAAAAAAATATAGAAATTCGTGGCTCTCAGGCTGCCTGGAAAAACAAATGGACTGCCGCTGGTGTTGAAGTTTTGTGGAATATGGTACATTACGATGTACAATTAATTGGTGGCGCTGTATTACATTCGGGTAAAATTTCTGAGATGGCAACGGGTGAAGGTAAAACCTTAGTTTCTACTTTACCTGTTTTTTTAAATGCATTATCTGGAAGAGGTGTCCACGTTGTAACCGTAAATAATTACTTAGCAAAACGTGATAGCGAATGGAACGCTCCTTTATTTCAATTTCATGGATTAAGCGTTGATTGTATTGATAAACATGAGCCTAATACCGAAAATCGTCGTCAAGCTTATTTAGCAGATATTACTTACGGAACTAATAATGAGTTTGGTTTTGATTACTTACGTGATAATATGGCTCGCGAGGTTTCTGACTTAGTTCAACGTAAACATAATTTCGCCATCGTAGATGAGGTCGATTCAGTATTAATTGATGATGCTCGTACGCCATTAATTATTTCAGGCCCAACACCAACTGGTGACAAACATGAGTTTATGGAATTTAAACCTCGTGTAGAAAAATTATTAGCCGCACAAAAAGCAGCAGTTCAAGTTTTTTTAACGGACGCAAAACGCTTATTTGCTGAGGGAAACGAGAAAGAAGCTGGCATTCCGTTATTACGTGCTTACAGAGGCTTACCAAAAAATGGTGCCATTATTAAATATTTAAGTGAGCCTGGCGTAAAAGCTTTATTGCAAAAAACAGAGAACTATTATATGCAAGACCAACAAAAGGAAATGCATAAAATTGATGTTGAATTATTTTTTGTGATTGATGAAAAACAAAACTCTGTTGATTTAACTGAAAAAGGAATTGACTTAATTACTGGAACTACAGATGATCCACATTTTTTTGTTATTCCTAATGTTGGCGGAGAGATTGCTGACTTAGAAAAGAAAACATTTGTTGATCCAAAAGAAAAAATATTATTAAAAGAATCGTTAATGCGCGATTTTAGTGTAAAAAGCGAACGTATACATACGGTTAATCAATTATTAAAAGCTTACTCTTTATTTGAAATTGACCAAGAATACGTTATTGCTGAAGGACAGATTAAAATTGTAGATGAGCAAACAGGTCGTATTATGGAAGGCCGTCGTTATAGCGATGGATTACACCAAGCTTTAGAGGCCAAAGAAAATGTAAAAATTGAAGCGGCTACTCAAACTTATGCTACTGTTACTTTACAGAATTATTTCCGTATGTACAACAAGTTAGCTGGTATGACAGGTACTGCTGAAACGGAAGCAAATGAGTTTTGGGACATTTATAAATTAGATGTGGTTGTTATTCCAACAAACCGTGCTATTTCACGTAAAGATGAGCAAGACTTAGTTTACAAAACAAAACGTGAAAAATATAATGCTGTTATTGAAGCTACAGCTAAATTAGTTGCAGAAGGTCGTCCGGTATTAATTGGTACAACAACGGTAGATATTTCTGAATTATTAAGTCGTATGCTTAAATTAAGAAACATTAAGCATAACGTTTTAAATGCTAAGCTTCACCAAAAAGAAGCCGACATTGTTGCAGAAGCTGGTCAGGCAGGAACTGTAACTATTGCTACTAACATGGCTGGTCGTGGTACCGATATTAAATTAGGTGCTGGTGTTAAAGATGCGGGTGGTTTAGCAATTATTGGTACAGAGCGTCATGAGTCTCGTCGTGTTGACAGACAGTTACGTGGTCGTGCCGGTCGTCAGGGAGATCCAGGAAGTTCACAATTTTTTGTGAGTTTAGAAGATAACTTAATGCGTTTATTTGGTAGTGAGCGTATTGCAAGTTTAATGGATAGAATGGGTTTACAAGAAGGTGAAGTGATTCAACATTCTATGATTTCAAAATCTATTGAACGTGCTCAGAAAAAAGTAGAAGAAAATCACTTTGGTACTCGTAAGCGTTTAATTGAATATGATGATGTGATGAATGCACAACGTGATGTTGTTTACAAACGTCGTCGTAATGCATTAAACGGAGATAGAATTAGTATTGATATTGCTAACATGATTTATGAAGTATCAGAAAGTTTGGTTTCGGAATACCATGTTTTAAAAGATTTTTTAAGTTTTAATGTAGAATGTATTAAATATTTTGGAATTGAATCTCCTTTTACGGAACAAGAATTCAAAGCAGGAAGAGAAGATGATTTGGCGCAACGTTTATTTGAAACAGCTGAGCAACATTACAGAGTAAAATCGGCACAAATTGCTGAAATGGTTTTCCCGGTTATAAAAGACGTTTACACAAATCCAAATAACAATTTTGAGAACATAGTAACACCTTTCACAGACGGTATTCGTTCTATTCAAGTGATGGCAAATTTGAAGAAATCATTTGAGACTAATGGTCGTGAAATGGTTAACGTGTTTGAGAAAACAGTGATTTTAGCGATGATTGATGATAGTTGGAAAGAACATTTACGTGAAATGGATGACTTAAAACAATCTGTTCAAAATGCTTCTTTAGAACAAAAAGATCCTTTGGTTATTTATAAATTAGAATCTTTTAATTTATTTAGAGGAATGATCGCTAAAACAAGTAAGGATATTATTTCCTTCTTACTCAAAGGTGGTTTACCAATTGAAGAAAATAATAATCAAAAACCTCAACTTCAACAAGCGCGTTTCACTCAAGAACAGGTTCAACAGCGACCAAAAGAAAAACTGGTTGAAAGTAGAAGCGAAGAAGAAGCGCAGGAACATCAAGAACAACCTAAGCCAAAACAACAGCCAGTGCGTGTTGAGCAAAAGATTGGACGCAATGATCCCTGCCCCTGCGGAAGCGGTAAAAAATACAAAAGCTGCCACGGAATTGGCGTAGCCTAATTCTTTTAAAACGTTCACTGAATCAGTGGACGTTTTTTTTATACTATTTACTAAATTTAATGACTCTATTTAAGTTAAAAAAATAACTTAAATACCTGTTTATCAATATTTTAAAAATAACTTAATTCTGACTCAACTCAATATGTTAAAAACATGTTGATAATTGTTGTATTTTTATGTTTTTATAACATATTTTAATAATTGAATTATGAGATTAAAACTGTTTTTATGCGCATTATTATTCTGTGCTATAACCAAAGCCCAAACTAATAACGAGTTAAAAGATTTTATTACAAAAAACAGCGTTGCCATAAAAGGCGTGCAGAAAAATATGATTCGCGGAAATAATAGCGAGTATATTACCAGTTTCAAAGACATTGTCAAAAATCAAGAAGCTGCTGTAAAGCTTTCTAGTACTGACCAAAAAGCAAGTTTCTATTTTGCTTCTATTGTTAGAACTGAGTGTTTGAAATTTCTAAAAACACACACTCAAGGTTCCACAGAATATTTTGAAATATCTTCTTCAGAAAAGGACTTTGATAAATCTTCTACAGGAGATTACTCTAAAGTTCTTTCATCTACTGAAATAAAAACGGTTGATGGCCTAGATGCTATGAATCCTCAAAGCCTTAATAATCTTATTTTAACCATTCAATAATTTTCTTATGAATTTTTTTATTAAATCTATTCAGGTTCTTTTACTTGTTATATTAACTCAACAAGTTAGTACTTCGCAAACCTGCCCAACATCAAGCATTAGTGCTGGTTCCAATACAACTATCTGTAGTGGTAGCTGTGCTAGTTTGGCAGCAACGATTGCTACGTTAAACACAAGTACATCTTATAGTGTAGCTGCAACGCCCTATGCTCCTTTCCCTTATGGAGTTGGAACAACAGCTATACCTAATGTAGATGACGTATGGAGTGCTGCTATTCCTATTGGATTTAACTTTTGTTATTTTGGAAATACATTTACTCAATTATTAATTGGAAGTAATGGCGAAATTACCTTTAATACAGCTGTTGCTAGTGGAGGTGAAAACTTTACTGTAAATAATATTTTACCAAATTTAACAGAGCACCAACCTAACACGATTTGTGCAGCATACCGAGATATAGATCCTTCAGTTGGTATTGGATCTAGTGTAACTTATACAACTGGTGGTGTTGCGCCTTGTAGACGATTTATTGCAAATTGGACCACAGTTCCTTTATATAGTTGTAATACAACTACTGTTACTTTTCAGGTTGTGTTGTATGAAAAATCAAATATTATAGATATTTATATATTAAGCAGTCCAGGAACCTGTGCATGGCAAAATGGGGCAGGTTTAATAGGGATTCAAAATGCTTTCGGGACAGTTGCTGTTGCTCCGCCAGGAAGAAACGTATTAACTGCATGGACTGCAACAAATGAAGCCTGGCGTTTTACTCCAACAGGAGCGCCAACATTTACAGTTAACTGGACTGGTCCAAGTGGTTTTACAGCAACTGGTTTAACCGCTGCTCCTTGTCCTACTACTACAAGCACATATACAGCAACGTTAAGAGAAGCAAATTGTGGTGCAGGCGTTTCAACCTACACAAGTGCTGTACAGGTTTCTGTTACTGCTACTCCAACCATAACCGCTACTGCAAGTCCAACATCTATCTGTAGAGGTTCTTCGTCAACATTAACTGCCATTGGAGCAACAACATATACGTGGAATCCAGGCGCTTTAACTGGAACATCTGTAGTTGTTACCCCAACTACAACAACAATCTACAGCGTTACTGGAACTACTGGATCTTGCACAGCAACTCAAACCGTTACTTTAATTGTTTTACCAACACCAACCATTACTGCCGTTTCAAATCCAACGTCAATTTGTGCAGGTAATAGTGCTACTTTAACTGCTGGAGGAGGTATAACATATACTTGGAGTCCAGGGGCTTTAACTGGCGCTAGTGTAGTTGTTACTCCTTCTGTAACAACCACATATACTGTAACGGGGACAAACTTTATAGGATGTACCAATACAAGAACTGTAACCTTAGCGGTCACAAGCTTAAGTTTGACAGTTTCTGCGAGTCCAACCGTTATCTGTAACGGAGGAACTTCTACCTTAACAGCAAGTGGAGCAACTTCTTATACCTGGAATCCGGGCGCTACAACAGGTGCTACGATTGCAGTATCTCCTACAGTAACAACTATATATACAGTAACTGGCGTATCAGGATCTTGCTCCAATACAAGAACAATTTCCTTAACAGTTAGTGCATCACCTACTGTCACGGCTACTTCCAGTCCAACTTCGATTTGTATAGGAAATACAGTAACATTAACAGGAAGCGGTGCAACCACTTATACTTGGAACCCTGGTGCTTTAACGGGCGCAACAATTGTAGTTACGGCCACAGCAAATACTACATATACATTAACGGGAGCAAATGCTGCAGGATGTACTTCTACAACTGCAATTTCTATTAATGCAAAAAATAATCCTACAATTACAGCAAGCGCAAGTCCTACAATTATTTGTGCTGGCAGTAGCTCCACATTATCAGCGGGCGGTGGTGCTATAACATTTACATGGAATCCGGGTAATTTAACAGGATCATCTATAGTAGTGACACCCACTGCTACAACGATATATACAGCAACGGGAACTAATGGATCAGGCTGTACAGATACTCAAACAGTGTCAGTAACCGTATCTAATCCAACAGTAAACGCCGTTGCCAGTCCAACAGCTATTTGCGCAGGAGCTTCCGCCACATTAACTGGAAGTGGGGCAAGTACTTATACTTGGAATCCTGGTGCTTTATCTGGAACTACAGTCGCTGTTACTCCAACAGCTACTACTGTTTATACTGTAGTAGGTACAACT
>JBKJPW010000236.1:0-7772 GCA_046594225.1 Bacteroidia bacterium
TGACATAGTTTGTAGTTTATTTAACTAAATTAATATAATTTTCTTAATTACCTTTATGCAATAAATAAAATTATGAAAAACATTGTCCTGCTATTTTTTGTCTTGTTTTCCTGTCACCTTTTTTCACAGAAAAATAATAGCATAAATAGTCAATCGCCATACTGCTGCTGGGAAAACATGTGTTTATATAAAACTTACACTCCAGTTGCAACTGACACTTGTTTATTGGTTGTTTCAACAAGAAACTATAATGAAACAAAACAAGAATTTGTGGATTTTGACTATGATACAACTGGCACTATGAAATATTTTGCGGTCTATTATAATTATAATAAATGGATAGCCGTTCCATATAATTCTTTATCAGAATTACTTGATGCGAAATCTTCTTTTAAAAATTTAGTAGTTTTTGTAGAAGGCCTTGGAAGAACTTTTACATCAGGTGTTGACAGAGGAGCGAAGTTAATGAGGAACTATCCTGTGGACGTGATCTTTTTTGATTGGCCCACCGGCCGACCATACCTGCGTGCAGGACAAAATATTAAGGTAACAAGATCTGTGGCTCCATATGTTGCTAGAGAATATGCGGTGTTTTTAAAAGATTTACAAACCTATAAAACAAATACTCCTGATAAATTTAAAACTGTTACTTTGTTTTTTCACAGTATGGGAAATTTGTTGTTGATGCACAATTTAAAAAATGATTCGTTCCATTCCATAATGCCATCTATGATAAATTCTGTGATAATGAATGCCTCCTGTGTTAACCAAACAAATCATAAAGCGTGGCTCGACAAGCTTACTTTTGCAGATCATATTTA
Organism: Bacteroidia bacterium; assembly: GCA_046594225.1. Taxonomy (GTDB): domain Bacteria; phylum Bacteroidota; class Bacteroidia; order B-17B0; family Aurantibacillaceae; genus UBA4416. The sequence continues at coordinate 822 of JBKJPW010000236.1, forward strand.
TATAACGTTTAATGATAAAGACAAAACTTTGCGAGGTGCAAGTATTCTTTTTGGAGATCATCAATTAGGAGAAAAACCTAAGCCGATTTTTTGCGAAAAGGCCGACTACATTAATTTTTCAAAAGTATTAAACAGGGAGCATAATTATTATGTTATGCGCCCTGTATTAAAGGAAAAACCATTTTTGAGAAAATTTTATAGAGATGTTTTTGACGGAAAAATTCCCGAAAAAAACTATCCGGCAACTCTTCTTAAAAAGAAATAAAAAAAGTAAAAAAATACAACAAAATGCTCCGTAGGAGCAAGACATTTAATTTTTGTTTTGCTCCGGTGGAGCAATTAAATTAACGGTGTTTTGTGTTTTAATAATATGAAGTCCATAATGGGACTTTTAATCAAAAAGCGATAAAATTTAGTTATATGACTCAATCGTTTTTTTGATGATAGCGGCGCAATCTAAAATTTGTTCTTTAGTAATCACTAAAGGCGGTGCAAAACGAATAATATCACCATGAGTTGGTTTAGCTAATAAACCATTTTCTGCTAATTTTAAACAAACGTCCCAAGCAGAGATGCCATCTTTTTCTTTAATGATAATTGCATTTAATAAGCCTTTACCACGAACCGTTGTAATTCTGTCAGATTTAATAGCTCTTAATTCTGTTCTTAAAATCTCACCTAATGTTTCAGAATTTTCTGCTAATTTTTCATCCAATACAACTTGCATAGCTGTCATGGCAATTTTACAACCAAGTGGATTTCCACCATAGGTTGAACCATGCTGACCAGGTTTAATGCACATCATCACGTCATCATTAGCAAACACAGCAGATACTGGATACATGCCACCAGACAAAGCTTTTCCTAAAATTAACATATCAGGTTTTACATTTTCATGATCACATGCTAACATTTTACCAGTACGAGCAATACCCGTTTGAACTTCATCAGCAATGAACAATACATTAGCTGCTTTACACATTTCTGAACAGGTTTTTAAGTAACCATCATTAGGAACATAAACGCCTGCTTCACCTTGAATTGGCTCCACCAAGAAACCAACCACTGTATTATCTTTTAAAGCCTCTGCTAAAGCAGATACATTATTGTAAGGAATAGTAATATAACCTGGAGTAAATGGCCCAAAATTATGACGCGCATCTGGATCCGTACTAGCAGAAACAATTGAAATTGTTCTACCATGAAAGTTTCCTTCACACACAATAATCTTAGCTGAATTTTCTGCTACACCTTTTTTCTCGTAACCCCATTTACGGGCTAATTTCAAAGACGTTTCAACACCTTCGGCACCAGTATTCATTGGCAATACTTTATCGTAACCAAACAACTCTGTTATAAATTTTTCGTACTCGCCCAATACATTATTATGGAATGCGCGAGACGTTAATGCTAACTTTTGTGATTGCTCAATTAAAGTTTGAGTAATTTTTGGGTGACAATGACCTTGGTTTACCGCACTATAAGCCGATAAAAAGTCATAGTACTGTTTACCATCCACATCCCAAACATGAACACCAAGGCCTTTTTCTAAAACAACAGGTAGCGGGTGATAATTATGCGCTCCGTGTTTGTCTTCTAAATCTATTAACTGTTGTGCTTTGGCGGATAAGTTCATTTCTGCAATCATGATGGTAAAATTTATATCCTGTAAAGATAAGAAAACGCCCTTAAACTGCCTAATTGAAACCAGTACTTTGCTATTTTTGAACCATAAAAGTCATAAAAGGACATAAAGTTTTATAGAAAAGGCTATACTTGTAATAAAAAAATGATTTCTGATTTTGAACAAATAAGAGTACACAAACTATATTGTACTCTTATTTTGTGAACTTTTATGTCTTTTATGGTTCATCTTTTTACTTTAGCAAATCTACTCCTTCACAAATTTCTTAACAACCACACTATTATTAACCTGTAGTCTTAAAAAGTAAATGCCTGAATTTAAATCATTGATGTTGATAGAAAATTTATCTGAACCTGTATTTTCGTTTTGCAGCACTACTTTTCCTAATAAATCAACTATTTCATAATCTACTTTTACAGCACCAACAATAGTTGACGAAATAGTGATGGATGATTTAGCTGGGTTTGGAAATAAAGCAAAATCATTTTGTTTAACAACTTCAGTAATACCTACTGTAATTGCTTGTAAACAATTTGGTTTATTAACTTGATTATAAAATGTATTTATTTTTTGGATATCTGTTTTTAATTTTGCAACTGACAATAAATTTGAGTTAGTTGTTGATGAACTATCAAAAGAAGTGACAAAAGCATATTCTACTTCCTGCATTTGGCCAGCGTTTAAAGTAAAAGGGCCAGAACTTAAAATCATAACATCATGACCTGGAACAGATGATTCTATCCAATAATTCCCACAAGTATTATTTGGATCAGTATCTACGCCTATATTACTTGGATCTCCGCTATAAACCCAGTTTGTAGAATTCGTTCCTCCATAGCCATTACCGCCACAAGTAATTGGTGTGTCATCATACCATAATCCTTTCATGTATTTATAATAAATACTATCCTTTGTAGGAGCAACAATTTGGCCATCAAAAACATTAGTTTTAAAATAAATTAACTTGCTCAATTTACAATCTTCACCCAATTCATCAATCACACCATCATTATTATTATCGATACCATCTAACGTATTCGCTACCGGACCTTTAATAACTTTAATTCCCTGAGCTGGGATATAACTCCCATACCCTTGAAAATTCCCTGATGATAAATCATTCGCATCAGCATTATAGCCAAGAGCATAATTATCCGCAACATTAGAGCCTATATAATCATCTGCGTAATAACCAATATCAACATCAGTCATCATGCTAACAAATACATCGTGATAGTTATTAGAAGAACGATTGATTATTTTATAATCATAAAAGGTGGTATAGGTTAACTCATCGTGATCATTTACAATTCCAGGGCATCCATAAGCATATGCCATACAATGAATTTCCACCCCCATTGGATTAAATGCAAAATTAGGGTTAAGTATTGGCGAATGGTTAGCTAGCTTATCATTAAAGATAAAATATAAAGCTTGGTCGCCTTTAATTTTAGGATAATCACCATCATTTGGATCATATAATCCGTCATTATTATGATCAACGAAAGGAGCTAAATTTCTTGAATTATTGCCTGTTCCATGCGCTGGCCAAGATAACATATCAGGAGTTGTTATAACGCTACCAGAATTATAGGCTGCAACAAATGTATTAATATCTGTATAGCTCACTTTCCAAATTTTGTCGTAGTTACGCGAAGTAACCGTATCAACTGAAGCATTTATTGTATCTAAAGGGCCGGGCCAAAAATCACTACCATTGTATCTGTATGTTTGCCCAGCGCCATGTAACAAATTATTATTATCTAAACCTCCTATCCAAAGAGCAGATATGGAATTTGAATGTTTTCCACTTCCTTTTGGCACTTCATAACTTGGATATATTTGATAACTATTTTGAAAAATATCCCAATGCATATCACCTCTATTTGCAATTCCGGCGTTCACATTATTAATATCAAGAAAATTAAAATTTTTGGCTGTGATAGGTCCTAATGGAGTACTGTAGTTTATTTCACTAAAATTATAGAACATTCTTGGTGCACTGTAAGTCAAATTATGAGTACCGACAATATTAGCTCCATCCTTTTCAATATAATCTCCCAATGTATATGTTTGTATTGGGTAGAAATACTGGTAAACTATATTATTTGGAGCTAATTCCGTTAAGCCGCTAAAAACTGTGGGAAAACTAGTATTTCCGGGAAAGTGTTTGAAAACAATTCCATTATGAAGTCCTTCTGCAATATCAACAACTTTTGAAGGAATTGCAGATCCTATAATTTGATATAAAGAACTAGCATTATCAAATGTAGTTCCTATATATTTTAAAATACCAATGTTACTTGTTCCTATCCATTTAGCATTTTGTGTATCTATGAAAATACAATTTAAAACTCCTGCATTTACAACTGTGGAGTTTGTTGTATATGAAGTAAATGAAAGTGTATTATTAATATCAAATTCAGTTAATTGATTTCTAGTTCCTAACCAAATTACATTAGGATTTTCAGCCTTTATACAAGTAATTGTATCATAAGGTAATTTACCATTTGCTACGTTGTAATTTGTAAAACTAATACCGTCAAAACGAGATAACCCTTTTTTTGTGCCAACATAAACTTGATTTCCTATTACTTCAACACAGTTTATCATTTTCATTGGGAGTCCTTGAGCTGTGCCGTATGTAGTAAAAGTAATACCATCAAACTTTACTAATCCTGAATCACTGCCAATCCAGATATTACCGCTATTATCTTGTGCTAAGGAAGTTACATAATTTGATTGAAATGCTGGTGTTGAGTTTTTATTGTAAAACGTCCAGTTTGTATTATCATATTTTACTAATCCTCCATTAGCTCCACTTGAAATTGTTTGAAAGCCTATCCATTTGTTACCACTATTATCAACTAATAAAGCGCGTTGGAATTTCAAAAGGCCTGGAATAGTTAAATTTGTTGTGTAAGTAGTAAACCCATTTTGAGCTGTGGCTCCAAATAGAAATAGAGATAATAGTAGAACTAATACATTTTTCATATTTATGAATTTAGTCATTATCAAATTTAAACAAAAACAATTTAAAATAGCTGTAAATGAACAAGTGTGTCCATTTTTCCGATAACTGCCACAAAACTCCAATAACTGGTTTTTTGACTATCAAAATTTAAAGATTTTTTGGCTTTTAGATTAACATATTTTAACAAGCCTAAAATACTCGAAACCCTTACCATTGCTAACTTTGTGACGCTTGTAATTAAAAAAACACTTATGGTAGTAGATATTAGAGAATTGAATGAGCGCATTCAGCGTGAAAGTGCATTTGTAGATATTTTAACATCTGAAATGGACAAAGTAATTATTGGCCAACATCACATGGTTGAACGTTTGTTAATTGGCTTGTTGAGTAACGGACATATTTTGCTAGAAGGTGTGCCCGGATTAGCAAAAACGTTAGCCATTAATACCTTGGCAACGTGTATTGATGCTAAATTTAGTCGTATTCAATTTACGCCCGATTTGTTACCTGCCGATTTAATTGGTACGATGATTTACAATCAAAAGCAAGAACAATTCTCTATTCGTAAAGGCCCTATTTTTGCGAACTTTGTATTAGCTGATGAAATTAACCGTGCCCCAGCAAAAGTACAATCGGCTTTGCTTGAGGCTATGCAAGAAAAACAAGTAACCATTGGAGATGAAACTTTTAAATTACCAAATCCATTTTTAGTTTTAGCAACACAAAACCCAGTTGAGCAAGAAGGAACGTATCCTTTACCTGAAGCTCAAATGGATCGTTTTATGTTGAAGGTGGTTATTACTTATCCAAACAAAGAAGATGAGCGAAAAGTAATTGCTGCAAATATTTCAAAACAAGGAATGCCAAAAGCAAATATTGTTTTAAAACCTGAAGATATTTTAGCTGCAAGAAACGTTGTGAAAGATGTTTACATGGACGAGAAAATTGAGCGTTACATTATTGATATTGTTTTTGCTACTCGTTTTCCTAAAGAATATAAATTAGACAAATTTGCACCATTAATTTCTTACGGTGGTTCGCCACGTGCAAGTATCAACTTAGCATTAGCAGCAAAGGCTTATGCTTTCATCAAGCGTAGAGGTTATGTAATTCCTGAAGATGTACGTGCTGTTTGTTTAGATGTGATGCGTCATCGTATTGGTTTAACATACGAAGCAGAAGCAGAAAATATTACAACCGAACATATCATTAACGAGTTGTTAAACACTGTTGAAGTACCTTAGTCAGATTTAAGACATAAGATTTAAGAAGTAAGATTTATTCGTACTTCTTAAATCTAAAATCACACATCTTAAATTCAAAAATGGAAACCGCAGAATTACTAAAAAAAGTACGTAAAATCGAAATCAAAACCAAGGGTTTGAGTAACCAGATATTTTCTGGTGAATATCACTCTGCGTTTAAAGGTAGAGGTATGGCTTTTAGTGAAGTGCGCGAATACACGCCTGGCGATGATGTAAGAACTATCGACTGGAATGTGACTGCTCGTTTAAGAACGCCTTATGTAAAAGTGTTTGAAGAAGAACGTGAATTAAACGTGATGATTTTGGTTGACGTGAGTGCGAGCGGACAATTTGGAACTCAAAAACAGTTTAAGCAAGATTTAATTACAGAATTATGCGCCGTGATTGCTTTTTCAGCTTCACAAAATAATGATAAAATTGGTGTGATATTTTTTAGTGATAAGATTGAGAAATTTATTCCGCCAAAAAAAGGGAAATCACACATTTTAAGAATTATTAGAGAGCTCATCAATATCGAACCAACTAACAAAGGCACTGATATTGAATTAGCTTTAAAATATTTAACAAACATCATTAAAAAGAAAAGTATCACTTTTTTGATTTCCGATTTTAAAGATTCGAAGTCTTATTCAGATGCCATAAAGATTGCTAATCGTAAACACGATGTAGTTGCTTTAAGAATAAACGATGTTCATGAAAACAAATTACCAGATGTTGGTTTAATAAAATTAAAAGATAACGAAACAGGAAAAATAATGTGGGTTGATACAGGCGACAAATCTTTTAGAAAACAAATGGAAGTTAATCATTTAAAATTTGAAGCACAGATAAAAGATGTATTTACAAAAAGTGGCGTTGATTATACAACCATTAATACACACGAAGGATACATTAAACCATTAATGACATTATTTAAGAAGAGATAATCAATTTGATAATTCGGCAATGAGCCGATACGACAATTAAGATAAATGAAAAAAAAGATTAGCATATTAAATTTATTCTCAATAAGACTTAACCGAACGTTTGCGTTAAGCCTTATATCTTTTTTCTTATATCTTACTTCT
>JBKJPW010000061.1:0-27006 GCA_046594225.1 Bacteroidia bacterium
ATGCATCCAAGTATTGGTTTTATGTCGGGATGGGTATCTTCTACTGTTGGTTTTGCTGCTCCAGTTGCTTTAGCATCAATGGCTTTAGGAACATATGTCAATAAAATTATTCCTGAAATTAATATTACAGCTTGCGCATTAACTGTTGTTGCTATCATTACTTTAGTGCACGCCATGCATTTGAAATTTGGTAGTGGAGTTCAAAAAACATTAACTGTTTTAAAAGTTGTCGTCATTGTATTTTTTATTTTAGCTGGATTATTTCATACACCAAGTCATGAAATTACTATTGCTCCGCAACCAACATCTATGAACGAAATTTTTAGCGCAGGTTTTTGGGTATCTTTAATTTATGTGTCTTATGCTTATAGTGGTTGGAATGCAGCTTCTTATTTAGCAGGCGATATGCAAAATCCACAAAAGAATTTACCCAAAGCATTGTTACTGGGAACTTTTATTGTGACCGTAATTTACGTTCTATTAAATTTTGTGTTTTTGTATAGTGCCCCAATGAGCGAATTAACAGGTGTTCTAGAAATCGGTCATGTGAGTGCAGCACATATTTTTGGTGAAACCATTGGTAAGATGATGAGTATTATTATTGCTTTTTTATTATTATCATCTATCAGTGCTATGATTATGGCTGGCCCAAGAATTATTAAATCAATGGGCGAAGATTTACCAATGTTGTCTGTGCTCGCAAAAACAAATAAACATCACGTGCCTTATATGGCTGTTATTACCCAATCGTGTATTACGGTGTTATTAATAGTTACAGCTCAATTTGAATCCGTATTAACTTTTGTAGGATTTAGTTTAAGCATCTTCACTTTTTTAACCGTGAGTAGTGTATTTATTTTGAGAGCCAAAAAACTAACGACAGAGGGATATAAAACATGGGGTTATCCTGTAACGCCTATTTTATTTTTATTATTAAATGCGTTCACTATTTATTTCGTCTTTATGCAAAAGCCTACAGAATCCTTATTAGGATTATTAAATGTGGCTGTTGGCGGATTGATTTATTTTATTGGAAAAAAAGTATCAGACAAAAAACAAAAAGAAGTATTATGTTAAAGAAAGTAAGTTTATTAGTGGCTGTTTTATTTATGGTAGTCGGTTGTTCGACATCAACTGAAAATCAAACAGGAGAGTTAAAAAAGGACACTGCTATGCCACTGATAGTAGAAGTTAAAGAATTGAAGGATTCTATAAAGGAAGCAAAAGAAATCACTTTGCCATTAAATGATTCGTTAAATGCTATTGCCAATATTATGTCAGGAATTTCGGATTCAAGTTCTGTATATAAGTTTGTACAAGTATCTTCTGATTTCAAAGTTTTTAGTAAGAACTTTGACAAACGCTGGAAAACATATGATTCAACACGTTTAACAAACTTAAGAACCTTTAAAGTAAATGAAATTTCAAAGGTTGTGAAACCACAAACTACTTTGTTTTATCCATTCTCTGGACCAGATATTTTACATGCTCAAACTTTTTTTCCTGAAGCTGATAAATATGTAATGATTGGATTAGAGCCAGTGGGAAGCTTACCAACATTTAAAAAAGAGGAAACAGATTCTTTGGAATCTTATTTTGCTAAGGTGAATACTTCTTTAAATGCTATTTTAAAATTTAGTTTCTTTAGAACACAAAGCATGAAAAACGATTTAAAAAATGAAGAAGTTGATGGGACTTTACATTTATTATTTTTGTTTTTAAAACGTACAGGGAATTTATTTGTATCAGCAAAGCCTGTTACTGTTGATAGTTCTGGAAACGTAACTTATGTCAAATCATTTTCTGCCTTAAAATTATTAAAAACAAATACACGAGGAGTTGAAATTCAATTTTCGGACGTCAATCATAAACTTAAAAAACTATATTACTTTTCATTAAATGCTGCCGATGGAGGATTAAAATCTAACAAAGGCTTTATGGCTTTTTTGAAAGCTATGGGAACAGTAAATACCTATTTGAAAGGTGCATCTTACTTAATGCATAAAGATTATTTCTCTATGGTTAGAAAAGTTATTTTAAATCAAAGTGAACATGTAATTCAGGATGATAGTGGAATTGCATTTCATTACTTTTTAGATGATGAGCATAAATGGAATTATTCTTTCTTTGGTCAGTATTTAAAGCCAATTCCTATGTTCGCAGAATTCTATCAAAAAGATTTAGATTCTCTATATAAGAAGCAAGGAGCTAAACCAATTGGTTTTGGTATTGGATACAACTTTAAGGATAAGAACAGTAACTTTATGATTGCTAGTAAGCAACATTAAAATGTTAATTCCTCACATAATTTATAAAATAGAACGCAGATGACGCAGATCTTGCATGATAAATATGATTAATAGCTGCAACTTCTTTGCGCACTTTTCTTAAAATTTATAAAAATCTTTTTGCATCTTAATCATCATAAAAATCTGCGTTCCATTTTTATAATACGACAATTAAGCAAGTGCTTTAATTACTCCATTTTAACCCAAAGTTTTAAATCGCTATTAAACGCTTCGTTTATTTTGGAGTAAGAATTGGGAACTTCGAAGTTATTACCGTGATACGTCACTAATTTAGTTCCAATCTTTGCTTTATCTAATTCGTCATCTGTGTGTTTTAAGAATACTTGATATAATTCTGCTTCTAGTTTTACTTCATCATTTAGCCTCTTAGTCATTTCCAGATTTTCGTAAAATGGATTAAATAAGTAGAAGCTATCGTAATCTGAAAAACTAATATCTATTATATTTGCATTCAAAAGCGTGACATTATTTAATTCATAATGTTTTGCCAGTTGTTTACCTACTTGCACTAAACTTTTACGGTACTCTACTCCATAAAAATGTGCGTCTACATAATTTGCCCCTGCAATACAAAACTTCCCAACGCCAGATCCAATATCTAAGATGCGTTTCTCATTATTTTCGGTAAGCCATTCAGCCGCTTGTTTAGCAACGTCAATTGGCGTGAAATAGAGACGTGATGCAAATTTTAAATACCCTGGTAGTAAATTATTAAAACCAATTTCGGTGAGTTCATATTTGTTTTTTTTATCAGTACTCATTTTCAGAATACAAGGTATTAATTTTTTATCAGGGCGCATCAGTATAATTCATTTTATCCCTGTTCTAAAATGACTCTTTAATTGCTATATTTGTAGGCCTGAACGAATGAATAAAAACTACTATAATCAGATATTTTACTTTATGCTACTGATGCTGTGTTTTTTTAAAGGATTTACTCAAACAAAATTTTCTTTTGATTCTATTCGCAACAAAAAACCACTACTTAAAAAAGTATTTGATAGTCACAAAAAATACAGACTCCAAATTATTTACACTCAAATTACTCGAGATGCAAATGGTAAACCTAGTTTCAAAAACTTCACTTATCAATTAGATTCATCTAATTATTTTTATTGCGCTAGCTTAGTAAAATTGCCTTGTGCTATTTTAGCTTTAGAAAAAACTAAAAAATTACGCGTGTATAGTAATACGATTATGTTTACAGATAGTGCTAATGCGTGCCAACGTTTTGTGAAAAAAGATACAACGTCAATTAATGGTTATCCAAGTGTTGCTCAATATATTAAACGTATGGCTTTAGTAAGCGATAACGTGGCTTATGGACGAATCTATGAGTTCTTGGGAACGGATTATATCCATAATAGACTAGCGGAATTGGGTTATAAAAATAGTCGTATTGTTCACCGTTTTGATGGCAATTGTAAGGGTACAGAAAACACTACGACGAATCCAGTTGTTTTTTTGAATGAGAATTTAAAGTCAATTGTTTCTGTTCCTATGCAAATATCTGATGTTGTCTATAAGCATCCATTAGGTCAAGTTAAGGTTGGTAAAGCATACATTAATGTAAATAATAAAAAAGTAAATGAGGCTAAGGATTTTACAAATATGAATTTTATTCCCTTAGAAAACATTCATTCCATGCTGAGTAGATTAGTTTTTAATGATTATTTGCCTCATGAGCAGCGCTATGATATGATTGAAGATGATAGACAATTTTTAATTGATCAATTGACGATGTATCCAAGAGAAAGTTCGCATCCTACCTATAATAAAAGCTATTACGATAGTTATAAAAAATATTTTATGTTTGGCGATAGCAAGAAACCAATTACTAATAAGGATATAAAAATTACCAACATCGTTGGTCAGTCTTATGGATTTATGGTTGACTGCGCTTATATTCAAAATAAAAAAGAGAATGTAGAATTTATGTTGAGCGCTGTTATATATACCAATGAAAATGAAATTTTAAATGATGGCAAGTATGAGTATAATACTGTTGCCTTACCTTTTTTAGCAGAGTTAGGAAGACAGATTTATGCCTTTGAGTTAAATAAAAATGTCCCGAAAATTTCGCAGAAAGGCGCAGATAAAAAATGATTAAGTAAGATTAAATGAATTTAAAAATCCGCGAAAATCTCTGAGATCTGCGGGACAAAATATAATGAGCAGTAGCATTGATAGATTAAAACGTTTAAAGGAATTATTATTAATAGAGCGAGAAGAAGACTATTATCAATATAAGGAGCAGTTTTTAAGAGCCAGTATTGAACAACGAAAAAAGAATGGTGTTACATGGTTTCCTATTCAAATTTTATCAGATGAGTTAGGCTATGCCGATTATGTGCATATAGAAATAGAACGTACCAATCAATTAGATACTCCACACCGTTTTAGTGCTGGTAAAAATGTAAGTTTATTCTCCAATAAAAATCCTGAAGAAAAATTAGAAATCACAGGAACCATTAAACAATCTGGTAAAAACAAAATGAAGATTATACTTCATACAGATGAATTACCTGATTGGTGTTATGATGGAAGATTAGGAGTTAATATTCAGTTTGATGATAATAGCTACATCGAAATGCAAAAAGCATTAGATGAAGTGATTGGAGCTAAAAATAATAGAGTCGCAGAGCTAAGAGAAATTATTGAAGGGAATGAAGTGCCAACCTTTGAAAAAGTAGATGACACAATTGTTATTCCTCAATTAAATTTATCGCAGAATAGGGCAGTGCGCCATATTTTATCATCTAATGATATTGCTGTAGTTCATGGACCTCCAGGAACTGGAAAAACAACGACGATAGTACAAGCCATTCGCTTGGTATTACAAACCGAAAAGCAAGTGCTAGTTTGTGCACCAACTAATACAGCAGTTGATTTATTGACAGAGAAATTAATAGAGCAGGGGGTAAATGTATTGCGTGTTGGTCACCCTGCAAGAGTTTCGGAAGATTTATTAAAGACAACCATTGATGGGCAAATACAAACCCATGTCAATTACAAGGATATTAAAAACTTACGCCGTAATGCGGAAGAGTATTTTAAAATGGCTTCTAAATATAAGCGAGCATTTGGTAAAGAAGATGCTAAGCAACGTGCCATGTATTATACCGAAGCAAGAAATTGCATTAAAGAATCTCGTTTATTAGAAGATTATATTGTAGACTCTTTATTTGAAAACGCACAAGTGATTTGTTGTACGCCAGTTACGTCAACTAATAAAGCATTAATAAAGAAAAAATTTGACACCTTATTTTTTGATGAAGCCTCACAAGCTTTAGAAGCAATTTCATGGATTCCATTATTGAAATGTAAACGTGTTATTTTTAGTGGAGATCATTTTCAGTTGCCGCCAGTTGTTAAGAGCGTAAAAGCTAAACAAGAAGGGTTAGATAAAACGATGTTGGATAGTTGCATTAAGCATGATACGATTTCTAGTTTGCTAACTAGGCAGTATCGTATGCATCAAAGTATAATGTCTTTTAGTAATGCTTATTTTTATAATAATGAATTAGAAGCCGATGCAACGGTAAAAGACACCTTATTATCAACTAACGAGGATATTGATATATTGCATGTTCCTATTGAATTGATTGATACGGCAGGTTGTAGTTTTGATGAATTTCAAAATCCAGAAAGTTTAAGTTTATCAAATAAAGGTGAAGCTGATTTACTTTTTAAACATTTAGAATTACTCTTGCAGCAATATGTTTCCGCTGGCGAAATACCTAAAATAGATATTGGAATAATTTCTCCTTATAAAGAGCAAATAGAATTATTGAAAGAGAAGTTAGTAGATTTTGATTACTCAGCATATCCAATTAATGAGTTGGCTGTAAAAACGATTGATGGTTTTCAGGGAGAAGAACGCGATGTGATTTATATTTCTTTAGTGCGTAGTAATGCAAATTCAGAAATTGGATTTTTATCAGACATTCGCCGTATGAATGTGGCTTTGACTCGTGCTAAGAAAAAGTTAGTAGTGATTATGGATACAGCAACTATTGGTAATCATCCTTTTTATAAATCGTTTATAGAATATTGCGAAACAAATAATTTTTACAAATCAGCGTGGGAGTATAGTTACGAAGTTTAATTTTTTGTTTTGGGCGTGCCGGCGCAAAGTACAGTCGCCGTCGGGCTGCCCCGCTTCAAGCTTTTGTAAAGGAACACAAAAAGGCTTTACACTTGCATCCCTCACGCTGGGCTTGCGATTAAAATTCGGAGTTTAAATTTTACCATGTAACCGCGTAAGGGATTGAAGTGGAAATCCTTTTACGTAACGTAGTGGAGTAAAAGATTGGAACGAAAAGCCCGACCCGCAGGGACACGTCCAACTTAAAAATATATTGAGATTCTGAAACAAGTTCAGAATGACTAGAGATTAACTCTGATACCCAAAATTCTTTAAGTTAGAATCATTGCTTCTCCAGTCTTTAGCTACTTTAACAAACAGTTCTAAAAATATTTTTTTTCCGAAAAAAGTTTCAGCATCAATACGCGCTCTAGTACCAACGTTTTTTAGTGGTTCGCCTTTGTGGCCAATGATGATAGCCTTTTGACTTTCACGTTCAACTAAAATATCAGCTTGAATTCTTAAAATAGTTTCTTCGTCTTTAAAGGAGTTAACTACAACTTCAACGCTATAAGGAATTTCTTTTTTGTATTGTAATAATATTTTTTCTCTAATAATTTCCGAAACGAAGAACTTCTCTGGCTTATCGGTTAAAGTATCTTTATCATAAAACGCTTCACCAACTGGTAAAAGTTGAGTGATGCGATACATAACATTCTCCAAATTAAATTTCTTTAATGCTGAGATTGGAATAATTTCTGCGTTCGGTAATTTCTCTTTCCACTCCGCCATTTTAGTGTCTAAAACTTCTTTAGTGGCCATATCTATTTTATTCAATAATAATAAAACAGGAGTAGATGTTTTTTTTAATTTCTCTAAATATTTTTCGTCTAAAACAATGTCTTCGTAAATATCTACGATTAACAAAAACACATCAGCATCACTAAAAGCAGAAACCACAAACTCCATCATTTTTTCTTGAAGTTTGTAATTTGGTTTTAAAATACCTGGAGTATCAGAAAAAACAATTTGATAATCATCGCCACTTACAATCCCCATAATACGATGACGGGTAGTTTGTGCCTTAGAAGTAATAATACTTAGCTTTTCACCAACTAATACATTCATTAAAGTCGATTTACCTACGTTAGGACAACCTACGATGCTTACAAAGCCTGATTTATGTGGATTTACTGACAAATTATTGTTTTTTATTATTGTTTGTTTCTGACAACAAATATAGTGTTTTTACATAGATAGAGCCTCCGTTGTTAGTGTGAGAGTGTCCCGATAGCTATCGGGACGAACATCCGTCAGCCAATTGGCGGATATGGGCCATCAAATAGTAGTAAAAATGAAAAAGCCTCACATTTCTGTAAGGCTTTTTCGTTGGTAGCGGGAGAGTGATTCGAACACCCGACCTTTGGGTTATGAGCCCAACGAGCTACCCCTGCTCTATCCCGCAATATGTTTGTTTTTAAAGAACTTTTTAACCTAAGAAAGTAACAATAGTTATTTTCGAGGTGCAAAGATAGGTTTTATTTTCTTTTACACAAATAAATCTTTGAATTTTATATAAAACCTTGCTATTACTGGGTTATGAGAGAGGTGGCGAAACGAAAAGCCTCAGTTTTCACTAAGGCTTTTTCATTTTATTCCTCTACAAATTTATTCTTTAACAAACAAAACAGATTGTGATGTGTCTTTATACTTTAATAAATAAAGCCCGCTATTTAAAAAAGAAATATCAACGGTTTGTGTTAAACTTTGTTCCGATGAAAATGCATAAACTTCTTTACCCGTAATATCTACGATGATAAAGTTTTTAGTTTTTTTAGATAAATTACTTTCAATAGTTAGTGTACCGTTAGATGGATTGGGATACAAACTGAAATTTGCTTGATCGTTTTGTAGATCCTTAATAAAAGTACTAACGTTGTTCGTAATTATATCATTGCCCAATACGTATAACTTTTCAAAATATTCAACAATACCAAAGCCGCCAATAAAATATTCGTTGATATTGCCTGTAAAATCTAGGTTCCATGTTTGTCCACCGTCAATTGTTTTATAAATCATGTTTAGTGATGATGTATAAGAAATAATATATCCTGTATTTGCATCGGTAAAATGCATTACCTGCGGAGCTGCAATAACAGAAGGTAGTGTATAGCTCAACCAGTTTAAACCGCCATTGCTTGTTTTATATATTTTTGAGTCAATCAAATCGGTAGAATTATACTGATATAGCAAAGCATAACCATCATTACTGTTCAAAAACTGATGATCTATGAATGCTGCATCAACAGTACTGTCGCTTAATAATAGATTCCAGGTAGCTCCGCCATTTATGCTTTTATAAAATAGGTCTTTTTGAGATGGTGTAGTTGAGTCTTTATACACTACTAAATTATTGATCTGCTGATTGTATTGCACCTGAGTTGCATTGCCCGTTTTGGTGAAGCTGTTGCCACCATTAATCGTGTGGAAAATAGAATCAGTAGGAGTGGTTAACCATTGCGAGGTCACGCGAAAGTAATAATCGTTTTGACCCGCTAAATGAAAATCAATAGTACTCCCATCATAAGGCCCTATTAAACTTTGCCATGTAATGCCACCATTAATAGTTCTGTAAATACTTACTGGGTAGGCAAAACTCAAAAACTCTTTTGTGTAAACAAAACCAGTGTCTGGAGAAATAAATTCAATTTTTTCGAGATTGGTATATGTGGGAAATCCCGCATGGATATCGGTCCAAGTGCTACCACCATTGATTGTTTTAAAGATGGTATCGTTTTTTAATACATAGCCAGTTTGCGCATTATAAAAATAAATTTGGTGTGCCTGCGTAGGAGAATTATTAATTCTATTCCATTGCGCCGAAACGATATTGGCACATATGATAAACGCAATGAGTAAAGTTGTTTTCATGTTTTTTGGTTTTATGATGATAACAAAGGTAGGTTATTCGTTTATTCAGCGGTTAGGACAAAACAGGGAATCACTGGTACTTTTTACGGATGTTGATGCGAAAATCGCCTGGAGGCATACCCGAATGCTTTTTGAAGAATCGGGTAAAGTAGGAAGAATCCTCAAATGACAAAGAGCTGGCTATTTGGCTAATGCTTTCATTCGAATGAAACAACATTCGTTTAGCTTCCAATATCAACCGTTCATGTATTAACTGGCTTGCAGATATGCCAGCACTTTCCTGAATCACATCATTCAAGTGGCTGGGAGTTACACACAGCATATCAGCATATGAAGATACTTTATGAGTGTGTGTAAAATTTTTTTCAACTGACACTTTAAAACGTTGAAGCATTTCGGTGCCAGGATTTCTTGGAAGGGCGTCACTTTGTGAAAGAAACAATCGTTTGGATTGAATCAGTAAAACCTGTAAATAGGTATAAAGCAATTCCAGTTTATCTGGATTTGAAGAATTAAATTCAGATTGAATGTGTTGGATCTGTGTTATAAAAACCGACAATAGGTTGTCAGGAATTTTGATAGTAGGGTTTAAACTGTTTTTATTAAGGAACAAAAGGTCATACAATGCATCAATGTTTCTGTTTCCTAAATGATAAAACTCTCTTGAAAACAAAATAACATAGCCCTTTGATTTTGCATCTCGGTTCAGTAAATGAATTTGACCGGGCGAAATAAAATGAATACTGTTATTTTCTACAGCAAATGTTTCAAAATCTATTTCGTGTGTGCCGCCACCTTTTAAAAACAAAAACAATTCGTAATAATCATGGCGATGGTGGCTTATTCCATCATGGATGCCTTTTTCTTTGAGTTCTTGAAAATCAAAGGGAACATCAATTTCTTTTTCATCAGAAAGTTCGTGCGTTGGAATATGTATTTTATTTTTGATGCTAAAAAATAATTATGAGTATCTTAAAGATACAGAAAATGTTGTTAACTATAAGCTTGTAAATTACACTAAGTTATTTATTTTCCCACTTGTATTAACTCCGTATTGGCAATAATTTCTTTCAGCGCATCATACAATATATTTAGGTCTTTTTGAGAATTGAATACTTGTATCGAATACCTCAAATAAGTATCATACCCATGTCGCATAACAGGTATTTCTATTTTATAAGCTTCAAATAAATCACGTTGCAAGGTTTCAGGTTCATTTGTATGAATAGGTATACTAAACATCTGTCCCAAAAAGTCATCATTAACAGGGCATAAAGGTTTAGATCCCAATAAGTCGCAAAAGCGTTGTGCATTGTCTTGCACTAATTTCCGACACTTAGCAGCTTGTTCTTTCCAGTTATTAGCACTCATGAATTCTATAGCTTTTGGTACAGTTAAAAATGCTGTAAAATCTCGGGTACCTTGCAATTGATGATAATCTAAAAATTGCGAGTGAGAAGGCATAGCGCTTTCATAACCCCAACTAATTACTAATGGATCAACCCAATATTGCTGTTGTTTTATGACGTATAAAAATGAACAACCTTTTGGAGTCATCATCCATTTATGACAAGCTCCTGTGTAAATATCTGCTTTTAGTTCGGATAGATTTAAAGGAATGTGTCCCGGAACATGAGCTCCATCAACAATAGTTAATATACCTTTTTCTTTAGCAATGTCACAGATTTCTTTTACTGGTAAAATAAGTGCCGTAGTACTTGTAATTTGACTGATAAAAATTGCTTTGGTGTTTTTTGTAAGTCCTTTAAAAAACTCTTCTATAAAAGTTTCTTTAGTTGTTAATGGTAACGTAATATGCTGACGAACATACTTAGCTTCTTTTTGTTTACAGTAGTAATTCCACGTTTTATCCATGGCGCCATATTCTAAATCGGTAGTTAATATTTCATCTCCTGGTTTTAAATTTATACTCTTTGCAATAATATTAAAAGCATAAGATGGATTAGGTACATATACTAAATCATCTGCAGGGCAACCAATATATGCGCCTAATGCTTCCCTTGATTGTTTAAGATATTGATATCCATTCACTGTAATAAATTGTACAGGCTCTGTTTCCATTTCCAATTGCCATTTATGATAATCTTCAAAAATAGGTTTTGGACATGCTCCAAAAGATCCGAAATTTAAAAAGGTAATGTTTGGATTAATTAAAAATTGTGATTTCAAATTTGTACATTCTTGTTGTTCCATTTATCAAAAATAATGATTATCACTACAAAATAGCATTCATATAATTTATTTTCAATAAAATCTTACATAAGTAGGTATAATTTTAGAGTTGGGTTGACAATAGGGTTTATTATAAACTAATTTTACTGAAAATATTTTCTATGAAAACATTACTGAAATTAATATTAGTATTAATTTTTATTACGGTAACACTAGATTCAAACGCTCAAAAAATACGTAGTAAAAAAGATGTATTAGAAATTACAAGCGCAGCATTATTAAATAATCAACGAGCATCTAATTATGCTATGTCAGTTTATTTAGATGGTAGGATAATTGATTCAATGTATACTAAATCAAAAAAAACTATTAAATTTTACGTTGCTTACAATCAGATTTATACTTTTTTATTTCAAAAAGAAAATTGTTTAGACAAAATAGTAATTGTAAATACTCAACTACCTAAAGATATGAAATCTATACAAGATGATACGTTTGATTTTGAAATCGAAATGTCTCAAGTTTTATCAAAAAATTCCAAAGAACTAGAAGATTACCCAGTTGCAGTTTTATATATAGATAAAAAAGAAGAAATGCTTCAGGCGAGTGCAAAATATAATAAGTTTACCCATACAAATGCAGATGTTATTACAACAGACGTAAACAACACTGCACCTAAGAAAGAATTTGATAAATAGTTTTATGGTTGATTAGTTTTTTGTAGGTTTTAAAAACTGGTATAGTTCGAGAAAGTTTTCAGTATCATTGTATCGGTTTTTAATGTTAAAACCCCTGCCAATTGGTGGGGGCTTTTTTTATTAAAAAAATGTAATGGTTTAAAAAAATAGAAAAATCAAGAAATAGACTAGAGTTTAATTTATAATTTGACTGATTCTAGGATGTTTCTTTAGATTAATGAACGTTTTTTAAAAAAATCTTACATACTGCTTAGTGTCTATTTTGCAATATAGATAAATATGAATGATTGTTTTTTGTAAATTGTAAAAGTATATGACTTATGGGAAAACAAAAAAGTAATAAATCTGTAACTATTGTAGAAAATATTGATGTCAATATTTTTGAATCTCTTTTTGCAAACTCCTTAAGTGGTATTTTGTATGGTAACCCTGATAATGGAAACGTATTAGATGCAAATCCTTCTGCCGCTAATATATTTGGTTATACAATTGATGAGTTAAGAAAATTGAACAGAAATGATATTTTTGATTTCAAACATTCCACAATGATTGACTCTTTAAAAAAGCGTCAGGAAAATGGTTCGGCAAGCGGAAAACTCATTGGTATTCGAAAAAATGGAGAGAGGTTTCCTTGTGAATTCACGTCTTCTATTTTTAAAAATGAAAAAGGCGAAAATCGAACATCTACAATACTTAATGATATTACCGAAAAGAAAAATGCTTTTTCTATTCTTGATGCAAGTAAAGAAGAATTAAGGAATAGTCACGATCAATTAAAAAAGTTAACTGATGATGTTGATGCCGTTATTTATCAATTCGAACTTTCTCCTGATGGAAAAATGACTTTTCCGTTTATTAGTAAAAGTATTCACCAATTAGTCCCTAACATTGATATTGAATTGTTAAAAACTGATGCTTCACACGCATTTGCTAAAACTCATCCTGATGATTTGAATATGTTGCTTATGTCCATTGATGAATCAAGACAAAATATGACGGATTGGAATTTAGAATATAGATCCATAGGACATAACGATAAATTGATTTGGATAAAAGGAAAGTCGCGGCCATATAAAAAAGAAAATGGTGTCATTGTTTGGTATGGTTATTTACTCGACATTACTGAACAAAAAATAAGTGCGGAAAAATTACGGATTTCAAAGGAACGTTACGATATTATTGCCAAAGCAACTAACGATACTATTTGGGATATTGATCTTATAAATCACACCAAAACATGGAATAAAGGTATTAAAGGTATTTTTGGCTATTCCGAAAATGAACCTAATATTGACAGCCAAGATTGGTGGCTTTCTAAAATACACCCAGATGATATTGAAAATATAAAATTATTAATAAATGAATGGCAAAAAACTAAAACCCCAAGGTTTGAGCATGACTATCGGTTTTTATGTGCTGATAATACTTATAAATATGTGCATGATAGAGGGTATTTAGTGTTAAATAATGAAAATGAAATTATTCGTATTACTGGTGCAATGCAAGATATTACTGATCGTAAATTAGCAGAAGCAAAATATTATGAAAGTGAATTTCGATTTAAAACAATTTTTGAAGCAGATCCAGAATGTATAAAATTAGTTGGTGCTAATGGGAAATTGATTGAAATGAATAAAGCTGGTTTAACTACGCTTGAAGTTGATTCGATTGAACAGGTAAATAATTACGGTTTACTTAATTTTGTACTATTAAAATATCGAGATGCTTATACTCGTTTACATAAGCAAGTTATGTCGGGTAAAAACGGTTATTTAGAGTATGAAGCATTAAGTTATAAGGGAACTAAGCTTTGGATGGAAACAAATGCCGTTCCTATTCGTGACATTAATGGCTCGGTAACAATGATGTTAAGTGTTAATCGTAATATTTCTAAACGTAAACAAGAAGAACATCACCTTAAATTATTAGAATCGGTAATTACACATACAAATGATTCGGTTATGATTACTGAGGCAGAATCCTTTGACGAGATTGGGCCAAAAATTGTATATGTAAACGACGCTTTTACAAGAATGACAGGCTATAATGCAGAAGAAGTTATTGGAAAATCGCCACGCATATTACAAGGTCCAAAAACTGATGTAGATGAATTGAAGCGGATGCGAGAATCTATGAAAAAATGGAAGCCATGTGAAATAACGGTTATTAATTATAAAAAAAATGGTGAAGAATTTTGGATTAATTTTTCTATTAAGCCTGTTGCCGACGAAACTGGTTGGTTCACACATTGGATAGCCATAGAAAGAGATGTTACAAAGCAAAAATTGAATGAACAAGAAAGAGAACAGATCATTTCTGAGTTGTCACAAAACAATAAAGATTTAAAACAGTTCTCTTATGTAACATCTCATAATTTAAGAGCTCCTATTGCTAATTTATTAGGATTAACTAGCCTTATTGAACAATATAAAGTGCCAAATAAATCTCTAAAACAAATATTGGATGGTGTACGGCAATCAGCTTTAATGTTTGATGATACGGTGAAAGATTTAACTAAAGTGTTGGTTGTTAAAGATCAAACTAATATTGTTAAAGAAGAGGTTTCATTTGTTACCGTTATTGATAATGTACTAAAGCAATTGAGTATTTCTGTTGATGATAATGATGTAAAAGTAAATTATGAGTTTGGCAAAGCTCCTATTGTTAGTTTTACGACCGCTTATCTAGATAGTGTTTTACTAAATTTATTTACAAATTCAATAAAGTACAAATCCAATAAACGGAAATTAAAAATCGATATATCTTCTGATATTTCAAATGATTTTGTGATTCTTAAATTTAAAGATAATGGAATTGGAATTGATACAGAAAAACACAAAGACAAATTATTTAAGCTGTATCAACGCTTTCATGACAATCCTGACGGTAAAGGATTAGGGTTATATTTAATTAAATCACAAATCGAAACATTAGGTGGCACAATAGCTATTGAAAGCATAGTAGGAAAAGGAACTACCTTTATTATGAAGTTTAAACGCTAACTATTTTAATTATAACCACTACGAGGATAAACAATAACCCCCTCGTAGTGGTTGATATTATTTAACTATTAATTCTTGTCTTGGTAAGTTTAATTGTTCTGAATATACATTTACTATATATAAACCAGCAGGCAAATTAATATGAAGTTTATTGTTATTTAAACCTTGTGATAATTGAACGTCTTGTTCAAAAATAATTCTCCCAATATTATCCATTATTTTTACAATACCGTTTCCGTAGTTTTGAGTTAAATTAAAATCGATATGTAATTCATTATTTGAAGGATTTGGATAAAGTAGCATATGGTCATATTGATTACCAGTACAATCAGTACTTATCAAATTATATATTTTTTGTGAACCATCGTAATCTACTTGAGTAAGACGATAATAGGTAATTTCAGTTATGTTTGAATTATCTTGATAAGTGTAATTTTTTAAAGTTGTGTTATTTCCTGAACCATTTATTTTTCCTACAAGTTGCCAATCCACACCATTTGTACTTTTATCAACTTTATAGTAGTCATTATTTGTTTCACTAGCAGTTATCCAATTTAAGAGTACACCTCCAGTATTACAAGTAGCCTTAAAATCTAATAATTCAATTGGTAATGGATTTGCACCTGATCTGGATGCAAATGTAAAGGGATTAAAAGATGTTACAAGCTGACTTGTAACTGTTCCTAAACTTGTAGTTCCAGTAACTCCACCAGCTTGCGTTTCGTCTACCCAGCTAGTCCCATTAAATCTTGCAACTACTAAATCTGTTAAATCAGTGATAACACTTCTGCTTCCACTTTCCCAAAACAATGTTACCGCAACATTATCTGTACCTATATTTCTATCTAATGTCCAATACTCAACAGTACTTACATGATCTAATGGAGCTGTTACGCTTGACGTGTTTGAATGGATTGCTGCAAAATATTGAGCTTGAAATTCGGAAGTTACAGTAGTTGGCGCCGACATTCCAATTCTTGCCCAAACATTGTTATTACCAACTGGGAAATCAAACGCATCGTCTCCAATTTTTTTCATTGGACCATTTACAAAGCTAGTTGTAGTTCCGCCCGAAGTAATTGCATTATCAACTAAAGTTAAAATATTTGTAGTAGTAGTATTTATTACTCCATTTGTTAATTGTAATTTCGTGTTTATAATAATAGGTATTGATAAAGAAGTAATAGCGGTACCAGATTTATTTTGATTTAATTCATCTAATGTTAATGTTCCTGAGGAGCCACTAATAGTAGAATTTATTGAACCATTCAACATCAATTCAAACCCATTTGAATTGAAAGCGCCATTGTAAACAAAGTCACGAGCTATTTTTATATCTTGATTTAAACTTACATCCGATGCTGTTGCTATGTTAATATTATTAAAATTTGTTGATCCTATGCCGTTTATTGTAATTGGGTTACCAGTAAATGTTGTAGTAGATGTATTTCCATTAATAGTACCATTATTTGTTAAAACACCACCAATAGTATGAGAAAGTGCAGTTCCAAGATTAAGAGTAGCACTTGAAGCTACAAATAAATCGTTTTGTATAACCCAATTACTTGGAGGGGTAATACCTATAGTATTAGTATTTGTGATATCTACATTAAATAATTGTAAGTTAGTACCTACAATTGTTAAAGGAACAGCACCCCCAAATCTTGTTTTTCCTGTATTAGTATAAGAGCTGGTTCCTAGGTTAATAGTAGCTCCAGAAGAGTAGGGAGGAATAGGAGTAAATTTCATTTCACCACTACTAGTTACAGTACCATTATTTGTAAAATTACCTAAAAAGGTATGAGTTAATGCTCCACCATCAAATGAGGCGCCAACACCAATATTACAGGCTACAGCAACAAGCCAAGGTACAGATGCAGCAACGCCGCCTGTATTATTAATATTTAATATTGCAAATTGTGGGCTCGATGTAGAATTTAAAATTGGTGAAACTGTGCCATTAAAATTAATTATACCACCCGACGAACTAATTGAATTTAATAATTGTAGTGTTTGAACTCTTATTCCTGTAAACGTAGCAACACCATTGCTAGTTAATGAACCACTATTGGTTAGGTCTCCATCTAATATTGCGCTAGTTGTATTAAAATTCATAGATCCGCCAGCACTAATTAATAAATCCCCCGTCATTGAAATACTTGTGCCTGTACTTGTATAAGTCCCAATAATAGATAAATTATTGCATGTCCAATTTCCTATAATGGATTTAGCTGTGCCAGCTAATAATATTGTACTCCCTCCAGGACTAAACGTTCCACTATTACTAATATTGCCAAAGGCAGTAATTTTTATTGAATCTGGATTTAGTGTAGCTCCAGAGTTAATTAATAAATTGCCATTTACTATAATGTCGCCAAGTAATAATTTTGCAGAAGCACCTCCATTACTAAATGTTAAATTACCATAATCAATATTAGCTACATTCTGAGCAACTGCTCCTAAATACTCAACGGTACTTGTTGCATCAATTGTATTGGTAATAAAATCTGATGGGAAATTTGTTGCACCACCTACTTTTAAATAAGAAGATGGGCTCATAGTTAATATACCGCCAGGGCTACTTCTGTTTGCTAAAAAAGTAGATATATCCACAGTACCAGAAGTAATAGTTAAGTTACTATTAATAGATAAATCGCCGCTAAGAGTTAATGAACCAGAAGTTTTGTTTACAATTAATGTATTAAAGGTATTAGCATCAATTGTTTGATTTGATGAGCCATTAAAATTTACTGTACCATTGGCTAGCGTAAAAATCCCACCATTACTCCAATTTCCTCCACAATTAATTCTGGCACTATTTTCAATTAAGTTTGTACTTGCCCCAATGGTTATATTACCTGCAACAGTAATGGTATCATTTAGCAATAAACTTCCGCCAGTACTCATCGTTAAATTTCCATTGATGGTTGTAGGAAAATTAATACTAGCTTCTTCTGTACTTTTTGTGAAAGATAAATTATAGTAAGTTAATGGCGCAACCACTTGAGCATTTCCACCTGTATATATAACTGTTCCTGTATTGGGAGTAAAACTTCCTGCGCTATAACTATAGCTTCCTGCAATTGATAAGGAACCACTTCCTGTAAAATTAACAGACCCACTTGCTTTTTGCACTAAATTATTTGTAATAACAGCCGACCCACTTCCAATTTTTAATTGAATATCATGACCTGAAGTACCGTCACTTAAATCCATATTTGTGCCAACTGTTAATGAACCTGAACCAACATTTAATATATGCGAAGCTGATCCAACCCACGCACCTTTTACCGCTCCAACCGTTGTTAAGGATGCTCCGGCGTTAATTGTTAAAGTACTTTGTTGCACACTGCCATATTTTAAAATGCTGATAGTTTGTGTAGAACTAATAATAGGATTGTTAGTAAATGTGGCTTGACCAATTTCAGCAGCATCTGTAGATGTTGGAACCCTATTAGCCATTGAAACTCCAGAAATAGTTGTCCAATTTAATGAGTTTTCCCATGCAGAACTAACAGAGCCATTCCATCTTACCACCTCTCTATCTCCAGATAATGCCCATCTTCCAGTAATGCTTGTAATAGGCGTTTTTTCTATATAATTTACTGTAGCATTTCGTGTTGTAACTCCAATGCTATCCCATATACTTGTTCCTGTATTATAATGATATTGACTTAATGATGGCTCAATAAATGCGTTTAATTCATTATCCTCATAGTGAAGTTGTAATTTGGCGTCAGTATATGTTCCGGCTGGTATTGAAATATTATATTCTCTAGTTACACAATCGCCCCCCAAAAAATCTGATATTGACCCAATAGTAACCGTAACCGTAACCGCTGTTAAGCTTGATGATGGCGTGTTAAATGTAATGCCATTTTGTGGACCTTCAAAAAAATAAGTCGTTCCGTTTGTAAAAGCATGGCTATGTGAAATTATTCCAATAATAATACCTGCGCCTGTTCGAGTACTATTAATCGTTACAGAGTTACTGCCAGTTGCCATATTACCAGCAGTCATGGTTAATGTATTTGTTGTAATGCTATTATTTAACGTTACTTTAATGGCTGCACTATTTTTATTTTGAGTAAGATTATGGAAGGTAGTTACTCCTGTTATATCAGCGGCATTTGCGCCTAAAAGTTGAACGGTAGATGTTGATGCTGTAAATGTTCCGTTATTTGTAAAATGACGATACAACGAAAATACAAATGAAGATGCATTAAATGTGCAAGTTGAGTTATTTGTAAAATCGTTATTTATTGTAATGGCACCAGCTGCTGTTTTAGTGCTATTGTTTTCTAAAATTAAATTATGATATGTTGTACTTACAACTGATTGTGCTGATGTCGCATTATATCTAACAGTGTTTGGAATAGTTGCAGTAACATTTAATGTTCCTGTTTTTGTAAATACATTGGCAATTCCTAATTCTGAATTACTACCTAGCTTTAACGTTTTTCCAGAATTAATAGTAACATTAAATAAACTGGAAGTACCCGCTAATGTGTTTCCTGTGCCATTAAATACGGATGTTCCTGCTGTTTGATTTAAAGATGCAGATAATGCTACCGCTAAACTTAGAGATACTGAAAAATCTCTAGCAGTAGTAATTGTTCCTAAAACACTTAATGAATAAAAGGAAAGAGGCCCACTACCTAAAATTGATTTGGAAGTTCCTGATAAGGTAATAATTCTATTTCCAGCTATTAATGATCCATTTATCGTTAAATCTCCCGAAACACTTATATTAGCGTTAGTAGTAACGGTTCCTGTAACTAAAAAATCATTTAACTTAAATCCATTCCCAGCAACTG
The DNA here is from genome assembly GCA_046594225.1 of Bacteroidia bacterium. Lineage (GTDB taxonomy): Bacteria > Bacteroidota > Bacteroidia > B-17B0 > Aurantibacillaceae > UBA4416. Next base: position 20,038 of record JBKJPW010000061.1, read on the forward strand.
TTTTTGATGTTCCAGACATTGTTACAACACCCCCACTTGCATGCGTGAAAGCACCTGGACCAGTAGTTGATAAATTACCGGATACATTTATTGAAGTTGTACCTGCCGCTGTTATGCCACCTTTTGAAAACCTGAGATTGAAAAAATTATTTGCTCCAGTTCCAGATAAAGCAGCATTTAAACCACGAAAAATTACATTAGAGGTTCCTCCATTGTAAGCCCCATCGTTAATCCAATTTCCTTGGAATGTATGTGTAAAAGAATTACCATTAAATGTTGTTCCTGCATCTAAATTTGTATTTAAGTTAACTGTAATATTATTCCCTGCAGTAAAAGTAATTGCTGTTCCAGAGCCAATAGCAGAAGTAAAACTGCCTGCAATTGTCATAGCAGTTGCTGGCATTGTTTTGACAACACTTCCGCTACTACTTTTAAAAATTAAATTTCCGTAGGTTGCTGCTACAATAGTTTGATTAGTTCCACCGTATTCAACAGTACTTGTTGTAGCAAACGTTTTTGTAGAATAGTTAGTTGGCAATGAGTTTGTACCTCCTATTTTTAAAACGCTACTCGTTGCTAAAATAATTGAACCGCCTGTTACCGTTGTTCCTCTGTTTGCAGTAAAAGTTAATAAATCCAATGTGCCTGCATCAACATATATTCTCCCAGAAGAATTTGAAGATGAATTTAGTGATGGTAAATTACCCGTTAGTGTTTTAGTCAAACCACCGCTAACCCTTAAATATCCATATGTTAGGGTATTTGTAATGTTTTGGTTAATTATTGAAGATGCGTAGTTTACTGTGCTTGTACCATTTAATGTATAGGTTCCTGATAAATTATAGTTTGAAGAAAAATCGGCAGCTTTTACAAAAAGAATACCTGATGAATTTACTGTAACAGAGCCAGAACCAGATATGTTAAAACTTGCAGAAGGATCTAATGTTCCGCTAACAGTTAATGTGCTATTTACAACAATATTATTTGCTAATGAGGTTGTACTTCCTGCATTTATAATTAATTGTTTAAATGTTGTTATCCCAGTTATGCTTTGAGCTGTCCCAGCAAAAGTTACTTTATTTGTTGTTACGCTGGTTGTGTACACGCCAGAATTTATCCAGTTACCGCTTAATGTAATAATTGTATTTGCGGCAGTATGAGATATTGTTCCATTTGCACCTATTGTTAATGTGCCAGAAACTGTAATGTTTTTTGCAACTGTTAAAGTTGATGCTATTATACTGTTTCCTATTGTTAATGATTTACAACTTGAGTTTACAGTTAAAACGGGATGAAAACTTCCCGTAAAATTGGCGTCGCCAATAATAGCATCAGTGGTAGAATTTGGCACACCAGAACTCCAGTTAGAAGCAGTACTCCAATTAGTACTAGTAGTACCTATCCATGATGTTTGTGCTGATAGGCCGTTTAATAGTATTAAAACAATAAAAATAAAGTAGATTTTTTTCATATGTAGATATTTATTGTTTATTGTTATATGGTATACGCCATGTATCTTCACTTCGGCAAGCTCAGTGCATCGCACTCGTGTTTATGCTGGCGGCAACATGACTATTTCATAAAATAATGTTTTGTGAAAATCAAAAATTAATTATTACAGGAAACAGTAATCAAAACTAAAACTTATTTACGCAATTATAAAGCGATTATTATCACTTACATTACGCATGTAAGAAAAAGTAAATAATAATTTAAATGAAAGAGAGTTCTTGCGAAAATAATTATATTGATTTTTTTATATTATTGTTGATGAATTCGAATATATCCTCTTTTATAACAGGTTTTACATATAACTCATCAAATCCTTGTTCAATGAAATAATCGCTACTTTCTGCATAAGCAGTTACTGCAAAAATTTTAATGCCGTTATGTTTTTCACTCTTCCTTATTTTTTTCATTAAGGAAATGCCATCTATGGTATCATCTCCAAGATTAATATCCATTAATATAATGTCAAATTTTATTTTTTCAATAATTGTTAATGCGTCGTAACCATCAGATACAATTTCTAAATTAAAGTGAGGTTGTAGAAGTGTTTTTACAATTAAACTGTCTAAAGGATTATCTTCCACTACTAAAATGCTGAATGGTTTGTTTTTTAGATTGTACATAACGATGGTTTTAGATTTTTTGTTCTATAATTTATTGCGTACAACTTTTATATCGTATATGCATCTTTTAATATTACTGGTATATTCTTCGTTAAAATAAAACCAATTAGCTGTATCATCATAATAAATAATAGTTATTGGAAATTCTAAAGCTTCGGGGTTTAGTTTTTTAGATTTACGATCTTCGATTAATTCAGTTTCAAAATCTAAACGATATAGCTCATTGTGTTTCTCAGGAATTTTGGTGTAAATGCTTATGAGTTTTGTGATGTACCCTTGTTTTGAAATTCGAATAGTATATATAGCATCTTTTTTTAAGCTGTATTTAAACGATTTATTTACATTAATAGATTCTTTAGAGATTACATTGTTATAGTAGATAAGTTCTGCTTTATAAGTATCATCATATTTATTTCCAATGTTAGTAATCTTCCCTTTAATATCTAAACAAATTAAGCTGTCGTTTAATTTAGTTTGGCTATAAGTTTTAATAGTAATAAACAGCAGGCTTAATAGTGTAATTGTAAATAATTTAAACACGTATTTTTTCATCATATTATAACTTAATGATTTTTTATTTTTCAAAGTAAGTCTTATTTATATTTTTTGTCAACACCAATAGTATGTTAATATTAAGGATGTAAGATTTTTCGATAAAATGCTTTTTTTATTATTAAACAGCCGATTTTATTGAAAATCTATGATTTTCAATAATCATTTTTTTTCAAAAAATTAACCTTTTAATTTAAGTATAACTTGTTTTTTGCCTAACTTTGTACTAAATGTTTTTTGCGTTTTCATAATTAAGTAATCATGATAAAATTAAAGGAAGTCATAGTTCAGTTAAATGAGGATAACTACCTTGAAATTGAAAAAAACTTAATAAAAAATCAAGCTGATAGATTTTTATTTCTTTTGCAGTCCTATAAAAACTCTAATAAATCTGATAAAGAAATAAAAGATAAATTAGGCGTTACATCTAATTCTTTTTATGTTTTAAAATCTAGGTTGTATGATAAAATTCAAGATTGTTTATCCTGTGATATATATGTTGATCAAGAAAAAACAATTAAGTTGCTTTTGCAGGTTCCTGAACTTTGCTTAAATACACCCAGAGAAACATCCATCGCTTATTTATTGAAATTAGAAAAAGAGTTATTGAGATTTGATATGCATAATGAGTTATTAGTTGTGTATAGCGCATTAAAAAAAATGCATTTAAACTCAGAAAAACACCATCATTATTCTCAACTATATAATAAGCAGGTTTCTTATGGTTTATCAATAGAAAAAGCAGAAGATATTTTAGGGAATTTTAATAGAATTTTAAGTTTATATGATTTGTCAAAATCAAATGATTTGTATGATAGATTGTGCTTTTTGAAAAAAGAAATTAGTAATATTTATGCATTGTGTAATTCAAGGCAAGTAGAGTTGATTAAAAATCTGATAGAATTGCAGTTACTTATTTTTTGTAAACATGATAAAACTATCGAATCGAATGTTGACGAATTATTGCAAACCACAAGAATTATTTTTGATGAATTACCACTAACGATTGCCTATAAAAAATGGGAAATAGTCTTAGATTATTTATGTTTTGAATATTACTACTCGAAAGGCTTAAATAAGTCAGCTATTCAGTATTTTGATAAAATTAACGATCAGCAATCCCATTTTTTCTTATTTAATCATATTGTATTAGTATCTAATTTTTTACGAACTAAAATTAAATTTTGTTCTGAATTTGACAAAATGGATATGATTTCTGACATTTTAGACACAGATAAAATTTTAATAGATCCAAACGATATTCATACACGTATTTCTATAAAGGTATATAATGCTCTTTTTTATTTTTATCAAAAAAAGTATATAACAGCTATTAATTGTTTAAACGAACTTCAAAATGAATTTGTATTTAAAGATTATTTCCATGAATTTTTAAACATTAAAATAACATTATTACATACCTATTTTATTGTAGGAGAGTTTGAAAAAGCTCAAGCTTGTATTAAAATGTTAACAAGAAGGATAAAGATGGAAGGTAGAGAAGAGTATAACCATGTCATTTACCTGCTTAAACTATTTGACTTAGAGATAAATAAAGACACTACGTCTAAAAATAATATAAAGAAAAGAGATTTATTTACATTATTTTTAGCAAACAATAATAATGAAAAGAATTTTGAGGTAGTCCCTCATTTAATTCCTGATTTAAAAAATAAGTTTCAAATTTGATTTAATGCCTCTTTGGTTAATGGTTTATTTAAAAAAACGATGTCTTTTGAAATTTTCGCAGCTTTTTCTCTATCGTTAACGGAAATTGACGAAGTAAGAATAACAATTTTTACCGTTTTAAGCTTTTTACTGAAAGTTGCTTTAAAATTTTCGATAAACTGAAATCCATCAATCATTGGCATGTTAATGTCTATAAAAATAATTTCCGGAAAAATATCGAATGCATCAGTACTTGCCATCTCTAAATTATTTAAAAATTCCAATGCACTTTTACTACTAGTATTTAAATATATTTTATTAGCGAAATCATTTACTTCTAATGTTTTTTGATTAATAAAATTATCTAATTCATTGTCATCTAGTAACATTGCATAATTATATCTATAGGTTGGTTCTTTTCTTTTCATAAATTATTCTTTATTTTTTTTTACAAAATTATGATATTAGTTTTTGTCTTAGCATAAATTCTAATTGCTCATTGGTGAGTAATATTTTTTCGTTAAGCTTTTGTTGTTCTTTTTTGATATTATAAACAAGAAATGAATCTTCTATTGTTTTTTTTAGCTCATCATCGTTCCAAGGTTTCTCTAAATATCTAAAAATATGCCCTCTGTTAACAGCATCTTTCAAAGCTTCTATGTCAGTGTATCCAGTTAATAAAATTCTAATTTGATCTGGATAGCTATTAAATGCTTGTGCTAATAGCTCAGTACCTAGTGTTTCAGGCATTCGCTGGTCTGTAATTAAAACATGTATGTCTTCATTTATTAATATATGCTCAGCTTCTTGAGCAGAGAGCGCAGTGAAAACAGAAAAATAACGTCTAAATGAAGCTTTAAATGAATTCAAATTATTTTCTTCATCATCAACGTATAATACATTTATAGAATTGTTTTCCGTCATGTTTAGAATTTATAATTAAAATATTCTTCCCTTTTAAAGGTACATAATTTATATCATAATATCGCTATTTTTCTAATTATATTTTTAAATTTACAAATATTCAAAATACTTTTTTGGTAGTAATGTAATAGTTATAATTTTTTTTATGAAAAATTTTGTCAGTAAAATTGAATCTTATAAAGCAATACAGGCTAACTTTAATAACTTACATAAGCCACTTTTTTATAGAACCCATATAAATCCAGATTTTGATAAATTAAATGAACTACTTCTTATTCCAGGTATTATAGTTGTCGATTTTATTGAAGATCAAATTAAAGAATTAATTAAGTATAAAAATCCTTCTCTTAAATTTACATCAAATGAATTGAAAGATGAAGTCATAAAACATCTTGGTAAATTATCTTTACATGAATATGGAGTTTGGGTTTATTATCCTTGGACGAATAGATTAGTTCATATTTTAGATGAAGAAGAGTTTATTGATGTAAGAACAAGCAGAAACCAATATAAAATTACAAGAGAAGAAAAAGCAATACTGGCTCATAAAAAAATTGGCGTTATTGGATTATCGGTAGGTCAATCAGTATCTGTAACAATTGCCATGGAGCGTATTTGTGGTGAAATTAGGTTAGCTGACTTTGATTTATTGGAACTAACTAATTTGAATAGAATTAGAACTGGGGTTCATAATTTAGGATTAGCAAAAGTATATTCTGTTGCCAGAGAAATTTCGGAAATAGATCCATTTTTAAAAGTAGTTTGTTTCCCAGAAGGATTAATTGAATCTAATATGGATGATTTTTTTTTAAAAGATGGGAAATTAGATTTACTAATTGAAGAGTCAGATGGATTTGATATTAAAATTCTCAGTCGTTATAAAGCTAAAGAGCTAAGAATACCAGTGTTAATGGAAGCAAGCGACAGATGCACGGTTGATGTGGAGCGATTTGATTTAGAACCTAACCGAAGTATTTTGCACGGATTAGTTGACCACTTAGACATTGATACATTAAAGCATTTAAAAACAACAGAAGAAAAAATCCCCTATATGTTAGATGTTTTAGGTATCGAAACATCATCATTAAGATTAAAAGCATCAATGCTCGAAATTGAGCAAAGTATTAATACTTGGCCACAGTTAGCATCAGCTGTTACAATGGGTGGAGGCATAGCAACAGATGTGAGTCGTAGGTTATTACTAAATCAATTTACGGATTCGGGACGTTATCATTTAGATATTGAAGAGTTAATAGGAAATAAAATAGATACTAATACAAAAGAAACAGAACAATTAAAATATAGTGATACGAAAACAACATTAACTCAAATTGAAATGCATGAAATTGCTTTGAGTTTATGTAAGTCATTAAATGAAAATCAGTATTCCCCATCAAAATCTGAAATACAAAAAATAATAGAGGCCGCTATTAAAGCACCGTCTCAGGGAAATAGACAGGCATGGAAATGGTATTATTTAAATGGTAATTTGTTTTTATTTCATGATACATCTCTTTCAAGTACTTTGCTAGATTTTGAACATATAGATTCTTATATCAGTTTTGGCGCTGCCACTGAAAATTTAATTTTAAAGTCACATGAAATTGGATTAAATCCATCAGTTTTAGTTTTTCCGAAAAAAAATGATAAACGCGTAGTGTGTCAGTTTGTTTTTTTGAATGATTTACTTACT
>JBKJPW010000126.1:0-3659 GCA_046594225.1 Bacteroidia bacterium
GTTACCAATGTGCCTTTATGATCACCATCTGGGTACAATTTAATTGGACTTTGATACAATTGTGGTGCGCTAAAACCTAAATACCATTTTTCATTATGAACATACAAGCCTGCTCCAAAATCAGGAACAATTTTAGTTTGATACTGTGTTAACAAATTATCATCACCCGCATCATGCAAATGTAATTTATGTCCATCAATACCCCATTGTTGTATGCCTGCATTAAGTCCTAAAGAGATTCTAGTTTTTTCTGCAATCTTAATGTGATATGCATAAGCTAAACTAATTCCTACTCGTCGGGTTGGTCCTACAATATCAGTATAAATATGAGTACCTAAACCCATATGTCGATTTTTTAAAGGGCTATGTAATGTCAACATATATGTTCTAGGGGCATCGGTCATCCCAACCCATTGATAGCGGTTATTAGAACGTACATCTGCAAAATTATCTTTACCAGCTACAGCAGGATTAATTGCCAAATCATTTAGCATATATTGTGTGTACTGAGGCAGTTGCTGTGCTTTTAAATTAGTTACAAGCAATACGATGACCGTTATGTATAAAATATTTTTCATATGTAGCTTATATTGCTTTAGTTGTCATATGGGTTACCCATGTTGGTTTATTTATGTTTCCTTTATATAACATGGGTAATGCATCTTTTATCTAAATATGGTTAATGGGCTTGTGTATGGCTTTGGATAATTAGGGTGGTTTAAATTAACCACATAATAGTATGTGCCAACTGGTAAATTTTTTCCTTTGTATTGTCCGTTAAATGGTATGGTATAGCCTTTCGAGTAAAATAATTGTTCTCCCCAACGATTATAAACTTCCACTTCGCAATCTGGGAATTGGTCAATAAAATCAATTTGCCAAACATCATTTTTACCATCACCATTTGGAGAGAATCCATTTGGTATAATTACCTCAGGATAAACATATACCGTAACTGTATCCGAATTAAAACATCCATTTACATCCATTACGGTTATTGTGTAAATAGTAGTAACTGTAGTAGCAGAGGTTGGGTTTGTTCCTGCTGGATTATCTAATGCTAATACTGGCGACCAACTAAATAAACTACCCGTAGCGCAGGTTGGATTTCCACCTATTGTTGCTGAAGACAATAAAGGAATACTTACTGTAGGTCCTGCATCCACAATCGGTAAAGCATTTGAATTAACTACAATTGTATCACTATCAATACAAACACCATTAGTAGCAATTAATACATACGTACTGGTTCCTACAGCAGGCGAAACACTTGTTGTTATTGAATTAGATATTGGAGCAACTGTTGGAACCACATACCATTCGTAAGTATTAACTCCAAAAGTGCTATTAGAATTAGAGCCATCTAATAGTAGAGTTCCATTTTGGCAAAATAAGGTGTCGTTTCCAGCAATCGCATTTACAGTTAATAAAGAATTGATTGTTAACACAGAATCTATTATACAACCCAAATTATCAGTTACTATTAAAGTATAAGTACCAGATAATACATTTGTTAAACTCGATGTTGCTGCGGCTCCTGGAGTCCAGCTATAAGAATAGTTAGGAACACCTCCCGTAACTGTTGTTGCAATAGCTCCATCTAAAGCTGTATTACAACTTGCATCAGTAATAGTTGCCGTTAACGTTAATGTTGGAGGATTAATTAATGTATAATTATCAGATAAGACACATCCATTAACATCTGTAACTGTTACAGAATAACTGCCAGTACATAAGCTGTTAGTAGTAGCTGTATTAACATTACTAGGCGTCCAAGTAAATGAATAAGGCATGGTTCCCCCAATTGGAATAACTGTTAATGAACCGTCACAAGCATCATTACATTGAGGACTATCTAAGTCAGGGGCACTAAAAGCAATTGGCGACACAGTAATTAAGGAGAAATTTCGAACAGCCGAACAACCAGCAGCATCTGTTACAGTTACCGAATATGCGCCTGCACATAATGGACTAACACTTGGTGTAATTGCTCCATTAGACCATAAGATGTTATATCCCGGTGTTCCTCCCGAAATAGTTAATACAATATTTCCATCACATACACCGCTACACGAAACATCTTTTTTAGTGGATGTAATAATAGGTGCATTAATAGATTGTATAGTAAAAATTTGAGTTTTGGTACAATTACCATCGCTAACGGTTAAACTATAACTTCCAGGTGCTAAATTTGTAATAGTTGGTGTGCTACCCGCCGGAAGCCAAGTATAAGTATAACCACCCGCTCCACCTGTTACATTTACTGTAATGGAACCAGTGGCTGATGAACAAGAAGATTGAGTAACCTGCGATGAAATAGTTAAACTTGTTACTGCACTAATAACTACGCTAGCCGTTCTTGAACAACCATTTGCATCTGTCATATTACAATAATAAGTTCCTGCACATAAATTAGTAACTGTTTGTGATGTTGAATTATCGTGTACCCAATTGTACGTTATCGGTGCTACTCCACCTACTGCCGTTACATTTGCGGTTCCATCGCAGGCACTTGCATCACAACTTACATTTGTTGTAGTAATAGTTTCTCCAGTAATGCCGCTAGAACTATTAATAACAACATTTGTTGTATTTACACAGCCATTGCCATCTGTAATTTGAACCGCATACACACCGCCGCATAAATTAGTAGCAGTATTAACTAACTGATTATTACTCCATAAATAAGTATATGGCGCAGTTCCTCCTGCTGGATTAACAATAGCAGAACCATTACACAAATCACAACCTGGTTGTATAATAGTTGGAGTAAATGTTACCTGGGATGTAGAACTAATGTTAGCAGGTATTGGGTTAAAACATCCGTTAGCATCAGTAATCGTTGCAGAGTAACTACCCGTGCATAAACCACTTGCTGTATTCCCTATTTGTCCTACTGGATCATTCCATTGAATTGTATAAGGACTAACGCCGCCTGCAATATTAGTAGCAGTTAACACACCGTTACAATCATTAAAACATAAATTATTAATTGCTAATGTTGTAGCAGAAATCGTTGTTAAACTTGGTACCGTATAATTAAATGCCAAACTACAGCCTTGACTATCTGTAATAGTAGCTGTTTGTGGACCAGGACATAAATTAGTAACAGTTCCAGTGTTAGCTGACGGCGTCCAAGAATAAGAATAAGGTCCTATGCCTCCTGTTGGATTTAATTCGATAGAGCCATTACAATTTCCAAAACATGCTGATGGAAATATAATTTCATTATCATCAATGGCAATTGGTGATCCAACTACAAAACTTGAATCTATATTACAGCCATTTGCATCTGTTAAAACAATAGAGTAAGTGCCTGCTGCAATATTGATTAAATCTTCCGTATTAACAAATCCAGTTGGTGTCCAAGTATAAGTATATCCTGAAGTTCCACCAGTTACAGTAATATCAATGGCTCCATCTGATGAATTAAAACAATTGGCATCTGTAACTACAGCCGTAACACTAATACTTGGTGGACCAGTTAATGTATACGTTTCTTGAGATGAACAACCATTTGCATCGCTTACTGTTACCGAATAATTACCTGAACATAAACCATTAGCTATTGAAGTAGTTGATGTTGAAACTACCCAACTAAATGTATATGGCACAACTCCACCACTTGGTATAGTTGTAATTACACCATTACAATTACT
>JBKJPW010000143.1:0-2856 GCA_046594225.1 Bacteroidia bacterium
AGCCTCAGAAAAAGTTGCTCCAGTTGAAGAATTGGATTTCGAAAGTTTTTTAAGTGATAAAGGTCATTTAGAAGATAAACAAGAAATTAGTACCGTAAAATGTACTAACTGCGCAGCATCTACTACATTAAAACCAAATGTAACTGCCTCTAATTGTCCGTATTGCGATACACCTTTAGTGGTACAAAACGCCTCTACATCTTCAATTATAAGACCTTCACATTTACTACCATTTAAAATTGATAGAAAAAAATCGACTCAATTATTTATTGATTGGGCCGGAAGCTTATGGTTTGCGCCCAATAAAATAAAAGACTACGCGCAACATTCTGCCGAAAAATTAAACGGTATTTATATGCCTTACTGGACTTACGATACCAATACAGTATCCGATTATACAGGCATGAGAGGGACATACTATTATGTATCTGAATCTTATACTGATAGTCAAGGTAAATCACAAACACGTCAGGTTCGAAAAACTAGTTGGCATCCTGCAAGCGGAACAGTTTATAATACCTTTGATGATGTATTAGTTGTCTCTTCCAAATCATTACCCGAAAAATTAGCCAACGAATTAGAGCCCTGGGATTTAAAGGAATTAACGGCTTATAATGATAATTATTTAAGTGGTTTTGTTACAGAAAGTTATCAGGTAAATTTGAAAGAAGGTTTCGAAAAAGCTAAAATAAGAATGAAAGATCCAATCTATACGACGGTAAGAGCTAATATTGGAGGTGATGAGCAACAAGTAACGTCAGTTAATTCAATTTATAATGATATTACTTTTAAACACATTTTATTACCAGTTTGGTTAAGTTCATATAAATATAAAGACAAAGTATACCGTTTTTTAGTGAATGCGCGTACAGGCGAAGTTCAAGGTGAAAGACCATATTCTGCAGCTAAAATTGCTGCTTTAGTAATTACTATTTTAGTAGTAGTTGGAACTATTATTTACTTTGCACAAAAAAATAAAGGAGGTTAATTTAACCTCCTTATTTAAATTTCACTAAGCTTTTTTAACCTTGGTTGGTTTAATACCCCGTTTTTTCATTTCACGCTTTAATCGCTTCTTATATCCTCTTTTCATTTTTTGAGTACCCTTTTTTTCTTCCCTTGCAGCTACTGAACTAGGTTTATCCTTTTTCTTCTTATCCAAATAAGGATTGTAAGCTTCGCGTGCTTTATGTCTTCTGCCTGATTTGCGCCACATTTTTTTGCGCTCTTTACTTTCTGTAAATTGTGCTTTTACAGGTAATTGACCAATAAAAAATAGTAATAAGGCTATTGTAATGATTTTTTTCACTACACAAATAACGGCTTTATCTTAAAAAGATACTTAATAAACTGTATAATTTACTAACAGCGTTTTTCAATAATATTCGTTTTGTAGTTTGTGGCTTTTATCTTAAATTTGTTAGAATTAGAAAAGATATCATGGCTATTAAAGATTGGACAAAAGAAGGAATTTTAGAGGTGTATAATACACCCTTAATGGAATTAATATATAAAGCAGCAGAGGTTCATAAGCAACATCATACCGTTGGAGAGGTGCAAGTGAGTTCTTTACTTTCTATCAAAACTGGTGGTTGTCCTGAAGACTGTTCGTATTGCCCACAAGCAGCGCGTTACCATACGGAAGTGAAAGTTCACAAATTAATGAGCGTTCCTGAGGTTGATGAAGCAGCTAATAATGCAAAAGCAGGTGGTGCAAGCCGCATGTGTTTAGGAGCAGCTTGGCGTGAAGTGCGTGATAATAAGGATTTTGATACTGTATTAGATATGGTTAAAACCATTAATAGTAAAGGTTTAGAAGTTTGCGCAACATTAGGTATGGTTACCGAAGATCAAGCAAAACGTTTAGCGGAAGCTGGATTGTATGCCTATAATCATAACATTGATACAAGCGAAGAGAATTACGAAAACATTATTTCTACCCGTAAATTTGATGATCGTTTAAATACAATTAATAATGTTCGTAAGGCAGGCTTAACAGTTTGTTCGGGCGGAATTATTGGAATGGGCGAAAAAATTGAAGATAGAGTAGGGATGTTATATACTTTAAGTTTATTACGTCCTCAGCCAGAATCTGTGCCTATTAATGCTTTAGTAGCAGTAGAAGGAACGCCAATGGCCGATCAGCCGCCTGTGCCAATTTGGGATATGGTTCGTATGATTGCAACAGCTCGTATTGTATTACCAAGAACGGCAGTTCGTTTATCAGCAGGTCGTTTAAATATGAGTATGGAAGGACAAGCTTTATGTTTTATGGCTGGAGCAAATTCTATTTTTGCTGGCGAAAAATTATTAACTACTCCAAATCCTTTGTATAATCAAGATATGGAAATGTTTAAAATTTTAGGCTTATCAAACAAGCAAGCTTTTGTAGATAAATTAAAGCATGAAGAAGTAGTTTAAATTAAATATTATGGAAAATTTATTAGATAGAATTACGTTAAACCCTGATATTTGTCATGGTAAGCCAACTATTCGTAATAAAAGGTACACAGTAGATTTGATTTTAGATTTATTAAGTGCGGGTTCTTCTTTTGAGTCAATTTTAGAAGATTATAAATCATTAGAATTACAGGATATTTATGCGTGTTTGGAATATAATAAAGCAGCTTAGAGTTGACTATATAATTGAAAAATTCAAAAATATAGATCAAAATAAAATCAAAAAATTGAAGTGAGTTCTTTCCCTCATAAATTATCCGATAAATTAAATCAGGTAAAAGAAAAAAATCTTTTTCGTTCTTTAAAACCGATTTATCCTAAAATTGATTTTTCGAGTAATGATTATTTAGGATTTTCATCTCAAGGTTATTTATTTGAGGAAATGAAAAACCTTGA
>JBKJPW010000193.1:0-7661 GCA_046594225.1 Bacteroidia bacterium
ACATAGCCACTATATATAAAGGTTAAACCTAAAGCAGAGCTTATGATAAAAAGGAAAATTTTCAGAAGAAGAGGTTTCATATTCGCTGTCAAATTTACTATTTATGCTGTAATTAAATCAAAAAAAAAGCTTCCAGATATCTGGAAGCTTCTTAAATATAGTTAATTAAAACTTATTATTTAATAGCACAAGTTGAACTGTAGTTAGAAGTAGTTACGTAGTCAGTACCACCAACTGTAGAAGTACTAGTAGTTACATCAGTTGAGTTACCGCACATTGCAGCAGCAGTTTTCTTACTAGTTTTAGAAATTTCGCGAGTTGAAACAGTTGAAGCATTAGATGGAGTAGAAGATACACCATTTGTACTTACGCTAGTGTTTGTACGTGTACATACGCAAGTAGCAGCTTTTTTACAAGAAGCAAAAGATGCAGCAATAACAACAGCTGCTAATAAAGTGATTTTTTTCATTTTTTTTATTTTTTATGGTTTATTTTTTAATTTAAAAAAAAAGGCTGTTAGTAATAACAGCCTTTTAATTATTTAATTTCGCAAGCGTAGTAAGAAGAGTTACCAGTCTGACACCAAGTTTTAGCGTCTTTTTTACTCATTTTAGCTGAAACATAAGTCTCAGTAGATCCATCTGAATTATCTGTACATACACAGTTCCAGTTTTTTTTGCAAGAAGCAAAAGATGCAGCAATAATTACAACTGCTAATAAAGTAATTTTTTTCATTTTTTAGTTTTTTAAAGTTTACGCAAATTTATATTGTTTTTTTCATATAACAATACCCACTAGTGGGTATTGTTTATATTTAGAATCTATCTAAATAGATGAATACCACAAAAATACAGATTTAATGCCTGATTTTACTATATGGTTAGGGCGTTGTGTTTTTTATATTAACCATGAATGGTTTCTTTTTTACTATATTTTTTTAGTATTTGAGCTTCATAATCAAGCCATTGTTGCCACCTTTCGTCTATATTTTCTAAATGCTCTCCATATTTTCTGGCAAAACCAATAAATAAAGTGTAGTGAGTGGCTTCGCTAATCATTAATTCTCGGTAAAAAGACTTCAAATCCTCATCATTTATTTGTTCTGATAATAATTTAAAGCGTTCACAGCTTCTTGCTTCAATCATAGCGCCAAACAATAAGCGGTCAATTAAAACAATTTCTTTTCTGTGGTCACCTTTACGCATGAATTTGTATAATTCGCCAACATATTCGTCTTTTCTCTCAAAACCAAGTTTTAATCCTCTTTCTTGTATTTTTTGATGAACCATTTGAAAATGGCTAAGTTCTTCCTGCGCCAATTTCACCATTTCTTCTACTAAATCATCATAATAAGGAAAGCTAATCATAATAGAAATAGCATTGGTAGCAGCTTTTTGCTCACAATACGCATGATCCGTTAAAATTTCTTCGATGTTTTTTTCTACGATATTTACCCAGCGAGGGTCGGTTTCTAATTTAAGTCCTAACATGCTATTGAATTTATAAGTGCAAATGTAATGAGATTTACCATCATTTTTTAAATCGTTACATTCTTATTAATTCTTAGTTCACACTTCGTAAATCGTTGCTTGCACTTAATCTCTTAATTTATCTAATAATGTATTGAGCGTATTTATTTCTTCATCAGATAACGATTTAAGTGTTTTTTTTGCCAAATCATCAACATAATCTAGTGATTTTAATAGTTCTAATCCTTTATCAGTAATAGTCACATTCACACTTCGTCGGTCGTTAGGACATTCTCTTCTTACTAATAATTTTTTCAATAAAAGCTTATCTACTATTCTTGATGCATCACTCATTCTATCCAACATACGTTCCTTAATTAATTTAATGCTACATGGGTTGGGATATTGCCCTCTTAAAATTCGTAATACATTATATTGTTGCACGGTAATGTCAGAATCTTTAAATAAAGAATCTTGCTGAGCCGTAAGCCAATTGGTTGTATAGATAAGATTGAGCATTAACTTTTGATGTATGCTTTTAAATTTCTTTTGTTGTATCTCGTCTTCTAATTTCAAAATTTAAACAGGCTCTAAGTATAAAAAAAGTCCCCAGCTTTAACTGGGGACTAATTTAGTATTTTATAATTACTTAGCTTTTGTAATTTCAACTTTAATGTCTAATCTTACTTCTTCGCCAAGTGCTACGCCACCAGCTTCTAAAGCAGCATTATATTTTAAACCATAATCAATACGATTAATAGCTCCAGTTACTTTAAATGCATAACGCTCGAATCCGTAAGGATCTTTTACAATTTTAGAAGCTCCAATAGCTGTTAATGAAACAGATTTAGTAACACCGTGCATGGTTAAATCGCCAGTTAAAGTATACGTTCCTTTAATTTTTCCTGGTTTCATTGATTTACTAACGAAAGTGATTTTAGGAAATTTTTCAACATCAAAAAAATCGGGGCTTTTTAAATGGCCATCTCTTTTATCATCATCTGTATCAATGGTTGATGCATCAACCGAAAAATCAATTTTAGCGTCGGTAAAATCAGTACCTGCTTTTACCGAAGTTACTTTACCTTCATAAATTTTAAATTTACCTTCTGTTTCACTTACCATCATATGCGTTACGGCAAATCCAAGTTTACTGTGAGATGCATCTACATTCCAGTTTGTTTGCGCTGCAGCGCTTAAAGAGATAGCTGTTACTGCTACTAATGTTTTTAATGTTGTTTTCATATGTTTTTTTTGGTTTAAATATTTCGATACAAATATATGTTATAACATTAGATGTTACAACATCTAATTTAGAATAATTGTTAAATTATTGTTATCTTTTGATTTTAAAGTAGATAGGATTACTGCTTAATAACCTTGTAGGTTATTTTTTCGTGCCCAATAAATAAAGTAGCAAAATAAATGCCTTTAGAAAAATAAGAAATATCAATTGGATTATTCTCTTCTGATAAGTTTTGTTCGAATAACTCTCTCCCAAGAACATCAGTAAAAATTAATTTTGTTTTATTTTCTCTGAAATAGCTGCTCGAAAAAATAAGTTTATCAATTGTTGGGTTTGGAAATAGAGTTATTGAATTTTTCATTAATTCCTTAATACCTACATCAATACTACCTAAACAATTTGGTTTATTAGTTGAGTAATAAAAAGCTTTGATCTTATCGATATCATTTTCCAATTTAATAACACTGCCGTCTATATTACCTATAGAAGAACTATCAACACTGGTAACAAATGCAAATTCAATTTCGGTACTATCATGTGCATTAAAATTAAAGGGCCCAATACTTAATAAATAACATCTGTTTCCTGGCGTATTAGCACTATTTTTTTCTGTCCAGTTTGTAGCGCATATTGTATTTGTTTGATTGCTTCCTGTGAAAACATGTTTAGTTTGAATTGAACCGCCGTAAGCATCGCTACCACAAGTAAAAGGTGAGCCATCTCGCCACGCACCAGTCATATATTGATAGTTTTGAAAAGCGTTTTGTGGATCTATCATAGCAAGATTAGGTGGTGTTCCAAAAGATGGAAAATGATTGTAATAATAAATATTTGGGGTTAATAATTCTTCATTTACTTCGTCTGTTATACCGTCGTTATCATTATCTATTCCGTCATTTAACGCAGCTTTAGGAGCTTTTAAAAGTACTGTTCCCGTAGCAGGTAGAATGTTTCCATAAATAGAATCGTTTCCTGAACCGTTATAAGCAAATGCATATCCTTTTTGAGGATTTGAGCCAACATAATCATCTTGCCAGTTTCCAATAGTTGCATCTACCCAAATGCCAACATAGGTTTGCGTTAAAGTAAATGAGCTATTGTTGTATAATTTATAATGATGAAAAGTTGTATTTAATAATTCATTTTTTCCATTAACTACTTGAGGGCAACCGTAAGCATAATCAATTGCATTTACTTGTAATCCAATTGCTTTTCCTCCAGAGCCATGATTGTTGCCGTTGTCATTAAAAATATGATATAAAGTTTGGTCACCTTTAATGTCTGGGTAATCGCCGTCAACTTTCGGGTTATATTTTCCGTCATTATTTACATCAATAAATGGAGCTAATTTTTGTGGAGGATAAACAACTGTATCGAATGCTGGCCAAGATAAAATATCAAAAGTAGGTGTATATAAGTTGTTTTGTATAAAACCATTATTATAGTTAGTAATAAAATCATTAATATCTGTATAATTTACTTTCCAAATTTTATCATAAACGGAGCATTGCATTGAGTTAATTGATGCGTCCATTGTACTTAGCGGTCCTGTCCAAAAATCAACACCACCTTGCCTATATGTTTGTGCAGCAACCTTTAATTGACCTACACCATCTATACCGCCAACCCAAAGAAATGATGCGCCTGAAGCTGATTTTCCGCTGCCTTTAGGAAATTCATAGGACTGTAATTGATTCCCGAAAATATTCCAGTTCATATCTCCACCAGAATAGATTGGAGTTTTGATATTATTAATATCCAAATATTCAGAGTTAAAAGCAGGAGAACATCCAGCATTTGGCTTCATGTTTTCTTGACATAAATAAATAATTGGAAAAAAAAGAGAAAAGAATAATAAATTTTTCATGTTCAAAGATAAAAAATTATCAGCGATCATCTAAATTCGTAACTCGTCAATCTAACTTCGTACTTCTTAAATTTTACTTTTTAATTTACCATATATTCCATTATCTTTGTTCCCCTAAATTAAAGCCCACGTTTGTAAGTGGGAGCAACATTATGATAAAAATTACTTTACCAGACGGTTCCATCCGCGAATACCCAAAAGGAACCACCTCAATGCAAATAGCACTGAGTATTAGCGAAGGCCTTGCAAGAAATGTATTGGCAGCAAAAGTTAGCGGCGAAGTTGTAGACGCTAACAAACCCATTAATCAAGATAGTACGGTAAGCTTACTAACCTGGAATGATGACGATGGGAAAAATACCCTTTGGCATTCATCAGCCCATTTATTAGCTGAAGCTTTAGAAGCGCTATATCCAAATGTAAAATTTTGGGTTGGCCCGCCATTAGAAAATGGTTTCTATTATGATGTAGATTTGAATGGAGAAACCTTAACGCCTGCTGATTTTGAAAAAATTGAAGCTAAGATGTTAGAGTTAGCTCGTCAAGGCAACGAGTTTGTTCGTAAAGAAATCAGTAAAGCTGATGCTATTAAATACTTTACTGATAAAAACGATTCATACAAATTAGATTTATTAGAGCGTTTAGACGACGGAAATATTAGTTTATACACACAGGGTAATTTTACTGATTTGTGTCGTGGACCACATATTCCAAACACAGGATTTATTAAAGCCGTTAAGGTTTTAAGCATTGCTGGTGCTTATTGGAAAGGCGACGAGAAAAATAAAATGTTAACTCGTATTTATGGTATTACTTTCCCTAAAGATAAAGAACTAAAAGAATATTTAGTTTTATTAGAAGAAGCTAAAAAGCGTGATCACCGTAAATTAGGAAAGGAACTTGAATTGTTTTGTTTTTCCGAAAAAGTAGGAGCAGGCTTGCCATTATGGTTACCAAAAGGTGCTATGTTGCGTGAACGCTTAATTCAGTTTATGCAAAAGGCACAATTAAAAGCCGGTTATTTACCTGTTGTAACGCCTCATATTGCTCAAAAAGAATTATACGTTTGTTCGGGACATTATGAAAAATACGGAGCTGATTCATTTCAACCCATTAAAACACCTCACGAAGGCGAAGAGTTTTTCTTGAAGCCAATGAATTGCCCTCACCATTGCGAAATTTATAAATCGTCACCTAAATCATACAAAGATTTACCAGTTCGTTATGCTGAGTTTGGAACGGTTTACCGTTATGAGCAAAAAGGCGAATTACATGGTTTAACTCGTGTTCGTGGCTTTACCCAAGATGATGCCCATTTGTTTGTAACGCCTGAGCAAGTTAATGAGGAATTTTGTAAAGTAATTGATTTAGTAATGTATGTGTTTAATGCTTTAGATTTTAAAGATTATACGGCACAAATATCATTACGCGACCCTGAAAATAAAACCAAATACATTGGTAGTGATGAAAATTGGGAATTAGCTGAAAAAGCAATTATCGATTCGGCTGCTAAAAAAGGCTTAAGAACAGTTGTTGAAACTGGAGAAGCAGCCTTTTATGGTCCGAAATTGGATTTTATGGTAAAAGATGCTATTGGCCGTAAATGGCAATTAGGAACTATTCAGGTAGATTATAATTTGCCAGAGCGTTTTGAATTGGAATATACAGGTTCTGATAACTTAAAACACCGCCCCGTAATGATTCACAGAGCACCTTTTGGTTCTTTAGAAAGATTTATTGCGGTTTTAATTGAGCATTGTGGTGGTAATTTCCCACTTTGGTTAACACCTGATCAATATGCAATTTTGCCAATCAGCGAAAAATATAATGATTATGCAAAAAAAGTTTCAGAATTACTAAATATTTCCGATATTCGCGGCCTTGTTGACGACAGGAATGAGAAAATAGGTAAAAAAATTCGTGATAACGAAGTAAATAAAATACCTTTTATGCTTGTTGTTGGCGAGAAAGAAGCTGAAGAAGGAACAGTTGCAGTGCGAGAACACGGTAAAGGCGATATAGGAACAATGACTATTGAAGACTTTGCAAAACTCATACAAACAACCATTGACAGTGATTTTAAACAAAAAACAATTAATTAATAACTAAAAAGCGGAGGTCACTATTAGCGTTTTTAAGAAACCAATAAACAACAACAACAAGAACACAGGTCCTATAAAGCCTGGAACAGTTGTGCCTGGAGCAAAACCTGAATTTAAACGTCCTCGTGGATTAAGAGAAGGTTTTAAGCGCCCTGGCGTTAGAGAAGAACAACATCGTATCAATAAAAACATACGTAATACACCACAGGTACGTGTTGTTGGTGATGAAATCGAGCCAGGAGTTTATCCTATTGAAGAAGCTATTAAAATGGCTGAAGATTTAGGAGTTGATTTAGTTGAAATTGCTCCTAATGTTGATCCACCGGTTTGTAAAGTAGTTGATTACGGTAAGTATTTATACGAACTTAAAAAGAAAGCAAAAGAAGTAAAAGCTAAAGCATCAAAGGTTGTTGTAAAAGACATTCGTTTTGGACCACATACTGATGAACATGATTATTTATTCAAAAAGAATCATGCGATGAAGTTTTTACAAGAAGGAAGTAAAGTAAAGGCGTTTGTGTTTTTTAGAGGTCGTGAGATTGTATTTAAAGAACAAGGAACCATTTTATTGTTACGTTTTGCATCTGAGTTGGAAGAGTGGGGGAAAGCAGAGCAATTACCAGTTTTAGAAGGTAAGAAAATGTTAATGGTGTTGGCTCCTAAAAAAACCAAATAAACAAAAAATAATAGAACGCTGATAACATTGATGGTTATGATAAAATATGATATTAAAAAATCATACAAATCTTATTAAATCTGCGGAATCTGTGTCCTATTAATAAAAAAAGAGTACTAACAAATAAATAAATAACAAAATGCCAAAAATGAAAACAAACTCTAGTGCAAAGAAGAGATTCTCTGTAACTGGGACCGGCAAAATCAAAAGAAAACATGCTTTCAAAAGTCACATTTTGACCAAGAAAACAACTAAAGGAAAACGTGCGTTAACGAAATCAGGCTTAGTTCATAAGCGTGAT
>JBKJPW010000072.1:0-20856 GCA_046594225.1 Bacteroidia bacterium
GAGTATTGATAATTTAAATTAAAATCAATGGCTCTATTTAATATTTCAAGAGCTTCAGTATACTTTTTTAATTCATTTAAACACGCGGCTTTAAAGGTTAAAGCTTCTACATAATTTGCTTTTGCAGAAATAGCTGTATCAAAATCGGCAATAGCTAATTCAAAATTATTTAATCTATAGTTACACAAAGCTCTACTATAAAAAGCATCAGCAGTTACTCTACCTAAATTGATACTCTTAGTGAAATTAACAATGCCATCTTTGTAGTCTTTTAATTCGTAAGCACATAAGCCTCTATTATAAGTAGCAGGAGCATCTTTTGGTTTTTTGGTAAGATAAGCCGTGTAATTTATATAAGCCGCGGCATAATCTTTCTCCTCAAATTTTTGATAAGCCGCTGTAAATAACGGGTCGGTCTCAGCTTTATCTTTTTGTGAGAATAAACTATTTTGTGAGAATAATAAAATTAAAATATAGTAAATAATTAAGTGTCGCATTTCTATACTATTTTATGCTGATAAAATATCTAAGATTTTTAACATCTCAGGGTTTAATTCATCAATGTGTTTCACGGCATCTTTAAATGGCGTATAACATACTTCTTTATTAATGATTCCAATCATTTCATTTGCACGTCCTGCTTGTAAAGCTTTGACAGCGTAGTATCCCATTAAGCTTGCATTTACACGCTCCATACAGGTTGGATTGCCTCCGCGTTGTATATGTCCTAAAATAGAAATCCTAATATCAAACTCAGGCCATTCTAATTTTAATAAATTGCCAATACCAATAGCACCGCCATTTTCATCTCCTTCGGCCACAATAATAATTCTACTTTTTTTAGTTTGACGCCAAGATTTTTTCTTTTCTAATAAAAGCTTTAAGTCGTTTTTTCGTTCCGGAATTAAAATTGCTTCGGCTCCACATGCAATGGCACTTCTTAAGGCAATTAATCCCGCATCACGTCCCATTACTTCTACTACAAAAATGCGATCGTGACTTTCTGCTGTATCTCTAATTTTATCTACAGCTTCTACAACGGTATTAATGGCTGTGTCGTATCCAATAGTAAAATCTGTGCCTACTAAATCATTATCAATCGTACCAGGGCAACCAACGGTTTTAATACTGTGATGTTTACTTAGTTCTTCAGCACCTCTAAAGCTACCATCACCACCAATAATTACAAAGCCATCTAATTTGTGTTTTTCTAAAGTTTGAACAGCCATTTGTATACCTTCAGGAGTCATGAAACGTTTACTACGTGCTGTTTTTAAAACCGTTCCTCCACGATGAATAATGTTTGATACTTTACTTTTTGTTAAGTGAATATGGTCGTCGTCAATCAACCCTTCATAACCTCTGTAAAAACCAACTACATCAATATGTTCGGCGCGAGCGGTTCTTACTACGGCTCTAATGCAAGCGTTCATGCCTGGAGCATCTCCACCTGATGTGATTAAACCAATTTTTTTCATAGCTTTCTTATTTTCTAATTGCGTAAATTAATTCATCTACAAATTCATTATTCTTAAAAATTGTTTTTTCAAACTTGGCTTCTAATTTAAAACCACATTTTTCAACTACTTTTTGTGAAGGAATATTTGTTCCGTAAATTCTGGCAAATATTCTTACAATATCCATATGTTTAAAGCCATAATCTATCATTTGAGAAATAGCTTTAGTAATAATACCTTTACTCCAATAGTCTTCTCCAAGCCAATAACCAATTTCGGCATTCTTTTTTAAGACATCTGTTTGCAAGTGTAAACCAATACTGCCAGCAGGTTTACCATCAACAATAATGGCAAATATTTTTGAAGTAGTATTTGATGTTGCAAAAGCAATAAATGTTTTTGCGTTTTCAATGGAGTAGGGATGAGGAAAAACATCAGCCATAAATTGCGCAATATTGTTGTTATTAGCTAAAATAGCTAAGTCATTTGCATCATTTATTTGCCAAGGCCTTAATTCAACTTTCATAAATTATTTCTTTTTCTTTTTTCCTAAAATCCAAAACAATAATACAGGCAATAAAAATAAATCCGCTATAACAGCAATGATAATGGTGATGCATATTAAAAAACCAAAATAAAAGGTACTTTGAAAATCACTAATCATTAAACTCACAAAACCTCCCATTAAAATAAAGGTAGTTAACAAAATAGGTTTCCCTGTTTCAAAATAAGTTCGTTTAAAAGCATATATTAATGATTTACCATAACCCAATTCTATTTTTAAGCGTGATATAAAGTGAATAGTGTCATCTGTGGCTACTCCAAACGCAATGCTAAACACTAATGAGGTAGCTGCTTTTAATTCGATACCTGCAAAGCCCATAATGCCCGCGATAATTAGTAAAGGAATAAAATTTGGTAAAATAAACACAATCACCATTCGCCAACTACGATGTAAAAAGTAAGTTAAAAATGCAATAACGATTATGGAGAATAAAAAACCTTGAGTCATGTTTGTTACCATGTACTCATTGTTTCTATCTATTAAATGAGCAGCTCCGGTAATTTTTATTTCTATGTCTTTTGAATTGATATGTGTTTTAATGAATTCTTGAAAATGTTTGTTACGTTCGTTTACAATTATACTTCCTACATCTCCTATTTTCCCATTAATACGCGCAAATTTTCCGTCAACTGTAATAATACGCTTGATGTCTTTATTTTTTTTGTTATTAATGAGTTGTTTTTTAATGTCTTCATATTCCTCTTCGCTAGGGAATTTACCTTCGCCCGATATTTCGTCATTTAATGCTTTGTTTAATGTTTTGGTAAGCATAGCAGGCGAATACATAAAACCAGCATGGTATTCTTTTTTTAAGAACTCATCTACTTCATTAAGCTGACGCATGACATCGTAATCCCAAACGGTTTTATTATTTTTTATTTCAACCGCTAACTCTAATGGCCGAGCGCCACTATAATGAGCATCGAAAAACATAAAATCTTGTTTTATTTTTACACTGTCTGATAAATCTTCTAATAAAATATTATTAACTTTTATTTTATAAACTCCAACAATAGAAAGTGCTACTAATACGCAAGTGGTGATAATAATTGTTTTTTGATTTCTAAAAATCCAAAACAATACTTTGCGCATGACATTATAAGTTTTGTTATCGTGACTATGAACTGCTACTAATTTTTTTGGAGTAAAAAAATAAAATAAGGCAGGTAATAGGGTATAGGTTAAACAAAAAGCGATAATAATTCCAACAGAAGTATATATGCCAAAGTCTTTGATGGGTTTGATACTTGAAAACAGTAATGATAAAAAACCAACGACAGTAGTTATTAAAGTTAAAAATGTTGGAAAACCGACTTCTTTTAAAATCAATGGATATATTTTTTGTTTTTCGGTTCCCTTAGCTATTTCTTCAAAATATTTTGAGAAAAAATGCACCACATCACTCATGCCGGCAATAAAGATCATGGTAGGCAACATCACTGTCATAATATCTAACGATTGCCCTAGCATTGCCATGATACCCAGGGTCCAAAAAATAGAAATCATGACAATTACCATAGGAACTATAATGCCATACATAGAGCGAAAAGAAATCCATAAAAATAAAATCACTAAGAAAAATGAAATGGCTAAAAAGTAGACAAACTCTTTTTGTAAATTTTTGAGATACACATCTTGCGCAACTATTCTCCCTACAAAATGAATTTCATCAAAATGGTATTTTTGAAATGCACTTTCAATGTTTTTAGCTAAACTATCACATTTTATTTTACTTAAGCCTTCATCTGTTTTAATAAATATGGAAAGAGACTTTGCATCTTTTGGAAAAAAAGAACCAATCAACTCTGGAGTGTTGTAAATATTGACGCTATCATCTTTGTACAAACTTTCATCATCAATATGTAATAATCGTTTTTGAACAGGCGCTAAACCGCTTAACGAAATATTTTTAATGTTAGTTGGAGAAATAACTCTGTTAACGTAACGAATTTGATTTAACTCTTTAGTTAAGGTATCAACTTTCTTTAAAAACTCTTTTCTAAAAATTCCTGATTTGTTTTCTAAACCTAACAACACAAACTCATTATCCCATTCAAAACGATTACGATGTGTTTCATACACCTCTAATTCACTATCTTCGTTAGGGAAAAATGCTTCAAAGTCATAATCAAATTTTAAATGCTGAACTTTGAAAGCACATAGCACAGTAAAAGCCACAACAAAAATGAGAACAGATGTATTCAGTATTTTTTGTGGAATTTTCATTTTACCAGCCTTTTGTATCAATTAAATATATTAATGAACCAATAACACCTGCACTTAGTTCTAATTCGCGTTTATTAATTTTGTCAAAAGTGTCATCTGCTGTATGATGATAATCAAAATATTTTTGTCCATCAGGCTCAAATCCCATTAAAGGCACTCCAATTTCTTTTAAGTAACCAATGTCAGCGCCATGCCCGCCAACTTTAATATATTGAACGAAATAAGGATCTAATAACGATTTCCAACTTAATACTTTTTTATATAAACCCATGGTGGTATCTACAGCTATTCCTCTTGGGGAGAAACCACCAGCATCACTTTCTAAAGCAGCAATATGTTTTAAGTTATTTTTCTTGGTGTCTTCAAAATATGCTTTTCCTCCCGCGCCACCATTTTCTTCATTCATAAAGGCAACCGCACGAATTGTATGTTTTGGTTTGATGTTTTGTTTTTTGTACATGGCTAATACTTCTATTGCTTGCACTACACCTGCGCCGTCATCGTGAGCACCTTGTCCGTTATCCCAAGCATCTAAATGTCCACCTGCCATAATAATTTCATTTGGTTTTTCTGAGCCTTTAATTTCTCCAACAACATTATATGATAATTCTTTTGCAAACATTTGGCAATTCATTTTTAACTGGAGTGTTATGGCAGGATTCGTTTTTAGTTCTTCTAATAATTTATCAGCACCGCTAAAACTAATAGCGCAAGCAGGAATTTTTGTTGTAGTTAATGCCGTATCATAACCCATTACCCCTGTGTGTGGGAAATCATTATTAATAGAACTCATGCTACGAACAATAGTTGCTAAAGCACCGTACTTGGCTGCTTTACTTGGGCCTGAATAACGATAGGTAACAGTTTCACCATAACAGGTGCCAGTGCTTAAATGTTTGTGATCGAAATACACGTTATAAAAAACAATTTTTCCTTTGATATTTTTTTCTCCTAAGGAATCTAATTGAGCGAAACTGTTTACAATAATAACAGGCGCGTTTAAACCAATTTTAGTTGTTCCAACCGAATTACCCAAAGCACAGATAGAATAGTTAGTTTGTTTTTTTGTTTTTGAATTTGCAGAAACACAACTTTCTTTTTGCCCTCTCACCCAATGAGGTACCATGCATGGTTGTAAATAAACGGTATCGGCTCCAGCTTCATACATGGCTTTTTTTGCCCAAATAACTGCTTTAGCTGCACCAGGTGAACCACTTAAACGACTTTCGATTTTTGTGCTAAGAAATTCTAAATTTTTATAACAACTACTTTTGGTTAAATAGTAGTCAAAATTTTTACGAAGCGCAATACTATCACTATTTTGAGAATAGATACTTGATGAAAAAATTAGGGCTAAAAAAGGAAATAATTTTTTAACTGAACTCATAATTTAAGGTTATAAATAATGAGATTAAAAGTACTATTTTATAATTTAATTATATTGTATTGTTCGCTTTATTGAAAGGTTTTGATATAAATATTTTATTGACTACCTTTAAACAATATCGCCTATGAAAAGATTAATTAAATTCACTTTACTGTTATTAGTATTTATGAGCCAAATGTCAAAGGCTCAATATAATTCTGTAGCATGGAGTCCTTGTCATGTATTCAGTTTTAGTTGCCAATATATTTATCCTTTATATTCGGTTGCAGATAATAATCGTATTTATTTATATGAAAATGTGAGGTGTACACCTTCTTCACCCAATGATTTTGGCATATCATTTTCTAATAATGATAACGCTACATGTTCTAATTCGTATAGTGGATCTAATGATTACATTGTAAAAGCTATACCTACTGATACCTCTATCGTTTTTTCTTTGGCGTATGTTGGCGGAACAATTTTTAAAAGATTAGCGAGCTCGTACAATATTTCTCAAACTTTAAACATGCCTGGATCTTGGTCTTATGATTTTTCAGCATCTAATAGAAATATTTTTTTAGCATATAAAAAAACTCAGACAGTTTTCTTTTCATCACTAATAAATAATGTTGTAAATAGTGATACACTTCATTATAATAATATAACATCAGTTACTAGAATTTTATTTATAAATGATTCCACTGGATATATTTCAGGAAAAGATACAGTCAATAATAATATTTTAATTAGAAGTCAGGATTACGGTAATTCTTGGAATTTTATTTTTAATCCTCTCAATCCTATTAGCGATATGAAATTTAGCGGGGATACAGGAATTGCTGTTGGGTTATATGGAATAGTTTATAAAACCATTGATAATGGTCTGAATTGGAATTTGATTCCAAGTTTTACTACAAAAAACTTCAGTAGTATATCTATGAGATCGAATGAAATATATGCCGCAGGAGATAGCGCAATTTATCATTCTATTGATAGTGGCAATACTTGGACACAAGATTCACTTCCCATAATCGGAAATATTAGTTGGGTTAAATTAACAAATTCAGGAAATGTCTACTTCCAATCAGAAAAGCAATTGTATAAGAAGAATATTTTTTTTGCTTCTGTAGAAGAATTCAAAAATAGTAATGGAAATTTAAGTGTCTATCCCAATCCAACTTCGAATACTATTAATATTGAATTTGAAAAGAGAATGCTTTCTACGTTTAAAGTATACTTAATAAATAGTTTAGGCGAAATAGTTTTGGAGTCAGAAAAAACTACGATTGATTTAAGTATTATTAGCCCTGGTTTATATTCTATTGAATTAAAAACATCAGAGGATGAAATTTTCAGATCAAAAGTTGTGAAAATAGATTAATAGAATTAAAACTGCCCTGCTTCCACTAATTTTATGGCCCGTTCAACCATTATATCATCGCCTTTTGGGTCGTATTCTGATTTCATATTACTGCCAAATATCCGAGCCACACTTTGCCACATAAAAGCTTGAAAGCCACCTCTTAAGTCTTTTACCAATTCATAACTGGTGTTTCCAGTTTCACGGTCTATGAGTTTTAACAAAATACGTCCTTGAGTCATCGTTAAATCTTTTAAAGGCTCTTCAAATTCTGCTTTTAATTCTTTTTCTACCGTTTTCATATAAGCTTTTCTAGTGGCTTCGTTTGGCATTTTTTCAAGAATACGGTTATACTCTTTTAATTTAGCCGCCGCTAGTATGGCATAAGGATAAACCTTTTTTACATTATACTTGGTTCTGTTCCAAGCTTCGTATTGTTTTTTATTTTTATAAGGATAATCGGCATACACCCAAATGTCAGGTAAACGAATACTTGGTACGGTATCACCATTAATGACTTCTGCCCATACTTTATAAACTATTTTTGGTTGGTCGGTTGGTACAATGACATCATCATTGGTTTGAGCATAAAATTGAAACAACAACACAAAGTTAAATAGGGTTGTTAATTTTAATCTCGATATGATGGGACGGCTCATATTGTATTTATACCTTAAACTAAAAAGGTAACCCTTTGGTTACCTTAAAAAAGTATATAAAATTTAATTCTACTTCGTTATATTAAAAAAAATAAAGCCTCATTTAATAAATGTAAACTACGTTTTAATTTTTTTGTATGCCTCGTATAATTATTTTTATCTTCTTTTTGGCTCTAGATGCGATTTAATCGCCATTTAGATTTTCCTCCGGAACTGTTACTCTGTTCTTGGGCTTTACTATTCAAATTAGATGCCATAAAAGCTCCAAAAATGGAAGCGATTTCCTCTTCGTTTGAATTAGATTTATTTAACATTTCAGGTTTAAAATATTTTGGAATAAAACCTGTATCAAACTTGCCACTCACAAAAGCTTCATGTTTTAATACAAATGAGCAAAAAGGCAAGGTCGTTTCCACTCCTGTAATTTCATAATCTTGTATAGCACGCAACATTTTTTCAATTGCTTCGGTTCTATCTTTACCATGCACAATTAATTTGGCAATCATTGGGTCATAATAAATTGGAATATCCATTCCCTCTGTAAATGAATCATCTACTCGCACACCTGGACCTGTTGGAACACGGTATGTTTTTAAAGTGCCAATATCTGGTAAAAAATTATTAGTTGGGTCTTCAGCACATACACGCACTTCAATTGCATGACCATTTATTTTTAAATCATCTTGAGTAAACGATAATTTTTCGTTTCGTGCTACTTTAATCTGTTCTTTCACTAAATCCAAACCAGTAATCATTTCCGATACAGGATGCTCAACTTGTAAACGTGTATTCATTTCTAAGAAATAGAAATTTAACTGATCATCTAATAAAAATTCTACGGTTCCAGCACCACTATAATTACAAGCTTTTGCAACATTCACGGCACATTCACCCATCGCTTTTCTTAATGCAGGAGTTAATACTGATGATGGCGCTTCTTCAATTACTTTTTGGTGACGACGTTGAATACTACATTCACGTTCAAATAAATAAACGCAGTTGCCATGATTATCTGCTAACAATTGTATTTCGATATGACGTGGACCAGAAGCATATTTTTCAATAAATACTGCTCCATTTCCAAATGCCGAAATAGCCTCGCTAATCGCCATTTTCATTTGCTCTTCTACTTCACTTTCTTTCTCTACTAAACGCATCCCTTTTCCACCACCTCCAGCAGAAGCTTTAATTAATAAAGGAAAACCAATTTCTTTAGCCAGTTTTGTTGCCTCTGCTAAATCGCTGATAGCGCCTTCTGAACCTGGAATCATAGGAACTTTATACTTTTTAGCTGTTGCTTTAGCACTTAATTTATCACCCATCATATCCATGGCATCAGCACTAGGTCCTATGAAGGTAATTCCTGCCTTTTGAACTTTTCTCACAAAGTCAGCATTCTCAGATAAGAACCCGTAACCTGGGTGAATACCATCTACACCTAATTCTTTACATATAGCAATAATTTTATCACCTTGTAAATACGATTGAGCGCTTGGTGGAGGGCCAACACACACTGCTTCATCAGCATAACTAACAAATGGGGCGTTTCTATCAGCTTCACTAAAAATGGCTACCGTTTTAATACCCATCTCTTTAGCGCTTCGCATTACGCGTAAGGCAATTTCTCCTCTATTGGCAATTAATATTTTTTTCATCTTTTATGTACAATAATCAGTTACGAATATAATCATTGACATGCTTAATTTGGTAGATTTTTAGTAGAAATTGTTATTTGTTAATAGTTTGTGAATACTCTTAGGCGCACTTGTAAATGCTTTTTTTAATATTTGTTAAAACACTAAACTCACCACTATGAGAAAACTACTATTTTCTTTGCTATTCCTATTTTCTGTAACGTTATCTCAAGCTCAAGATAACTTTAATATTGATGATTTGCCTAATGTTTTAGTAAGAGAATTAAATAAATTCAGGATAGCCAACGGACTAGATACTTTTGAAGTAAATCAAGTTTTAATTGATGCAGCTGCAATTGATGGAACTAAATTTGCCAAGGCTGGCGTTGCTAAAGTAGACCCCGAAAAAGTAAAGAAAAATTTAGTAAAAGCAGGTGGTACTAAAAAAGGAGAAGAAGTAACGATGTTAGCGCCCATTAATAAAGGACGTGATAATTATAAAACAACTGAAGTAGCTAAAGTAATATGGACTCGTTGGGAAAACAATAAAAAAGATAAAGAAGTATTACTGAAAGCACAATACATGTTGATTGGTATTAAATGTGTGTTGCAAAAAGATGGTAAAAAAGTAGTAGCCACAGCTGTTTTCGGAGGATATGATAGTTTTAATACGGGCGCAAAAATGAAAAAAGAATTAACAGTCCCATTTAATACAAAATCTAAAAGTTTATTAACTCCCGATGCTAAGTCTTGTAAAGCTTGTGAAAAATGGAAAAATTATGACATTCTACAAAAAGGCTTAAAAGTTGAGAACGGGAAAATATATTTAGAATATGCCAATTTAAAAGACTTAAAGCGGTTATTAAAGAAAACGAAAGATGGTTTGGCTGTTGACGTTGTTCAAAAATCGCAATACGAAAAATCGGATTATAATATCGTTGATAATAATTTCTTAAATAAAGGAATTATGGGAAAGGTAATTAGTAAAGACCAAGTGTTTAGTAAAAATTTAATTAAGCCAGACCCAAAAGCAAAGAAGAAAGTTAAAATTAATAAATTAAGAATAGAGATGGGTAAGTTTAACCCAAAAATCATGGGCCCTTATGAATTGAATTTAATTGTGGTGCAAGACGGACATGTTTGTAAAACAATTACTCGCAGTTATTTAGAAAAAGGAGATCAGGAAAGTAGCACCCCTGTTGGAATTATTCCTGCCGATTCAACCGTAGGTTTAAAACCAGCCTTTGAGCCAAAATCGGAAAGCTCTATTTTAAATTTTACTATTCCCTTCGAAAAAAATAAATCTGAATTTAAACCTGAAGATATTCAACCATTTATTAAAGCGCTAAACGAACCTGATTTTATGATTGACGGCTTATATATTTACGCCTACTCATCTATTGAAGGAGATGCAAGTGCTAATGCTAAATTACAACGTAAACGTGCTGAGAGTGTAACAAAAGTTTTGCAAGGCATGCAACAAAATAAAATCACACCGAGTATTGAAACAAAAGACTCCTGGAATTTATTTGAGTTGGAAATGGAAGATGGTAAGTATGCCGATTTAGTGAAAATGGGCAAAGATAAAGCCATTAAAAAAATAAATAATGACGGCGCTTTATTAAAGGAGTTAGAACCTGTTTTATCAAAGCAGCGTTTTGCACAAATGGTAATGGATGTTACCTATGATATTAGCGGAGATAAAGAGCAAAAATTCACAACAGTATCGTTTAATAGAGCTGTAAAGGCAAATAAAATGAATCAAGCATATAAAATTATAGAATATGCTGCTAGTCAAAAAATATCAAAAAAATATACCGAAGATGTATTGGATAGTTTCAAGATTCCTGAGAATGCACAATTCATTAATTTACTAAACAATAAAGCATATTTTAATTACCTTGCTAATAGTAGCATCGCAGATGAAGATGATTATGCAGAGTTTAAGCGCTTAGAGAAAATAGATGCAAGTAGTGACGTTGTTAGATTCAATAGAATATTTTGTTCAATAAAAATAGATTCAACTATTGGAACAAAAGAACAACAAGGTAAAATGCAACAGGAAATTGACGGTTTGTATAAAAGCAAAATCAAAAAGAAACTAGTAGATGGTTTAAATATTGAATGGCAATTCAAAATTATTGAATCTTTGGATACTATTGATGGAGCGGAAGCTCAAATTGATGCTTGTATTAATAAAATTAAAGGCTTTTATAATTTTAAAGAAGCTAGTTGGCAAAATGCCTTAAAATTAGCTTATGTATTTACGAGAGGTAAAGATTATAAGTTTTCATCTACAGTTTTAGAGCCATTTTTAAAAGTGCCAAATGTGAGCGAAGATTTGTTATTTAGTTATATTTCTATTGCTTCACACTTACCAGAAAAATTCTACAGCCGCGTATTTAGTGATGCCTTACATAAAGCTAAAGAGAAAAACCCAGAACGTTACTGTAAATTGTTTGGCGACCCATATATGTCTTTTCAGGTATTAGATAATCCTAATGCTAAAAAAGATTACATAGAAGCAGGTTGCAGATAAATTAAATGTTTATATTTACAACATGAATAAAATGAACAACCGTTATTATTACTATTATCTAATGCATCCCATTGGAATGGTAATATATTGTTCATAGTCAAGCTCAGCTATAAAACTCGAATAATAAATTTTTAACCCGTTCCACAAGGAATGGGTTTTTTTATTTAATTTTTAATAATATATATCATGGAAAACAAAAGGCCCACGCAACAAATTTATAATAACTACACAAAGCAAGACTTTGAAGTTTGGAAAACTTTATTCAACCGACAATTAACGATTTTAAAACCAATAGTATCTGTTGAATATTTAAAGGCTTTAAAAATTATCAATTTTAAAGAAGATAAAATTCCTGATTTCGAAGAAGTGAATACCATTTTGCAAAACACAACCTCTTGGTCGTTGCAAGTAGTGCCTAATATTAGTGAACAAAAAGATTTTTTTAATTTTTTATCACAGAAAAAATTTACGAGCACATGCTGGTTGCGAACTATGGAGCAATTAGACTATTTGGAAGAGCCTGATATGTTTCATGATGTATTTGGTCACGTACCTTTATTATGTAATACAGCTTATGTAAATTTTTTTAAGGGCATCAGTGATATTGCGTTAAAGAATATGGACAATCCTAAAGCTATAGAACTACTCGGGCGTTTATATTGGTTTACCATTGAGTTTGGGTTAATTAAAGAAGAAGGTGAACTTAAAATTTATGGCGCGGGTATTATATCTTCGAAAGGAGAAACGGAGCATTGTTTAAGTAAAGATGCCAAGCAATTGCCTTTTGATATTCAAACTATTTTTGACACAGATTATAGAACCGATGTTTTTCAAGAAACTTACTTTGTAATTAACTCATTTCAACAATTGTATGACTCACTAAGCGATATTGAATCCTTGTTACAAGAAAATATATTGCAATTAAATGAATAAATATAAAGCCTACTACTTAAATATAATAGTACGCTTTATTATTTATTTTAATATTTGTTGATTTAGGAGCTCTTTAAAATAATAGCGCTCGCCTTTATATACAGCTATTATAAAAGCATCCTTTATGCCATTTTTCTTTGCTTTATTTAGAATCGCGTAAGTTTCATTTAATGTTTGATAAGAGCCAAGTGTAAAACGAGTAATATTATCAGAAAAGGTTCTTCTGAGTGCTTTTGGTAGCCCAATTAATTTTGAGTAATTAAAATTCTCATAAATTTTATAAGCTCCAATTTGTATCGAATAAAACAAGCTGTCAACAATTGAGTTGCCATATTTTTCTAAAAACTGTTCATGTGTTAAACTTAAATCCGACATGTTTTCAGACTTATAAGCAGATGAATCTATTTTTGAGAAATTTAGTTTTTGGTATTCTGTTGAAAATAATTCTGCATCAATTTGAATGCTGGCAAACGAATCAATTTTAGCAGTTGAAATATCTTTTGTAAGCGTTATTCCCTGATATTTATAGATAATTTCGTATTCGTTTCCAGAAGGAAGATTTACAAGGTAACCACCATTCACAGAATTTGAAGTAAATGTTCCGGAAAAATCTTTTCGATTTATTTTTGAGCGAACAGTAATATCTGCCTTTACATGAGCATTATCGTAAGTGACTTTACCTGTTACTAAAACTAAGGCGGTAGGTTTACCAAACATACCCGGTTCAACCATATAAATATCTTGTTGTCCAAATCCATCCTTTTTTTCAGAAGAATAGTAACCTCTTTGCCCATCTGACGACACCATGTAAAATTTGTCATCTTGTGCTGTATTTACAGGTTTACCAACATTATAAGGAGTAGTCCAAGAACCATTTTTTAATTCACTTCTAAAAATATCATAACCTCCAATAGTATTATGCCCGTTAGACGAGAAAAATAACGTTTTCCCATCCGAATGAATAAAAGGAGCATCTTCATCAAACTTAGTATTAATCTCTGGCCCAAAGTTTTTTACTTCTCCCCAACTGCCATCAGGTTGTAGTTTAGCATAGTATAAGTCTCTTCCGCCAATTCCACCTTGTCGTTCAGAAGAAAAACAAATAATTTTTTCGTCAGGAAATAAACAAACACTTCCTTCCCAAAAATTAGAGTTTATTCCTTTTACTTTTTCAGGAATACTCCAATTCATACCATCTAGTTTACTCATAAAAATATCGCCACTGCCAACCCCTACGTTTCTGTAAATAAATAATTTTTGACCATCGTGCGATATGTGAACCACGGCATCATGTCCGTTTGTGTTAATAGTATTGATAGGGATTGGTTCAGTCCAATTATTCCTTTCATTTTTATGGGAAATCATAACATCTTCATAAAAGATGCCGTTTTTTTCATCTACTTTGTTGGGCAATATTTGTTTCCCTCCCATTGATTTTTCGCCACGGTATGTGAATGCCATGAAACTTTCGTTGGATGGAAATACAGGTGTATATTCAGATCCTGAAGTGTTTATAGGGCTACCAATATTAGTTATTTTTGCAAGAACTCCCTTTTTATCTAAGGCGATAGCGCTTTTGCAAATACCCAGTTGATGTTCAACTTCAGTTTTTGTATCTTTATCAAGAGGATTTAATTTATAGGCTTCAAATTGTGTAATAGCTTCATTAAATTTATCATTCACTAAATAAGCTCTCCCTAAAAAATAATCGTAGTCTAATAATTTAGATTTAATAGATGAGGCTGCCTTAATTAATGATTCTGAATTTGATTGATAATGAGGGTCGAAAATGCTACAAGAACCTAATAAGTATCCAATGTAAATATTTGATTTATGTTTTTTATATAAGCTGTCGTATGTTAATCTAGCATACAAATATTCTTGGCTGTTAAAGTATTTATCAGCGCTATTTAATTTTTCTCGGTCACTAAGCGACCATTTTTTAGTTTCTTCTTCTTTTAATTCTAAATTAATTTGCGAAGAAGCTATATGAGATAATAAAGTCAATAAAAATAAAAAATAAAATTTCATAGATTATCGAATAATTTTTGTAGAATAGTAATTGAAGTTATATAAAAAAACGCATAAAGATTACTTTTGTTTAAAAATTTAAATCACTTATATACTATAGTAATACGAACAATCTTCAAAAAACGTTTCTCGTAATAGGGTGATTCTTTATAAGAAGAGATTTTTACGCCAGAATGCTTTTTGTTGGAAGAACTGTGTATAAATTGTAATTCTTTGCCTAAACTTGAAATAACGATACCAACATGTCCTGGGGTTCTGTTTTTCACATCAGTTCCAGTAAACACAATTACATCACCAACACGAGCAGAATCGGGGTTAATTGTTTTGCCAGCAGAACCAAAATCTGAAGACGAACGAGGAACTTTAACATTAAAATGATTAAAAATGTAGAACACAAAACCTGAACAGTCAAACCCTGATTCCGGACCACAACTGGCATATTTATAGTTTGTGCCTATAAATTTTTTACAATATTGTATAAGACTATCTTCCTGAATACTAACAGCGCCAGCTTTTTGAGGTATCTGACTTTCACCTGAAAGTGATAGCCACACAAATAAGATAATTAAAATGGTTTTCATATATATTTATTGTTTTTAATTGTCATATGGTTTACCCAGTTTAGTCATTAGTGTTTTTGCTCGCACTAAACATGGGTATTTCATCATGCTTGAAGGTAACCTAAATAAAAGGGGTTGTGATAAAAAGTTGTGAATTTCTGTTAAAACATGGGTTTATAGTAAATACAAAAAACCATAAAATTCGTACATAAGTTAAATATTGTCATTTATCAGACAACTTTTTAAAACTTTATATGTTAAATTTATAATCAAATCTAAAAGTCATGAATCCAAAAAAAGTAATAACCCATTTTAAACAACCCCGTTTACTATTAGTAGCTTTATTATTTATTGTGGGATGCTATAATACTCAATGTCAAAATTCAAATCACACAACTAACGCTAACAAAACTTCAACTATTAAAAAAGACACACCAATGAAATTCAATCCATTATCCGAACAAGAAAAATACGTTATTTTAAATAAAGGAACCGAAAGACCTTTTATGGGAGAATACACTGATAAATTTGATAAGGGAACATATATATGTAAGCAGTGTAATGCACCGTTATATGAATCTGATTCTAAATTCCATTCAGGATGCGGTTGGCCAAGTTTTGATGACGAAATTAAAGGTGCGGTTAAAAAAACTGTAGATGCCGATGGGCAAAGAACAGAAATTACTTGTGCTAATTGTGGCGGACATTTAGGACACGTATTTTATGGGGAAGGCTTAACAGACAAAAATACACGTCATTGTGTAAACTCTACATCGATGTTGTTTTTAGATGGCAAAGTTTCTAAAAAAGAAAGTACAATAACTAAAGCTATTTTTGCAGGCGGTTGTTTTTGGGGTGTTGAATATTATTTTCAACATGCTAAAGGTGTTATAAGCACACAGGTTGGTTACATAGGTGGCGCAAAAGAAAATCCTACCTATAAAGAAGTATGTAGTCATACAACAGGACATGTAGAAGCATTAGAGGTAACTTTTGATCCGTCGCAAACGTCTTATGAGGAATTAACAAAACTGTTTTTTGAAATCCATGATCCTACGCAAGCTAATGGGCAAGGTAATGATGTTGGACCTCAATATTTATCAGAGATTTTTTATTTTGACGACGCTCAAAAAGCCACTTGCGAAAAGTTGATAGCTCAGTTGCAGATTAAAGGTTACAAAGTGGCAACGAAATTAAGAAAAGCCACAAAATTTTGGCCAGCCGAAGATTACCATCAAGAATATTATGAAAAAGAAGGAGGCACTCCATATTGTCACCATCGAGTATCGCGTTTTTAATATCACTTATCGGAAATACTCCAGCACTTACCAAAAAGCCTCTTATCTCTAAGGGGCTTTTTTGTTTTCTCTACAGATAATCCATACCTTGCCTATATTAATTGTAAACTATGCTATATTTTAGAATAATTGTCTTTTTTATACTACTTAACCTTAATGGGTTTTCTCAGGGAAATACAATTGAATCCTTAAAAAAAGAGTTGCAATTATCCAAAAATGATACGGTTCGTTGCGATATATTAGATCAATTGATAGAAATTGCAGCTGATGGTGAGTGGCAAAAATATAATGAAGAGATGAAGCAATTGGCTTCAAAAAATTTGGCATTAAAGCCAACCGGGCGATTGCTAATGGTATATAGCAAGTATTATGCTACAGCACTACATAATCAAGGTATTATTTATTCAGAACAAACTAACGATGATAAAGCGGTTGAGTACTTTAATAAAGCTATTGAAGTTAGCAAGCAATCAGGCAATAAAAATGAAATGGCTATTTCTTTACAAGCTATAGCACAAATAGATATTAGAAAAGGTAATAATACTAAAGCTTTAAACCAGTTATATGATTGTTTAAAAATCTTTGAAGAAACAGGTGATGAAATTGGTGTAGCGGATGTGCATTTGAGTATTGGAGATATATGTTACTTGCAACAAGAATATAAAAAAGCGATTGAGCACCACCTAAAAAGTAGGGAACTCTATATTAAAAATAAGTATGAAGTAGCAATTAGCACTATTAATTTTAAAATCGGTGTTGATTATAATGCTGCAAAAGATTACACCAAAGCATTGGATTATTTGCAAAAAAGTATTGAAGCAGTGGAAAATGCAGATTATGGAGTAAATTCAGTAGCTTATTTAAATATTGCGCAAATTTATATTTACCAAAATAAATATGATAAAGCTTTAACCTACGCTTTGCAAGGATTAAGTATCTCTGAAAGCATGCAAAATAAAGTGGAGATGAATCATAGCCATATTATATTAAGTCGGATTTTTAGTTCTCAGAAAAAATTTCCTTTAGCAATTTCTCATGGAGAAGATGCTTTAAAAATTGGGCAAGAAATTAATCACCCAGCAGAGATTACCATGGCTGCTAACCAACTATATTTAATTTATAAAGAAACTAAGCAAGACACTAAAGCAGCTAAGTATCATGAAATATATATTGAGGCAAAAAATACATTAGACAATCAAGAATCAAAAAACGCCTTATTAGAACAAAAGTTAAAATACGAATACGAAAAAAAAGAACTGATTAGTAAATCTGAAAACGATAAAAAGTTAGACGCATTAAATGCCGCTAATGAAAAAAGTAATTTGATGAAAAATATCTGGTTGATCATTTTTGCTGCCGTATTGATTTTATTGACTGTGAGCGCATTCTTTTTATATCGAAATTTTAAGCAGAAAAGCATTATTAATGCTCAAAAAAATAATTTACTAAAGCAAAAACTGTTGGTATCGCAAATGAATCCGCATTTTATTTTTAATTCATTAAATGCTATTCAAAACTATATATTTAAACAAGATAGCTTAAAAGCAGGTGATTATCTAGCCCAGTTTTCTGAATTAATTCGAATGATATTGGATTATTCTCGTAAAGATTATATTTCAGTAGAGGCGGAAGTAAAATTATTAAATACTTATTTGGAATTACAAAAATTGCGTTTCGAAAGTAAATTTGATTATGCTATTACTATTGATAGTAAAATAAATAGAGAAAGTATTAGTATTCCTCCCATGTTAGCTCAACCCTTCATTGAAAATGCTATTGAACATGGTATTTTTTATAAGAAAGATAAAGGAAGAGTGGACGTGAGATTGTTTTACGAAAACAATTTTTTAATTTATGAAATAGAAGATAATGGGGTAGGAATGGAAGAAGCTATGAAATTGAAAAATAAATTAAAGTCATCTTATGAATCGTTAGCAACTGTTATTACTAAAGAACGCATGAGTAGCTTAAATGAACAAACTAAAAATAATGTTGAGATTGAAATACTTGATAAAAAAAGTATATCGGCCGATAACTCAGGAGTAAAAGTGAAATTTATTGTCCCATTTAAAGAAAAATAAAACAATATATGATAAAGGCAATTGTTATTGACGACGAAATTAATAATCAAGAATTGATTTGTAATTTATTGAATTCGTATGCAGAAAATATTCAAGTAGTTTCTGTGGCAGATTCTGTAGAATCTGGATACAAAGCAATTATAGAAAATCAACCTGATTTAGTGTTTTTGGATATTCAAATGCCAGATGGAACAGGCTTTGATTTATTAAAAAAAATTGACAAGGTTAATTTCAAAGTCATATTTGTAACGGCTCACCAAGAGTATGCTATTGAAGCTTTTAAATATAGTGCTTTAGATTACTTATTAAAGCCGTTATCTCCTTCTAATTTAATCTCAGCCATTAAAAAAGTGGAGGAATCATTTAATAGCGAAGATTTAAATTTAAAATTAAAAACCTTATTAAGTAATATTTCGGAGCCAGCTAAAACAAAACGCAAAATTGTTTTAAAAACAATGGAGCGTATTTATTCGGTTGATTTAAATGATGTAATTCGTTTTGAATCGGATGGCGGTTATACAAAGGTATATTTACTCGATGGTAAACGCATTATGGTGTCT
Source organism: Bacteroidia bacterium (assembly GCA_046594225.1). Taxonomy (GTDB): domain Bacteria; phylum Bacteroidota; class Bacteroidia; order B-17B0; family Aurantibacillaceae; genus UBA4416. The sequence continues at coordinate 19,273 of JBKJPW010000072.1, forward strand.
AGAACCATGAAAGAATTTGACGACTTGCTAACCGACGTTGGTTTTTTAAGAGTACACAATTCTCATTTAGTTAATATGAACTATTTGTTTTGTTTCGAAAAAACAGAAGGTCACATTGTTATGAAAGATGATTCGATTGTTCCAGTTTCAAACCGTAAGAAAGAACAACTATTGGAGTTGTTGAATATGATATAGGATTCATTGCATTTTAAGTTAAAATCTACCTAAAATTAAAATGCTACAAAATATAGCAACATGATGTTGTTATATGTAGTAATTTTATTAAAAGATTTTTGTTAACTAAATAGTAAATGCCATGAATACTAGAAATTACAACTCAACTGCTCAAAAAGCCCAGTTATCCTTATTTTCTGAAGCTAAAAAAGAAATTCCTGTATTAGATACAGTACATCAGTATTTCTTTATTATTTCGCCGCCAAACGCGATAAGAAGCAAGGTGAAATTACTAAAACATAAATTGCACCGATCTATTGGTTTGAGTGATTACAATTTGTATTCAGATCCTCATATTTCATTAATGTCGTTTCATACCATGCAACCTGTAAATGAAAGATTTATAGAAGCAGTACAACAATTATTTTCAAAAAATAACACCTTTGATATTAACTTAAATGGTTTTGATCATTTTGAGCATGGATTAACCTCTAACACTATATATGTAAAAGTTGAAGACTCAAACAAAATTTATAATTTGTACCAAGAGTTGCATGCCTTATTAGGATTAAGAGTACGTTCTTTTGTGCCACATTTAACAGTAGCGCAAACTATCCCTCGTTCACGTTTCAAAAAAAGTTTTTCATTAGTTAAAAAACATTCCGTTGAAGAAACCTTTACGTGTAATCAAGTAACTATACTAGAACGTAAATTACAACATGGCGCGGTTGGGCAATATCAAATATTAAAGGAAATTAAGTTTGGGGTTTAGTTACCCTCACCCTTAATCCCTCTAGGGAAATATCAGCTCTCCCTTCTCCCTCAGGGAGAAAGGCTGGGGATGAGGGAACCCACCCACTCATACACAGTATAAAAATTTAAGAATGAAAAATACAATAAACCAATCTTATGGCGCATCTCAGTATTTGTTTAAAAATGCCAAAGCATTACGACAAAGATGTACGTCTTCAGAGAAACTTTTTTTGGACGTGGCTTCGAGAGCCTCAGCCACCGTTATACTAATTAACATCAAACGATGCCTGAGGTTCTAGAAGGCATAGATTTAGATATGTAATATGATGAAAGGATATATGTATATTTTAGAGTGTTCAGATGGAAGTTACTATACAGGAAGTACAAATAATTTGGAGTTGAGATTAATTCAACATCAAAACGGGGAAGGAGCAAATCATACTAAAAAACGATTGCCTGTAAAATTGATTTATTATGAAGAATTTCAAAGAATAGATTTTGCATTTTATAGAGAAAAACAAATACAGGGTTGGAGTAGAAAAAAGAAAGAGGCATTAATGAAAGGACTATATGCGAAGTTAAATAAATTTGCAGAATGTGTTAATGAGAGTAATTATAGGAATTGTATTAAAAAGTAGCTTCGGCTCCGCTCAGCTA
>JBKJPW010000091.1:0-8354 GCA_046594225.1 Bacteroidia bacterium
ATGCATAAAATTGTATAACCAAATACCACTGATTAAAACAATTTCACCACCTTGGTATAAAACATGGTGGTTCTATACACTTTGTGTAATTGTTTTAATCAGTGGTATTTGGTTATACAATTTTATGCATACAAAAAAATTAATAGCCGATAAACAAAAATTAGAAAAAACAGTTGACGAAAGAACACACGAATTACGCGAAGAAAAAGAAAAAGTAGAAAGTATTAATAAAGAGGTAATTGAACAAAAAACAATTATTGAACACCATAATATAGAAATTATGGATAGTATTAAATATGCTAAAAACATTCAAGAGGCATTACTCCCTAGCTTAAGCGAAATTGGAAATTTATTTACAGAAAGCTTTGTACTTTATATGCCGAAAGATATTGTAAGTGGAGATTTTTATTGGTTTGCAAAACAAGGTGATACTCGATTTATAGCGGCAGTAGACTGTACTGGTCATGGAGTACCTGGAGCATTTATGAGTATTGTAGGTAATACTTTGTTAAATGAAATTGTGAATGAGAAAAAAATTACAGCTCCTGGCGACATCTTATTAGAATTACATAAAGGTGTGAAAATTGCTTTAAATCAAAATGCGAAAGAGTTTGAAAGAAGAGATGGTATGGATATTACCTTATGTGCATTTAATACTAATTCAAAAGAAATTCAGTATGCTGGTGCCAACAGGCCATTGTGGATCTATAGAAAAAATAAAAACTACGAATTAGAAATTATAAAAGCAACTAAGTTCCCTATTGGTGGTTTGGAATTAGAAGAAAGTCGCGTATACCAAAACCATATTGTTGCCGTTGAAGAAGGCGATTGCTTGTATTTATTTAGTGATGGATACGCCGATCAGTTTGGTGGACCAAAAGGCAAAAAATTTATGCTTACTAATTTGCAAAAAACATTATTAGCAAACGTTCAAAATCCAATGGAGATTCAAAAACAAAATCTGACAGTTGCCTTTATGGACTGGAAAAATGATGCTGAACAAATTGATGATGTTTTAGTAATTGGCATTAAGATTTAATCTCTTTTTTTAATGTTTTACCTGTCATTTTTTTACTTAAATTAGTGCATTATTTTTTATGAAAAATCAGTACTGTATTATAATGGCAGGTGGTGTTGGAACGCGTTTTTGGCCAATGAGCACCACTGGACACCCAAAACAATTTTTAGATATCCTTGGAACGGGAAGAACCCTAATTCAACAAACTTTTGATAGGTTTAAAGAGTTATGTCCGCCCGAAAATATTTATGTGGTTACAAGTGATAATTACGAAGATTTAGTAGCTAATCAGTTACCTGAACTCCCTAAAGAAAATATTTTAACAGAGCCTTCTCGTAAAAATACAGCTCCCTGTGTGGCTTATGCATCCTACAAGATTCATAAACTAAACCCAAAAGCCATTACGGTAGTTGCTCCTTCTGATCATCTAATTACCAAAGAAGATACATTTATCAAAGCTATTAAATCCTGTTTTGCCAAAGCAAAAAATGAAGATTGTTTAGTAACTCTTGGTATTAAACCATCACGTCCTGATACTGGTTACGGTTATATCCAGTTTGTTGATTCACCTGTTGTTGAAAAAGACAAACGCATGTATAAAGTAAAAACATTTATAGAAAAGCCCGACCACGACATGGCTAAGTTTTTCATGGAGAATGGTGACTTTTTATGGAACTCTGGTATTTTTATCTGGAGTACTAAAAGTGTTATCAATTCAATGGAACAAAACGATCCTGAATTAGCTAACGTATTTAAAGACGGTTTGGAATTTTATAATACACCTAAAGAAAAAGCATTTATAAAACAGGCATACAATGTTTGCAAAAATATTTCTATTGATTATTCGTTAATGGAGAAAGCTAAAAATGTATATGTACGTTCCTCTATTATTGGATGGAGTGATTTAGGAACTTGGGGTTCTTTATACGGACATATTAAACACGATAAAGGTAATAACGCTTTAGTTGGAAAAAACATTATGCAATATGATTGTAAAGATTGTATTGTACATGTACCTTCAGATAAATTAGTAGTACTACAAGGTTTAAAAGATTATATCGTAGTTGAATCGGATGGTGTTTTGATGGTTTGTAAAAAACAAGACGAGCAACAAATCAGAAACTTTGTAAACGACGTAAAAGTTCAAAAAGGCGATAAGTTCGTTTAATAGATACCGAACAGATAAAAAAGATTAAAGAGAAAAAAAATAAAAGATAGTTTTTTGTCAGTTCGAGCTGTCACACTAAGCGGAATCGAAGTGGGAGTCGAGCGCAAAAAATGGTTTATAATTTATAAAATATGCCTAACGCTCAACAAGCAAAAAACCTCAACAAATTAATAATTGTAGCAGCGCTTGGCTACTTTGTAGACATATACGACCTCTTACTATTTGGCGTAGAAAGATCTGATAGTCTGAAAGAAATTTTAAGTGAACAATTTCCAAATATTTCTGCTTGGGAAAAAGGCTTTCTTAATCCTATTTATGGAAAACTACTCTTAAACTGGCAAATGTTTGGGATGCTAATTGGTGGTATTTTTTGGGGAATATTAGGCGATAAGAAAGGTCGTTTGTCTGTTTTATTTGGATCAATTTTAGTGTACTCCATTGCCAATATTTTAAATGGAATGGTGCATGATACAGACACTTACATGGTATTACGTTTTATTTCAGGCTTTGGATTAGCAGGTGAATTAGGTGCTGGCATTACTTTAGTGAGCGAAAGCATGAGTAAAGAAAAACGTGGTTATGGGACAACCATTGTTGCCACTGTTGGAGTATTTGGCGCTGTAGTTGCAGGCTTTATGGGAGAAGTTATTTCCGATTGGCGTTATTCATTTTATTTAGGGGGAGGCATGGGCTTAGCTCTTTTAGTATTACGTATTGGGGTTTTTGAATCTGGTATGTTTGATCATTTAAAAAAAGAAACACATATTAAACGAGGAAACATCTTACAACTTTTTTCCTCCAAAAAAAATCTGGCAAAATATTTCTGTATCATTTTTGTCACTGTTCCTGTTTGGTATGTAATGGGTACACTCGTTTTATTTTCTCCCGAACTCAGCTATTCACTTGGATTACCCGCAGGTTCAATTAGTGCCGGAAGAGCCATTATGTGTGCCTATGCAGGAATAACTGTAGGAGATATTGTTTCTGGACTAATTAGTCAATGGCTTAAGTCACGTAAAAAAGCATTTACTATTTTTTTATCGCTCACTGTTATTGGCGTTGTTTTGTATTTCATGTATGGAGGAACTTCTGTAACCGTATTTTATACCATCGTAACTTTTATAGGTTTTGCAACCGGTTTTTGGGCTGTGTTTATTAGTACAGCAGCCGAATTATTTGGCACCAACATTCGTGCAACAGCCACTACAACCGCTCCAAATTTTGTAAGAGCTTCTACAATTTTTATTTCCTTATTATTAAATTTAGTTATCTCTGTTTTAGATGTAGATAAATTACTCGCCACTAAAATAACTGGCGCTATTATTATTAGTATTGGCTTTATTGCCCTATATTTTTTAGAAGAAACCTTTGGAAAAGATTTAAATTATGTTGAAGAATAAACCAACCGTTGTTATTGGCGCATCACCAAACGCAGACAGATATAGTAATAAAGCAACTTTAAGTTTACAAAAGCACGGACATACTGTGTTTCCAATCGGTATTAGAAGTGGTAAAATAAACGACTTAGATATAATAACCGATAAACCGCATATTGAAAACGTAGATACCGTTACTTTATATGTTGGTTTAGATAATCAACCCGCCTGGATAGATTATATTATTTCTTTAAAACCAAAGCGTATTATTTTTAATCCAGGTACCGAAAACCCAGCTTTTGAAGCTTTAGCAGAAAGTAAAGGCATTGAAGCTACCGAAGCTTGTACTTTAGTTTTATTATCTATTAATCAATATTAAAGAAACATTGAATACTACTTTCATATTAAAATTAAATTTTATTAGTAATAGCGCGTGGCTTGCCAAAAATGCAAGCAGACAAAGTGGTGAATTGAGAAAACAAGATTTTAGTGTAGTTACTTTTCGGAACGAAACGTAAAAATCGTAGTTTTCCAAGAGGCGGACTGAGCATATTTTTGGCTTGTTTTTTTTGGTTGCTTTTTTTGACTAAGAAAAAAAGTAACAAAAGATTAAATTTGTAACATAACTAATAATATGATTTCCTTTTTAACAAAATCCTTTAACGAATTAAGTAACCTAGAGTTATACCAACTCTTACAATTACGTGCTGAGGTTTTTGTAGTAGAACAAAATTGCCCCTATTTAGATATGGATGATAAGGATCAAAAATCATTTCATGTATTAGGTTACGATAACGGAAAGTTAGTTGCTTGCACACGATTAGTACCTGTTGGTATATCTTATGATAAGGAAGCTTCTATTGGCCGTGTAGTCACTCATCCATCTGTAAGAAGTTTAGGCTATGGAAAGCTATTAATGAATTATAGTATTACCGAAACTAAAAATCGTTTTAATACTTCTGTTATCGTCATTGGCGCTCAATGTTACTTAGATAAATTTTATCAAAACTTAGGCTTTATTCCCGAAGGTGAAATGTATCTGGAAGATAATATCCCTCACATGACGATGAGGTTGGGCAATTGATTGTTTATAGAACGCTGATAACACAGATTTAATAAGATTCTCACAGATAATAATTTATTTAAAAAAATCATATTTTATAATAATCATCAGCGCTTTCTGCGTTCAATTTCGCATAAAAAACAAAAGTTCTGCAAACAAGCTTTCACTTATTTACAGAACCATGTCAACAACAAAACTAAAAATTAACAAAAATCTTTTACAAACTTACTACTTAATGTAGTATATTCGTGCTACAAATCGTAGCAATTTAATATTATGAGTAAAATTTTTAGCAATCTAAAATTCTTGCGTTTACAAAAAGGCTTGTCGCAAGAGCAGTTAGCCGACAATTTAGGTATTACCCGTTCGCGCTTAGGTGCCTACGAAGAAAATCGTAATGAACCATCTATTGATTTATTAATTGCCATCTCTGATTTTTTTCACATAGCGGTGGATGCATTAGTACGTGGTGATTTAACCAAAACAACCCTTGACGGCTTAATGAAAATTGGCAAAAACCGTATGCTCTTTCCTGTGATAATTGACGAAGATGGTAGAGATGCCGTTGAGTTAATCCCATTAAAAGCCAGTGCCGGTTATTTAAGAGGTTATGCCGATCCAGAATACATGGAGAAATTGCCACGTATGAAATTACCATTTCTGCCTTCAGGTAAACACAGGGCTTTCCCAATTAAAGGTGATAGTATGCCTCCTATTAAAGAAGGGTCTTTTGTAGTTGCTAAATATTTGGACAAAATTGAAGAAATTAAAAACGGACAAACCTATATTGTTGTTACCAAAGAAGACGGCATTTCTTACAAACGTATTTTTAATGTGAATACAAAAAAAGGTTTTATGGAATGCCATTCCGATAATAAAATATACCCTCCATTTAATGTAAACTTAAAAGATGTATTAGAAGTTTGGGAATATACTTGCTGCATTAATATGACAGATTATAGAGAAGAAGAATTAAATGTTGGCAGTATTATGAGTATGCTCCGTAACCTACAAGTAGAAATGGAAGTCATTAAAAAACAAGGAAATAAGAAATTGAATTCTTAAATTAATTTTATTTCCACTAATCGTTATTAAGACTGTAATTGCATTACAGTCTTTTTTTTATTTTTCGAAAATTTATTGCTACAAAAATCTCTGTTTATATAGATTATTAGAAACTAGTATAACTTTAACTAGATATAATTCACATTAAACGATTTAGCTAAAAAATTCTAGGGCTCTTTTTACTTTTCTTCATAACCTTTCGTTTCTGCTGAGTTAATAATATAAAGACTTCCAGAGTTTTTAAGCACCATAAAGATCCATTACTCCATATTCGTAAATTATTCAAATTTACTTCACCAATTAATAACATTCGTCCCAATTTGTGATAGTATTATTTGATGTTGATAATTAGAATAAAAAGCAAAACAATATAACTTCTTATTTATTTAAATCCATAACAGTGTCATAATCGTAAATGATACTATAAACCTTTAAAACCAAAAAATATGAAAATTTTTACACACAAAATCTTAGTGTTAGGCTTAACACTTTCATCCTTTAGTGCGTTTTCTGCGCATTTAAGAAGTCACATGTTGCTTTCTGCCAAAATGGAAGGCTCTCAAGAAGTTCCTGCTGTTACTGGTTCAGGAATCGGCATTGCTAGTTTATTATTTAACCCAACACGAGACACCCTTTGTATCAACATTACATTTAATGGTTTAACTGCTGCACCAGGTGGTTTACACATTCACCAAGGAGCAATGGGCGTTAACGGACCAGTATTATTAGACTTAAGTTCGTATATCATTGGTAACAGATTAGTAGCTACTATCACGGGCACAACTTTAACATCAGCTCTTAAGTCAAATTTATTAAATGGCCTTACTTATTTAAATGCTCATACAACTGCTAATCCAGGTGGCGAAATTAGAGGTCAAATAAGCCTTGAATCAGATATGGCTTATACAGGAGTAATTAATGGGGCTCAAGAAGTTCCTGCGGTTTCTACTTCTGCTAACGGCTGGGCGGTGTTTAATGTATCTAAACATCAAGGACAAGTTAAATTTTATGTAGTAGCTGACGGCTTAAGTGGTGCAATTACTGGAGCCCATTTACATTCTGGTGCTGCTGGTACTAGTGGAGCTGTTGTTCAAGATTTAACTTCATTTATCAGTGGTAATACTATTTCTGGCTCTTTTACCCCTAACGCAGGAGTAGTAGCATCTCTTATGACGGGTAATATTTATCTTAATATACACACAAACGCTAATCCAGGTGGCGAAATCAGAGCTCAATTAATGGGTAGCAATAAAATTGCTTTTGACGCATGGTTAAATGGTGCTCAACAAACTCCATCAGTTTCAACAACTGCTATGGGGGTTGCAAGTGTTAAAGTAAATACAACTTTTGATACACTAACATATAACGTTGTTACTAATGGTTTAAGTGGCGCTATTACGGGAGCTCATTTTCATTTAGGTGCACTTGGTGTAAGTGGTGGTGTTGCTATTGATATTACTTCAGGTATTAACGGAAACAATATTTCAGGTATGGTTACAGGTACTACTGTTTCAACTTCATTTGTTAATAGCATGTTAAGTGGTGGTGTTTATTTAAATGTACACACTTCTGCTAATCCAGGTGGAGAAATTCGCGGACAAGTTTCTCGTGTTATGCGCGAAGGATATACTTTCTCTATGGACGGAATTCAAGAAGTTCCTTCAGTATCATCTGCTGGGCAAGGTTCTGGAATGGTTTCAATTAATCGTGATCAAGATAATGCTCATTTTATGTTAGTAACAGCTGGCGTAACAGCATCAGGTATTCATTTCCACAAAGGTTTATCAACCCAAACTGGTTCTGTAGCATATGACTTAAGTACTATTTACGCAAATAATGGCGCTTTTGGTTACTGGAAAAGTACGGATGCTACGCCATTTTTATTATCTAACTCTACACAATTTAATAAGGATAGTATTTATGTAAATTTACATACAACTGCTAATCCTGGTGGAGAAATAAGAGGTCAAGTAGTTCGTGGTTTTAAATGCTATAGCATTGCAACAGGAATTGAAACTTTAAGTAATTTTTCTGAAAATGATATTTCAATTTATCCTAATCCTTCATCAAACGGTAATTTTAACATTAGTTTATCTGATAACGATAAAAATACAATTTTGTTAAACGTATATGATATATTAGGTAAAGAAATTTATTCTTTTAGCTACACAACCAAAGCAGGATCTAACTCTATAAATGTTAACTTAAAAGATTCTAACAAGGGAATGTATTTTGTTAAAATTAGTAGCGGCAATAATTCCGTAACAAAAAAGTTAATAATTGAATAATTAAATAAAAAAACAGAAAAAAGAGATGGTGAAAATCATCTCTTTTTTTCTTTAAAAAAGCCGTGTAATAGTTGTTTTTATTTAAAAAAACACCATTACCATCTGGGTAAACCATATGACAATAAAAAACAATAATTTAGACGTATGAAAACTGTATTTGCTTGTATAATATTATCCTCCGTATTTATTTCCTGTACAAAGGATGTGGGAAAAGTTGAACCAGATAAAGTATTACCAGCCGGTCAAATTGATACTTGCAGTCAAAACATAACCTATTCAAAACACATTGTACCTATTATTAATAATTCATGTGCTTTACCTTCTTGCCATGTTCCATCCGGATTTAAAGATTTTTCAACCTACAGTCAATTAAAAA
>JBKJPW010000219.1:0-3953 GCA_046594225.1 Bacteroidia bacterium
GGTTAAAATATCCAACACTTTATTTTGTACCTCAGCTTGAATAGTGGTATTGAAATTATTTTCAGTATTATTTTCTGTTAAGGCTCTATTTAATAAATGCCTTGATTGATTAGGTAAAGGAAATGGTTTTTGAGGCAAAGGCTCTTGAATTGCCAATTGATAGGTTTCAGTATCAATATTTTTTAAAGTCAATAATTTAAATAACAATTTATCGCGCTTGTGTTTTAGTTTATCTTGATTTTTTCCAGGATATATAATAGAAGGTGAATTAGGTAACACTGCCAATGTAGCGCATTCGGCCCATGACAATTGAGATAATTTTCTTCCAAAATAACGCCAAGACGCAGCATCAACACCAACCACGTTAGTTCCAAAAGGAGCATGAGATGAATATAATTTTAATATTTCTGCTTTAGAATAGGTTAGCTCCACTCTAAGTGCCATTATTAATTCTATTAACTTTTCGTAGTAGGTTCGTTTTTGATTTTTACGCATCAATCGTGTGAGTTGCATGGTAATAGTACTTCCACCGCTCACTACTTTGCCTGCTTTATTGTTTTGTTTAATAGCACGCCAAATAGAAAATGGATTGATGCCTGGATGCTTATAAAAATATTCATCTTCAAAAGCTAAAATACAGGTATTAAATTTTGGATTTACATTTTCACTTTCAGGAAAGCGCCACTGACCATCTTTAGCAATTTTAGCAGATAATAAATTTCCTTGGCTATCATTTAATACAACAGAATACGAATCGTTAAACAATGGATTTGGTAAGCACAACAAAAACCATATCAATAACATAGAGCCAATGATGGACGCCGTTATTTTTTTTTTATGTTGCTTAAATTGATACAAAAAAAAGTCGGGTTTAATGCCCGACTCAAATTTAATTATAATAAGTAGAATTAATTTATAAACCGTGTTCGCGTTTACGTTTAAACAAGGCGTCGTCTAACGACATAAACTTTAAACTAATTTCAAATCCACCGTTTAAATTACTTACTTGTTTATATTTAGATACGTTTAAATCATACGCTAAACCAATAGCATATTTACCCATATCTACATTAATTTGAGGAATCACAGCGTCACCTACTCTATAATAAACACCGATGTTTATACCAGTTTCAGATTTAACACCCGTAACCTTAGTAGGATTTTTGAAACGGTAACGTAAATGCGTTCCAATAGTTATTTCGGAAGCTGTAGCCTGTTTTAAATAAATAACACTTGGCAAAATAGCTATTTTAGTACCTTTAATATCAATACGCGCCTGAACATTTCCAACAAAACGCATAGGTAATTTATATTCTGACCCAGATGCAAATTTTTGAACTGGCTGATTTAGATGATGTGCCGCGGCTCCTATCTTTAAACTAAAAATATCATCACGTAACATATCAATATTAGCCGAAGAAAATTCATAATTTAACCCTGCACCTACGTCGCTAGTTAAAAAAGATGTATAAGTAACCACCTCTCCCGATCCAAGAGTGTTATCAATGTCTTTGCCATTATATTGACTTGCATAAGTTAAAGATGCGTAGTTAGCCGTATTTTGATTGAAGCCAATATACACTGCTCCTCCCAATTTACTTTTTTTACTAGTTTTAATAATGGCGTTAATGTGTATTTGAGCTTGTGTACTTCCCATTTTAGCAGCACCTGCTTTGTCATTAAATACAAATAAACCTAAACCTAGGTAAGCTTTACTTTTTTTAGATTTAAGCACAGACGCATCAACAGAAATAGCCATTGTTTGATAGGCTTTTCCCATAGACGCCCATTGATTTCTGTAATTTGCTACAGCTCTAAAATAGCCATCCATAAACCCAGCATTTGCAGGATTTAACCATAAGGGCGATTCTTGAATTTGAGAAAAGTGCACGTCTTGAGCAAAGCCAAAAGACGTTATAAATAAAGCAATTATTATTAAATATTTTTTCATGCGATTAAAATAAGGTCTGTATATAATCTACTATCTAATTAAGGTAACATTTCCTTTAATAACTTTTTCTTCGTTACCAGTGGTTGTATATTTTATAAGATAAGCATATACCCCTGTTTGAGCAGCTGAGCCTTGGAAGTTACCATCCCATCCTTTTGTTGGATCTGATGAACTATACACTTGTTGCCCCCAACGATTCCAGATTTCCATAGACATATTTTTTACATACCTAATTCCTAGCGGTGCAAATACATCATTTCTACCATCTCCATTAGGTGTAAATCCGGTTGGAAATTTTACCTCTTCTGCTTTTTCGTGATAATGAGCTATAACATGATCGGTTGTTGTTAATTGTATTGAAACACTATCATTTGTTATATTTGGTGAAGGCACATGGTTTGCAAATTCCCAATAATCAAATTCATATAAGGCAGTATCAGATACTATTTGTTCAAAGTTCATTTTAACTCCACCAAAATATCTTCCCGACCATTGAAAGTTGTTTAACCAAATAGAATTTAGCTTTACATTTCCTGCTCCTGGAGGATCAACATCAACTGTTATATCATAAGGCCCCGTAACGTTATAACAACTAACAATAGCAGATTCTATAAAAGTACAACGCCTGTTAATTTTTGCTTCTAAAGTATCCATGTTCTTATTCCACTCTACCATTGTACCACCCCATTTAGCAATTTGTCGAGGCATCTCGGGAGTTAAAATAGTTTTAAAATAATTAAAATGTGGCATTATCTTATCGCATTTTAAAGCTGTATTTATTAAATCTGCATAACGATTAATATAGAAAGCTTTGAAATCAGGATTAGTTAATAATTTCTCTAAAATATCCGGATGCCCTTCTTGTGGGCCTGCATTTTGAAACGCATTTGTATAATCACAAGGATTTGAATTCATATCTGTTGTAGGAAGTCCTGAATAGTTCTCACCTAAATCATATACATTATCCATATCCCAATTATAATAACGCCATTTACGTTTATCCTTAGTTAAATCTGTTCCTCTCCACCAAGCAGAATTCCAATTAATAAAATCTGAATTCACAACATAAGAGTTATAAATCATATAGTCTACTAAACTCTTAAAATTTAAAGCTGAATCGACTATTGCATAGTTATTTACATTAGTCATTGAATTTGTCATTATAAAATTATATAGATTCGCCCAATCATTTTGCCATGCAGTTGGAGGATTATTAACATAAGATCCCCAATATTTTAATTCCATAATATCAGGTTGATTATAATAATAATCCGTATAATCTTCTTCAAATGCTTCGCGTAATTCGTATAAACCCCAATACGCACCATTTTTAAATACAATTACATGCTTGTTTCTTCTCCCATCTAATTCTAACCCACTTTTAAAAGAATAGGATTGTACAAAGGCATCTCGCATATGGCAAGAAGGTTTTCCCGTGTTATTAGAAGAAGAATAATTATCTGATGCAGCTGCTTTGACCATAATATGCTGAAATTCGGTTCGTGGACTCACATCATTCATATTAGCATCTGTAAAAAATTGATGCTTAAACGCATTGTTATAGCCATATTCATCATAAGTTTCAATATCGATTCCTCTTTGCTGATAAGCCCACGAATCTTGTCCGTGTTTGTCAGCGGCTCCATATCCTTCGGTTTTAAATGCTTGGTTTTCAAAATATTCTAAATGGGTTTTTGGATTATTTTGAGTGCCACCTAATAATTGATTTAAAGGTGTACCACCACTAATAGAAACTACGCCATAATGTGAATCAATGGTTTCATTAATTAGGTATGTATTAGTCTCCATAAAACTTGGTAAAATAGTAGCATCACTGCTTACGGCATAAGCCCTAATAACTGTTGTTGCAGCAACACTAATTGGTGTAGATACATATACTGTTGAACCAGTGGTTGGTTCGGAACCATCGGTTGTATAATAAATAGTTAAACTATTAGATGGTGTAACACTTAAAGAAACGATTTTTGTGCCCGAATAAAAT
>JBKJPW010000050.1:0-21439 GCA_046594225.1 Bacteroidia bacterium
CTACTTTCTGTCCATGTTCATCTGTACAGCTAAACAAAAAAGTACCAAACACTAAAAACAATGCTATTCCAAAAGCCTTAGTCATACTTATATTTTTAGGCAAATCACGTAAGTTAAAACTTAAGTTCAGTGGACGATTAACCTGACTCTTTTTAAAGTGTCCGCATACTTTTTGGTCTTTATACTCCAACAAAATATCTTTAATCTCAGTGTCGGTTTTGTTAGAAAAATCAAACACAGATTTGCTGCAAGAATTACAAAATTTACCTTTATTATCAGGCTCCATTTTATTCCAATCCTCGTGACAAGGTTCTGGAATGCGAACAATAAAATTAGAAGTTTCCATTATTGTAGTTTTTAAAGATTAGACGCTAAAAAATGATTTTTTCCATAAACAAATACCAAAAAAATGATTTTTTAAACAAATCTATAACTACAAAGTCATGAAAATTACGGCTTCTTTTAAGTGGTGAGATATTTCTAATAAGTGGTAAAATAATGGAATGCACGTTAGCTACAAAAAATTATTTATATTTATAAAATCATGAAGTCAATCTTATTTTTTTTAAATAGTATTTGTATTGTTATTATAACAAGTTGTGCAACCAAGCTGCCTATTGAAAAAGGGAATTTTAAGGAGACTCATTTAGTAGAATTAATCAAATTAGATTCCACTATCAAATTAGATATAAGATATGCTACTAGTAATAATTTTGTAGGACAACCTGTTTATAAAGAAGCAAGAGCTTTTTTACAAAAAGATGCGGCCGAAGCATTACAACGAGTAAGTGTTAAAATGCATTCGTTAGGTTATGGATTACTTGTTTTTGATGGTTACAGACCATGGAGTGTAACTAAAATATTTTATGACGTTACTTCAAAAGAAAATAAAAAATTTGTTGCTGATCCAAAAGAAGGCTCTCGTCATAATAGAGGCTGTGCCATTGATGTAAGCTTATATGATTTAGTAACTAAAAAAGAAATGCCAATGCCAGGAGTATATGATGAAATGACAGATCGTTCCTATTTTGATTATACTGGCGGAACTGATGAACAAAAACGAACAAGAGATTTATTGATTTCAAAAATGCAAGAAGAGGGCTTTACTGTTTATAAATACGAATGGTGGCATTTTGATTATAAAGACTGGCAGCAATACCGAATTACAAATTTGCCGTTTTCTGAAATAAAATAATTAATTTTATTCATTAGTAAAATAAAATGAATAAAATTTCACATCTCTGGAACAAACTTTCAAGAAACGGGCTTCGTGACAATGAAGGCATTATGCAATTCAGGGAAGTTGTTTTTCTAAACAAGATTCTGATTATTTCCCCTTTAATCATTATTTTCCAGATTCCCTTTGAAATTGCCTTAAATGGGTTTAACGTATTGCCATTAGATCTATTGTTTCTAGCATTAATGATTATACCAATCATTTTTCAGCGCTACAGGTATTTTTGGTTTACTAAATTATATTGCGTTATCATCAGTCATACCTTTATCGTTATTGCTGGCACATTAGTTGGCAAAGGCATTAATAATCATGTTGTACTAATACCATTAGTCCTTTTCGGAATGATTCTTTTTAAAACCATTAGAGATCGTTTAATTGTATTTTTCATTACGATTGTTGCTTATTTTCTAATGAATTATTTACGTGAGATTATTCCACCAGTTTATATAATAACTGATGAGAATAAACAGAATTTTACTATTATTTTTTTCTATGTAGCCTTAATACTTACTTTTTTCTTGGGCTTTTATTTCCTGAATATTAATAAAGAATTTGAAGAATTAATCCATAAACAAAAAGAAAGTCTTGAAGAAAAAAATAAGGAAGTAACAGATTCCATTACATATGCCAAACGCATTCAGCGATCTATCCTTCCAAATGAAAAACAAATAAAAGAAATTATTCCTGATTCGTTTATTCTGTACATTCCTAAAGCTATTGTTTCTGGTGATTTTTACTGGACACAATCAATTGATAGTCTTTTTTTTATTGCAGCGGCAGATAGCACCGGACATGGTGTTCCAGGGGCAATG
Organism: Bacteroidia bacterium; assembly: GCA_046594225.1. Taxonomy (GTDB): domain Bacteria; phylum Bacteroidota; class Bacteroidia; order B-17B0; family Aurantibacillaceae; genus UBA4416. Next base: position 2,050 of record JBKJPW010000050.1, read on the forward strand.
GTTTCAGTGATATGCAGTAATGCCTTAAATCGAGCTGTTAAAGAATTCGGAATTACAGATACTGGAAAGATATTGGATAAAGCGAGGGAACTAGTATTAGAAACATTTGAAAAAAGCGATAGCGAAGTAAAAGACGGAATGGATATCTCATTATTGTGTATTGATACAAACACTAATATGGTTTCTTGGAGTGGTGCTAATAATCCGCTTTGGTATATTCAGGATAATAAATTGATTGAAATTAAAGCAGATAAACAACCTATCGGCAAAACAGACAATCCTAAACCTTTTAGCACACATCAACTTAATTTAGCAACAAATACTACTTTTTATTTATTTACAGATGGTTTTGCAGATCAGTTTGGCGGGCCAAAAGGAAAAAAATATAAGTACAAGCAATTATCAGAATTGATTGTTAAAAAACAAAATCTGAGCATGAAAGAACAGGAAAAAACACTGACCGAAGCTTTTATAAACTGGAAAGGTGACCTAGAGCAGGTGGATGATATTTGTGTGATAGGAATTAAAATATAGACAATCATTTGTCTATCTCGCTTCAACAACCTATCTTGCTGCCTCTAAAAAAACCTATTATGGCTACAACATCTGATTTATCAAGAAATGCATTTATAAGATACAATAACGAATTAGTTCAAGTTTTGGATTATGATCATATCACTCCAGGAAAAGGAAATGCAATCTATTCTTGCAAATGCCGAAATGTTGAAACTGGTAAACAAAGTGAAATTCGTTTCCGTTCAGGAGAAAAAATCGATTTAATTAGAGTTGATGAATACGAAATGCAATACCTTTTTACGGAAGGTGATTCTTTAGTTTGTATGAATCAAGAAACATACGACCAATTACATATTCCTAAAATTTTATTTGCTGATAGCATTCAGTTTTTACAAGAAGGAATGATTTTGAAAATTCGTTTTGATGAAAATGAAAAACCTTTAAGTGGTTTATTACCTCAGTACGTTGAGCTTGAAGTTGTTTATACTGAAGAAGGTGTTAAAGGCAAATCATTGAAAATAGCAGAAATGACTGGTGGTATCAATATTAACGTACCTATTTTTGTAGTTATTGGAGATAAATTAAAAATTAATACCGAAACGTTTGAGTACGTGGAGCGTGTGAAATAGTTAATTGACTTTCTAATTTTTCTCGTTGAAAGTTCTTAACCATTTTCTTGCATCTTGTTCGTTTGAAAACATTTTAAATGGAACTTCATGTTTGTAAAATTTATTGTAAAAATTCACTACCATTCTTACAGCTAAAGAATCGCTAATAATAGCAGCAGCAATAAAATATTCTTTGCCGTTTTCTGCGGCATAAGTTCTTGCTTCCGAAGTCATAGTGCCATCTCTTGCATCTATTAATTCTAAAACCTTGTTATTAGGGCCTATCCCTAATGATCTATAAACTTCAAAGCAGATCTTTACTTCGTCAAGATCCAATTCAGCATCAAGCTGGGGTTTTAATATAAGAAAACCTTCCTCGTCGAGCCATATTTCATTGAGTTTGGTTCTAATTTTTTTGATAGCTACCATAATTTGTTACAAGATGGGAATAAAATAGAATTAAACCAAAAGAACATGCTATTTGTCATCTAAAAATGATTATTGGTCTTTATTCATATGCTTTTGAGTAGCTAAAGCAAATCGAATATCGGAGTAAGAATAATCATTGCCTAATTCTTGTTTTAATGGGGTTAATTTATTTTCCCCTTCTATTTTTTTTGAAGTTTCAATAATAATATCAAATTTGTCTTTAGCAACAAATTGCGAAACAGGAATCATTCCCAAACTCACATAATGGGCTAAATGACCCTCAATGGTTGTTATAGCGAAGCCTCTAGACTCAGCTATTTCAAAAATAGTTTTTCCTTGTTTGTATAAATCAAAACTTAATTCTTTCGTATCAGGTTTAACTTTTTTGGTAGCTGTGGTAACTGAGCCTGCCGAAGTTGTCGAAGTTTCTTTTTTTGTTTTTTTACCTTTCTTGGTGGCTGAACGAGCCGAAGCCCGCTCTTCAAAAGCAGCTTTCTCAGTAATAGCAATTGTTTGACGCACTAATTCTAATCGTTCGTTTTGATTAGCATTAAATTTTAGTTGTTGTCTATTAAACTCTTTATCATTTACAATGTTATCAATCACTGCCGATGTTTTATCTAATTGCTGTAAATGCTTATACAACAAGCCTTCTAACTCTAATAATTCTTCTAAATACGTTTTTATTTGTTTTTCCTCTTTTAATAATTCAATATGCGTTAAAATAGATTTTGATAATTCTTTTAAAACAGGATAAAAATAATTTTTAGCAGCAGCATGTCTAGTTTGAACCATTTGTAAATAATCCTCTGCCCTACTTTCAAAAATCTGCATTAACTGATTACTGAATTTATCAGCATTTAATTTTAGTGGTTCAAATTTATTCAATAAGTCTTGCGCCCAAACTTGATGCTTTTGTTTGTTGGATTTATTTTCAACCATTGTATAACTTGCTACATGGTTTCTTAAACATGTGTATAACCAAACAAAATCATAAGCCTTTAACGTGTAACCTTTCAAAAACTGAATAGTTTCCTGATCTATTAGCTGTTTAACTTCCTCATTTTTTGGTTTATTATCCGAATAATCAGTTAATGTTTTGTCTTGAGAAATAGCATTAAATTGAATGGGTGAAGTTAAAACCAAGCCGTCTAATGATTTTAAGCGAGATAAAGCCACATAAACCTGTCCTGGAGCAAAAGCGCGATTAATATCTAAAATAGCTTTTTCAAAGGTTAAACCCTGACTTTTATGAACCGTAATTGCCCATGCTAGTTTAATTGGATACTGAATAAATGTTCCAATTTCGGTCTCTTCAATTTCGTTGGTAACTGGGTTTAATTCGTATTTTATATTTTTCCATTGATAATTTTCTAATAAAAATGGACGAGAACCATCTTTAAAATCAATTTCAACTTCTTTATCACTTAATGAAGAAACAACACCTATTTTTCCATTAAAATATTGCTGTTTACCACTCACATCGTTTTTAATAAACATAATTTGAGCACCTAATTTCAGCTCCAAATAAGCATCCACAGGATAAGCATATTCGTTAAAGTCACCGTCAATATTTGCGCTAAAAAAGTAAGATTTACCTTTCAACTCTTGTAAGGCCGACCTATTTAAAGTATCTGCTTTATTGTTATGAGTGGTTAAAGTAATTGTATTTAAAGCCGACGTAACATCAAAATTAGGCTTATAGTAGGTGTTTAATAAATCAATATTAGCTTGAGTAACCTTATTATTTCTAAGGTTGTTTAACAAATCAATAAAGGTATTATCACTCTGCCGGTAAATTTTATCTAGTTCAATGTAAACAGGCTTTTCATTTCTTAAAACCTGAGCATCAAAAAAGTAAATACTACTATAATAATTCCTTAAAACATTCCATTCTTCTTCTTTTACAACTGGCGGTAATTGCATTAAATCACCAATAAAAAGCACTTGTACTCCGCCAAATGGTTTATGTTGTTGTCTTCTAATACTCTTTAATACAAAATCAATCGTATCTAACAAATCAGCCCTTAACATACTCACTTCATCAATAATCAACAATTCTAATTCTTGAAGTAGTTTTCGTTTTTGGTCGCGCATATTCAAATGCTTAACCATGGTGTAAGGTGTATTTATTTTTGTGTTAGTATTTTCAATTTTATAGCTACTATCTGGTATAAAAAGCCCAAATGGAACTCCAAACTGAGAGTGAATGGTTACACCACCTGCATTAATCGCTGCAATTCCGGTGGGAGCTACAATAATGGCATTTTTGTGGGTATGTTCAATGATTTTACGTAAAAATGTAGTTTTCCCTGTTCCTGCTTTTCCTGTTAAAAAAACTGGCTTATTGGTTTGATTAATACATTTAGCTGCGAGCTCTGCCGGACTAAGATTTATGAGGGATTTATCCATTATTTAACACAAAAATAACGCTTTTATAAAATATTCAATTGATATTTGTTAAATAGTTAATATTTAGTATCTTGCGTACTTGTCCCGAATACATCTTTTTAATTAAAATACTATGAGTGAACGAATACTTCGAGCCTTAATGCAAATGTTTGCCATCATCGCAAAAGTTGATGGAATTAGTAATACTGGTCGTTCGATTGTTGAGGCCTTTTTAAAGCAACAATTAAACAAAGAACAGGTTGAAAAATACTTGGTCATATTTGATGAATTTATAGAAGCTCAACAAGCTGGTTCAAAAAAGAAAGATGGTTCGGCAAAACGTACTTCTTTAAACTCTGTTAAAGTATTAAAGATTTGTACACAAATTAACCAAGAACTAGAGCAACCACAAAAAGTCATTGTATTAATTCGTTTATTAGAATTCATTTACTCTTCTGACGAAATTTCGGAACAAGAGAATGAGTTTGTGGTTACTGTGGCTGATACATTTAATATTTCTGTTGAAGAGTTTAATCAATTAAGAGCTTTTATTGAAGATACAGCAGAAAAAATACCTAATACACCAAACATCTTAGTTATAAATAACAAAGAAAATGGTTATGAAAACGCTTGTAAACACATTTATTGTGAAACTCTATCGTCCGACGTTCGTGTGATACAGATTGACAGTGTTGGCATGTATGCCTTGCGAATTTACGGTAATATTGAGTTACAATTAAACGGACAAGGTATCTCCAAAGAACGCGTTCATATTTTAACACCAGGTTCATCGTTAAGAAATTCGAAAGTAAAACCAATTTACTATAGTGATATTATTGGGCGTTTCCTAGCAGATAGCTCAAAAGCACGCATCTCGTTTGAAGCAAAAAATATTGAATACAAATTTAAAGGAGGTAAATTAGGCTTACGTAATATCAACATCCGCGAAGAAAGTGGAAAACTAATTGGTATTATGGGGGGGTCTGGAGCCGGTAAATCAACTTTATTGAATGTTTTAAACGGTGTTGAAGTACCAAGCGGCGGACAAGTTTTAATTAACGGAAAAAACATTCATGTTGAGAAAAAATTTGTAGAAGGCGTTATTGGTCACGTTACTCAGGATGATTTATTAATTGAAGAATTAACCGTTTATCAAAACTTATTTTACAATGCTAAACTTTGTTTTGGGAATTTAAACGATGATGAAATTGCTAAAAAATGCCATTCTTTATTGGCAGATTTAGGTTTAACAGAAACCAAGGAATTAAAAGTTGGATCACCATTAGAAAAAACTATTTCAGGTGGACAACGTAAACGTTTAAATATTGGTTTAGAATTAATTCGTGAGCCATCTGTATTATATGTTGATGAGCCTACATCAGGTTTATCATCACGTGACTCTGAAAACATTATGGACCTTTTAAAAGAATTATCTTTAAAAGGTAAATTAATATTTGTGGTTATCCATCAGCCATCATCCGACATTTTTAAAATGTTTGATAAGTTAAAGATATTAGACGTTGGTGGGTTTCCTATCTACTACGGTAATCCAGTTGATGCGGTATCCTACTTTAAAACTCTGGTACAACACGTTAATGCCGAAGAAAGTGAATGTTGGAACTGTGGTAACGTTAACCCTGAGTTAATTTTCAATATTATTGAAAGTAAAGTATTGGATGAGTATGGTAACTTAACTCACAACCGTAAAACAAGTCCTAGTGAATGGAACAAAAATTATGTTGAGAAAATAGAATCAACAATTGGTGATATTAAGCACCAAGATGAAATTCCAGAAGCAATATTTAAAATACCAAATGCCTTTAAGCAGTTTAAAGTATTTATTACACGTGACGTGTTAAGTAAATTAACCAATACTCAGTACTTATTAATCAATTTAATTGAAGCACCAGCTTTAGCATTTGTATTAGCAGCCTTAATACGTTTCTTTAATACAGATGCAAATAACACCAAAGGTTACTTTTTTAGAGAAAATGAAAACGTACCAGCTTATATGTTTATGTCAGTAGTGGTAGCTCTATTTATTGGATTAACTGTTTCTGCTGAAGAAATCATTAGAGATAGAAAAATTCGTAAACGTGAATCTTTCTTAAACTTAAGTAAGGGAAGTTATTTATGGAGCAAAATCATCATCATGTTTACCTTGTCAGCTATTCAAACATTTATGTTTGTGTTAGTAGGTAATTTGATTATGGGAGTAAAAGGTATGTTTTGTGATTACTGGATGGTGTTATTTTCAGCCTCTTGTTTTGCAAACATGTTGGGATTAAATATTTCGAGTGCTTTTAATAGTGCTGTAACCATTTATATTTCAATTCCGTTTTTAATTATTCCGCAATTATTATTAGCAGGGGTTGTTGTTAAATTTGATAAATTAAACCCAATACTGGCTAAACAAGGCGGTGTTCCTATTGTTGGTGAAATGATGGCTAGTCGTTGGGCATTTGAAGCTTTGGCTGTTAACCAGTTTAAAGCAAACGAATATCATAAAAATTTCTATAGATCTGAGAAATCAATAAGTATTGCTAATTATAAAAAAGTATATTGGATACCTGAATTAATAAACAAAATAACCAAAATTAATAATGCTTTAAAAGATGCTTCAAAAAAAGCAGAATTAGAAAAGGACTTAGCTTTATTAAAAAATGAATTATTAAAAGAGCAAACATTTTTAAAAAACAAATATAAATTTGACGGCATTCAACAATTAAATCCTAAAGATTATACACCAGCTATTGGAGCTTCCTTAAAAGTTTTTTTAGAAAAAATCAACGAAAACTATATCAATGTTGACAAAAAAGCAAGAGATCAACATGATAAAATGACCCAAAAATTAAGTAAAGAATTAGGAGGAAATGAACAATTAATAGCTTTACAAGATGATTATACTAATGAAGCTCTTGAAAATTTTGTACTAAACAATAATGATTTAGGTTTAAGATGCTTAGAGCATGATGGAAGATTGATACAACGTACAGAACCTATTTACTTAGATCCAACTGAATCTAATTTAGGTGCAGCTCATTTTTATGCGCCCAACAAACGCTTTATGGGTAACTTAATTTCTACCTATTGGTTTAATATGGCCGTAATTTGGTTAATGAGTATATCATTAATGATTATGCTTTATTTTGAAGTATTTAAAAAGGTATTAGATTTAATGGGGAATATTAGCTTTAAGAAAAAATAATTTTGTTCCAAAGATTAAAGACTCAAATATAAAGATCATTTATCTTGAGTCTTTAATCTTAATTCTTTTAATACTTTTAAACTAACTTTCTTTAACAAATAAACTACTTCAATTTCATTAAATAAATTAACTTTGCAATCGCTTGAAAAAAATTAGTTTATATATAGTTATTCTTTCATCCATCTTGTTCGTAAGTTGTGATGGATATAACAAGCTTTTAAAAAGTTCAAATTATGAACTCAAACTTGAAAGAGCTCAACAGTATTACCAAAAAGGCAACTATGTAAAAGCTAGTGCTTTATTTGAAGAGTTAATTCCTGTTTATAAAGGGACAGACAAAGCCGAAGAAATTTATTTTTACTTTTCGTACTGCAATTATTACCAAGGAGATTACAGTTTATCTCAATATCATTTTAAAAATTATTTTCGCAGCTTCCCTACTGGTAAACATGCCGAAGAATGTTTATTTATGAATGCCTATTGCTATTATTTAAATTCCCCTATTTATAAATTAGACCAAACGGATACTAAAAATGCAATGGCTGAATTGCAAAATTTTATTGATTTATATCCTGAAAGTTCACGAATTGATTCTTGCAACAAAATAAATGATATTTTAAGAGGTAAATTAGAGCAAAAAGAACACGATATTACTAACCAGTATTTTAATATAGGAGATTATAAAGCAACAATTGCCTCAGCAAAAAATTTTATTAAAGATTTTCCAGAATCTAATTATATTGATGAAATGATGTATACTACTATTGATGCATACTATCTATTAGCAATTAACAGTCTGGAAACCAAAAAGATAGAAAGATTAAATTTAGCTATGGAAAGTTATTTAAAATTAGTAGATTTGTACCCTAAAAGCAGTTATTTGCAAAAAGCAGAATCTGTTTATGAAAGTTGTTTAAAAGTAAAAAGTAATATAAATTAATCAAAGATGGATTTTAAAAAAACAAACGCAGAACCAAGTACAGTAACACGCGACATCAGAAAATTTGATGGTCCAACTGGAAATATATATGAATCAATTTCTATTATTTCTAAACGTGCTAATCAAATTAGCTCTGAAATGAAAGAGGAATTATCTGCTAAACTAGCTGAATTTGCTAGTAACTCTGATAATTTAGAAGAAATTTTTGAAAATAGAGAACAAATCGAAATTTCTAAGTTTTACGAAAAATTACCTAAACCATCTTTAATTTCTATTAATGAGTTTTTAGAAGATAAAACTTATTACAGAAATCCAGCTAAAGAGCAAACTAAAATTTAATTTTAATATTATTGATATTTTAAAACCCATCCTCCAATTGGCAGATGGGTTTTTGATTTATATTCCTCATGTCATTAAAAAACAAACATATTCTTTTAGGTATTACTGGAGGTATTGCAGCTTACAAATGTGCCAATTTGGTTCGCCTACTAATAAAAGAAGGTGCTATCGTTAAAGTGATAATGACTAAAGCATCTGAGGAATTTGTGACCTCTAAAACATTATCCGTACTGAGTAAACATGAGGTGGTTACTGATTTTTTTGACACAAACAATAATTGGAACAATCATGTTGCCTTAGCCGAGTGGGCGGATCTTATTATAATAGCTCCACTAACTGCTAATACCTTAGCTAAGTTTGCAACAGGATTATGCGATAACATTGTAACAGCTTGTTATTTATCGGCAAGAAGTAAAGTGTTTGTGGTTCCTGCGATGGATTTAGATATGTATCAACACCCAACCACCAAGCAAAATATAGATATTCTAAGAAAACACGGCAATATAATTATACCAGCCGAAAATGGCGAATTAGCAAGTGGTTTAATTGGTGAAGGACGAATGGCAGAACCTGAAAATATAGTTCATTTTGTGAGTGAGTATTTTGAAGAAAATTTACCTTTATCTGGCAAAAAAGTATTAGTAAATGCAGGGCCAACTTATGAAGCTATCGACCCAGTAAGATTTATAGGGAACCGTTCTTCGGGCAAAATGGGAATTGCTATAGCTGATGAATTTGTAAAACTTGGGGCAGATGTGACTTTAGTTCTAGGTCCTTCTCATCAACAACCAACCGAAAAATCAGTCACAATTATAAAGGTTGAAAGTTCAGAAGAAATGTATAATGCCTGTCAAAATATTTTTTCTAATGTTGATATAGCTGTTTTATCGGCAGCTGTAGCTGATTATAAGCCAAAAACTGTAGCAGAGTCTAAAATTAAAAAGAAAGAGACTGAATTGTCTTTAGACTTAGTTAAAACTACTGATATTTTAGAAACACTTGGTAAACAAAAAAAACATCAGCTATTAGTTGGTTTCGCACTAGAAACTGATAATGTGATAGAATACGCCAAAGCTAAGATCAAAAAGAAAAACTTAGATTTTATAGTAGCCAATTCGGCTACCGAAGTTGGAGCTGGATTTGGTGTTGATACTAACAAAATAACAATTATTGATAAACACAATAAAATTTATAATTTTGAGTTAAAAAGCAAGCAAGATGTAGCTAAAGACATTGTAACCTTTGCTATTAATTATTTAAAAATACATGCGTAACTATTTATACATATTCCTTTTTTTAGTTCTAAGCAAAAGCATTAGTTCGCAAGAATTAAATTGTCAAGTAAGTGTTGTTTCTGTTCAAGTTCAAGGAACTACTGAAAAACAAATTTTTGATCAATTACAGAAATCTATTTTTGAGTTTATGAATAACACAAGATGGACTAAAGATAATTTTACTGTAAATGAAAGAATAGATTGTTCCATTTTGATAAATGTAACAAGCAAATTATCTGCAGATGATTATATGGCTACTATCCAAATTCAGAGTAGAAGACCTGTATTTAAAAGCTCATACTTCTCTCCTGCTGTAAATTATATTGACGAAAATTTTGTTTTTAAATATCAGCAATTTCAACAATTAGAATTTAATTTGAATACATTTCAGAATAACATTACTTCAGTATTAGCTTTTTACGCATACATTATTATAGCAAATGATTATGATACCTATTCAAATTTAGGAGGCACAGAATATTGGCAAAAAGCACAATTAATTGTTGGTAATGCTCAAAGCGCTTCAGAATCTGGATGGAAATCTTTTGAAAGTCAAAAAAATAGATATTGGATAACCGAAAATGCTTTACAGCCTGTGTTTCAGCCTATAAGAGAGTGCATGTATAAATACCACCGTTTAGGCTTAGATATTATGTTTGATAAAGCAGATGACGGCAGAAAAGAAATATTAAAATCAATGGATTTATTACTTGGTGTATATAAAAATAGACCTGCATCTTTTGCCATGGAATTATTTTTTAATGCCAAAGTAGTAGAGGTTGTTAATATTTTTTCAAAAGGACAACCTAATGAAAAATCAAAAGCAGTAGAAGTATTAACTACTGTAGATCCGGCTAATTCTAATAAGTATTTCAAAATACAAGAAAATTAAATTTTTAACATTATAATAATAGTACCATCGTTACATTTATTAAATGTTTTACTAGTTTTGCAGCCTAAACTTAGTTTTAACTATGAAGAAAAAAATATTCAGTATTCTGCTATTATCGATGGCTTTTAGTAGTTTCTCGCAAGAGGTTACAAAAGATGATGCAGCAAAAGTTCAAGCTGAAATAGATAAATTAAAAGCAATAGCAGCAGATACAGTTAAACCATGGCAGCTTGGCGGTATTATTTCTTTTAACGGACAGCAAGTATCCTTAACAAACTGGGCAGCTGGTGGAAACAACTCTATTTCTTTAGGAGGTTTAGTAAACGTTTTTGCTAAATATAAAAAAGATAAAATTACTTGGGATAATAATTTAGAATTAGGATACGGAGTTATTAAACAAGGTGATAACAAACAATGGTGGAAAAATGACGATAAAATTCAATTTTCAACAAAATTCGGTCGTCAAATTAAAAAAAACTGGTACGCTACTGCTTTAGGTGACTTTAGAACTCAGTTTGCTGATGGTTTTAATTATCCAAATGACTCAGTATACATTTCAAGATTTATGGCACCAGGCTACGCTTTAGTTGCTTTAGGTTTTGATTATAAACCAAATGATCATTTCTCTGCCTTCATTGCCCCTGTAACTGGTAAATTTACTTTTGTTAATGATGCTACTTTAGCACGTGCTGGCGCTTTTGGTGTTCAAAAAGAGATTTCATATACAGATAGTACTGGTAAACATATAACCCAAAAATATAAAACTCATCGCGAAGAATTTGGTGCTTATTTAAAAGTGCAATACCAAACTAAAGTCATGGAAAACATTACCTTTCAAACTATTTTAGAATTATTCTCTAATTATTTACACAACCCTCAAAATGTTGACGTTAACTGGACAACATTAACAACATTTAAAGTAAATAAATTTATATCTGCTACTTTATCAACTCAATTAATATATGACGATGACATTAAAGTATTAAGAAGTTCAGGTGATCAGAAAGGTACTGTTGGACCTGATATACAATTTAAACAGGTATTAGGTGTTGGATTTAGTTATAAGTTTTAATCTTATCCTTTTAAAAAGACAGGTTCTACTAAAAAATAGTAGAACCTTTTTTGTTTGTTGTCACTCTATCCCGATAGTTATCGGGATGTTTCAGAATCTGTTCTAAATAAAATTAATCGTTACAGCGATGCTGAAATAAATTCAGCATGACGATTTGAACTTTTGAGAAAGTCTCTTTTTAATGTATAAATTTACTTAGCTGATAAAGTTATATAAGGAATAATTAACTCCTCTAAACTTATACCACCATGCTGAAACGTGTTTTTATAATATTGAACATAATGGTTAAAGTTATTTGGATAAGCAAAAAATTTATCTTCTCTTGCAAAAATAAATCGAGAACTTACATTCTGTTTTGGTAAAAATGCATCAGATGGGTTTTTAATCTCAAATACCTCTTTGGCATTATAGTCTAAAGCCCTACCCTGTTTATAACGTAAGTTTGTGTTTACGGTTTTATCGCCAATTACTTTAGTTGGTTCTTTAACATGAACAGTTCCATGATCGGTTGTGATAACCAATTTACATTTTTTAGAAGCAATAAATTTTACCATTTCTAATAAAGGAGAATGTTCAAACCAAGATACAGTTAAACTTCTATATGCTGGTTCATCATCAGCAAGCTCTCTAATCATTTCTGATTCAGTGCGAGAGTGACTTAACATATCTACAAAATTATATACAATAACGTTTAACTTATTATTCATTAAGTTGCTCATGTTTTCAGATAATTTTTTACCAGCAGCAAAATTGGTTATCTTATTATAACTTGTTTTCACGTCTTTACCTAAACGTTTAATTTGTGCATTCAAAAAATCTTCTTCATGCATATTTTTTCCACCTTCATCTTCATCGTTTTTCCACCATTCGGGGTGACGCTTTTCCATTTCGCTAGGTAATAACCCTGAGAATATTGCATTCCGCGCATATTGTGTAGCAGAAGGAAGTATACTAAAAAACAACTCTTCGTTATCTACTTTAAAATAATCTTGAACAATAGGCTGTATCATTTTCCATTGATCGTAACGTAAATTATCAATCACTAATAAAAAGGTACAAGCATTATTATCAAAATTTGTAAAGAATTTATTTTTCAATAAAGTGTGACTCATCGTTGGAACATTAGTACTTGAACCATTTAACCAACTCACGTAATTTTTTTCAATAAATTTAAAGAACTGCAAATTAGCATCAGCCTTTTGCATTCTTAATACTTCTAGCATTCCCTTATCTTGATTTTTATCAATCTCTAATTCCCAATACACAATTTTTTTAAATACTTCTTGCCACTCTTGCCAACTAAGATTATCCGATAAAGTCATGCCAATTTCTCTAAACTCCTTACGGTATTCGGTATTTGTTTTTTCTGATACTAAGCGTTTATTATCCAACGCTTTTTTAAGTGACAATAATATTTGGTTTGGATTAACGGGCTTAATCAAGTAATCAGCTATTTTGCTACCAATGGCATCTTCCATAATATACTCCTCTTCACTTTTGGTAATCATAATTACCGGCAAATCTGATTTTAATTGCTTAATTTTTGTCAAAGCTTCTAATCCAGAAATACCAGGCATATTTTCATCTAACAATACTGCTGATAGTGTATTATTTTCCTTAACAATATCAATGGCTTCATCGCCACTTAAAGCAGTTATTATTTCATAACCTTTACTATTTAAAAATAAGATATGCGGTTTTAATAAATCTATTTCGTCGTCGGCCCAAAGGATGTTTATTTTTTCCATAAAGTATTTTTTAATATGACGTGTTTAATGTGTTTTTATTGTATGAATTAACGTTTGTTAAGAATTAATAGAAGCAAAAGCTCCACAAGCAAAGAGTCCAGCCGTTTCGGTTCTTAATCTGCTAACTCCTAAAGCAACTGGTAAATAAGAACTTGATAAAGCCAAAGCAATTTCGTCTTTGGTAAAATCGCCTTCTGGTCCTATTAAAACAGTGAAGGTTTTATTTGTACTGATGTATTGTTTAATATGCTGTTTGCTTTCTTTTTCGCAATGAGCAATTAATTTAATATCAGAAGTATCTTTTTTAATAAACTCTTTAAAATCAACTAATGAATTTAATTTAGGAATAAAGGCTTGCTGACTTTGTTTTACCGCTGCTTCGGCCACTTTTTTTAAACGATCATCTTTAATAACCGTGCGTTCAGAATTTTTGCATTTAATAAAAGAGATTTCGTCAATACCAATCTCTACAGCCTTTTCAACAAACCATTCAATACGTTCAATGTTTTTAGTTGGAGCGATGGCAATATGTAATTTATAGTTACGAGTTTGTTGAACTATTTCTTTTTCTGTTAAAGATACCGCACATTGTTTGGCATGAGCGGCTTCAATTTTACCAATAGCACGCGTTCCTTTACCATCAATGACTTGAATTACATCCCCTACTTTATGCCGTAATACTTTGACGCAATGTAAAGACTCGTCTTCGTTTAGAATAGCGACATTGTTTTGTATGATCCCGAAAAATGTATTCACAGATTATTAAAAATTTAAAGTACGAATATACGAATGTTAATTACGAATCTGTACGAATATACGAATCTGTGTTTGCTAAACTTTACAGTTTTGATTCGTATATTCGAATTGAATTCGTAATTAACTATTTTTTATTATTCTAACAAGTGAACTACCTTGCCCATAGTTATTTATCATACAAAAAAACCGATTTAATTATTGGAAATTTTATTGCTGATTCTATTCAGGGCAATCGTTTTGAAGGACTAACCGATGGGATTATCAAGGGAATTACATTACACCGAAAAATTGATACTTATACCGATTCTCATCCTATATTTTTAACCAGTAAACACCGTTTTAGTAAAGATTTTGATAAATACAGCGGCGTATTAATGGATATTATTTATGACCATTATTTAGCTAAAAATTTCGAGCAGTACTCTCCCCTATCTCTTCAAGCTCATGCTAATGGGATTTATGATATTCTTAAAAATAATCATGAGTTTTTACCAGAACATGCTAAGCGTTTTTATGGTTATATGACCGAACGAAATATCTTGTTTCACTATTCCTCTATTGAAGGAATAACGACCGTTTTAACCCACTTAAGTGGCAGAATTAGGAATAGATTTGAGTTACAGCTCGCTATTCCCATTTTAGAAGCTAATTATAAAGAGATTGAAGAGGAATTCTTTTTGTTTTTTGACGATTTACAGGCTTATTGTAAGGAACAACCCGAATTAAACAGTTAATAAACTATTCGGGTTTTATATTGTTTGATTTATTACTTTTGCACCTGAATTTTTGATATAAAAACACCACATGATTACAACTGATTTAGCGATTATAGGAGCAGGTCCAGTAGGCCTATTTGCCATTTTTGAAGCTGGTTTATTAAAAATGCGTTGCCATTTAATTGACTATTTGCCTCAAGCAGGTGGTCAATTATCTGAAATTTACCCTAAAAAACCTATTTACGATATACCTGGTTACCCAAGTGTATTAGCTCAAGAGTTAGTAGATAATTTACTAAAACAAGCTGAGCCTTTTCATCCTGGTTATACCTTTGGTGAGCGAATTGAAACACTTGAAAAACGTGGAGACAGAGATTTTATTTTAACGACTAACATGGGCACTGAAATTCATGCCAAAGTAGTTGTTATAGCTGGGGGTTTAGGTTGTTTTGAACCTCGTAAACCCGAAGTATCAGGCTTAACACAATTTGAAAACGGAAAAGGAATCAATTATATGATTTTGGATCCTGAAAAATACCGCGGTCAACGTATGGTAATTGCTGGTGGTGGTGATAGCGCTTTGGATTGGGCCATTTTCTTGAGCGATATTTGTTCGGAGTTAACCTTAGTTCACCGTAGCGAATCATTTAGAGGAGCTCCTGATAGCGTAAATAAAGTGATGAAGCTGGCAGAAGAAGGAAAGATTAATTTATTATTGAATACCAATTTAACTATCGTTCACGGACATGATACACTGGAATCGGTATCAATGGTTAACACAAAAACACACGAATTAAAAACGATTCATACCGATCACTTAATTCCTTTATTTGGTTTAAGTCCTAAATTAGGTCCTATCGAAAACTTTGGATTGAATATCGATAAAAGTGCTATTGAAGTAAACACTGATGATTACTCAACTAACATTGAAGGCGTTTATGCCATTGGCGATATCAATACTTATAAAAACAAATTAAAGTTGATTTTATGTGGTTTCCACGAAGCTGCTTTAATGAGTCACAGCGCTTATAAATACATCAATCCAGGTGTTAAGTATACTATGAAGTATACTACCGTGCAAGGGGTAAATGAGTTTTAGGGCATAATGCCCTCATCCCCTGCCCTTCTCCCTTTGGAGAAGGGTGCGTGAATCCTAAAAAAAATCTCTGATTTTCTCAGGGATTTTTTATTTTTGCAGTATTATGACAGATATCAACATTAATATTCAAAACACAGATAATACCATTACTACTTTAGTAGCACCAACTGATATGGGATTAAGTTTAATGGAATTTTTAAAAGGAAACGATTACGATATTTTAGCTACTTGTGGTGGTATGGCATTGTGTGCTACCTGCCACGTTGAAGTGGTAAGTGGTTTTGAAAATTTAAATGAAATTAGTGGTGATGAATGGGCTATGTTAGATACTTTACCAAATATTACGGATACATCACGTTTAGGATGCCAACTAAAATTAGCAGATAATATGAATGAAATTACGGTGAAGATTATGGGTGATGGTAATTGATTTGTTTAGTCATGCTGAACTTGTTTCAGCATCTCATGAGACCCTGAAACAAGTTCAGGGTGACGTCATAAATCGATTAAACCCTTATTCCAATTACCAATACATCATCTACCTGTTCTAATTTCCCTTTCCAATTATAAAATTTATTTTCTAGAATAGAACATTGTTCTTGCATAGTTTTATTTTGATGTTCTATTAAAATGCCTTTGAGCTGTTTATATTTAAACTTCTTGCCTTTATCACCACCAAACTGATCAGCGTAGCCATCCGAAAATAAATAAATAAAATCATTTTTTTGTAATTGAATTTGCTTACAAGTAAAGCTTTTCACTTGTTCATCTAAAAATGCACCAACAGGGAATTTATCAGCCTTAACTTCAACGACTTCAAGAGGCTCAGTCACGGCAGTAGCCGCATTATCAATTTGATGAATGATATATATTGGATTATTAGCTCCTGCATATTGAAGTTCTAATGTTTTAATATTCAATACGCACAACGAAATATCCATTCCATCTTTAACCGACGATTCTTGAAAAGTCTGATGTAAAGCCAATGTTAATTGGTGATTCACATAATTTAAAATATCTGCTGGATTATTTAAATCTTTTTCCAAAACAGCTTTATTTAATAAATTATAATTAACGATTGAAATTAAAGCGCCTGGCACACCATGTCCAGTACAATCAGCCGCAGCTACAAATACTAAATCGCCTTTTTGTTCAATCCAATAAAAATCACCACTTAAAATATCTTTGGGTTTATAAAATACAAAGGATTGAGGAAACAACGTATGCCATAATTTATCTGGTGGTAAAATGGCGGTTTGTATGCGCTCAGCATACTTAATACTATCTGTAATGTCTTTATTTTGTTCTTCAACAATATGTTTTTGATGTTCAACCGTTTGTTTTTGTTCTTCAATAATTTTATTTTTTTCTTCAAGAGCAACATTTACTTTTTGTTTTTGACGTAAGCCTCTAAAAATAAAGAATGCAAGTACTAACAATAAACCTGCGGCAATAATAAAAATGGTTTTTATAAACGATTCGCTTTTTACTTTTAGATTTAATATTTCGTTTTCCTGTTGCTTTTTTTCAGTACCAAACCTTGCCTGCATTTCTGCCGTAACTTCTGCTTGGTCTTTATTATATAAGGTGTCTTTTAAACTCCAGCATTCCACACTATAATCTACTGCTTTTTTATAATCCCCTATATCTCGGTGAAGCAAAGTAAGGTTTTCAAGACTCAATATTTTTTTTGAAAGAGAATTCAATTCAATGGCCAATTGGTAAGCTCTGTCAAAATATTGCTTCGCGTGTGGGTAATCTTTTTGTTCATAGTAAATAGATCCGATATTATTACAGGAAGGGAAACTACTTTTTTTATCGCCCAGTTCCATATAGATCTGGTAAGCTTCTTGAAAATAGTGTAAGGCTTTATCCATATCCTTCATACCATAATAAATAGCTCCCAAATTATTTAATGAAGTGCCTTCGCCTTTTTTATTACCAACTTTTCGCTTTAATGTCAAAGAAATTTCAAGGTATTCAATGGCCTTTTCATAATTGCCCTGATTAAAAAAAATGTTAGCAAGGTTAGTGTAACAACTGGCTTCAGATACAATGTCATTGGTTTCTTTGGCATTGGCCATGGCTTTGTTATAAAACTCAATAGCCTGTGGTTCATTTCGAGACTCTTCATACAACAAACCAAGATTTATATACAATCCTGCCAGGCCATCTTTATAGTTGTTCTTTTCAAAAATAGTGAGAGCTTCGCTATAATGCGTTAATGCGGCATCGTACTCTTCCAATTTATAAGCTACTTTTCCAAGGCCCTCGTACGCTTCGGCTACACCATTGGATTGTCTGTTTTTTTCAAAATTAGATAGAGCATCAATAAAATTAGTTTTTGCCAAATCATAATTAGCTAAGGAATAATTAATTTCTCCTTCCAATGTAAAAGCTTCCGCTTGCCCCTCTTTATCATTGCTTTTTTGAGCGATCGTTTTAGCAGCACTCACATAAGTGGATGCTATGGTTAAACTACGCGATAAATAAAATTTAGCAAGGGCTACATTAGCTTGGATTTTTTGCTGGGGATTAGAAGCTTGTTTTAATTTTTTGATAAGCAACAAGGAATCTTGTTCAACTGAACAAAATACATTGAAGCTAAATAAACTCAGCACAATTAAAAGTAAATGTCTCTTATACTTCATAAACAACATACAAGATATAAAAAAATATGGAAACGAAAAAAAGGCAAGTTATTTAATGTAAATTGGACAATTAACGTTAAATGATCTCTAAAAAAATCTATAAATTTTAATAAAATAATTACTTTTATTAGAGCGTAATAACTGACACCAAGTGTATATATTTACTATAGTATGATCAGAAAAAATAAAATAATTGGAATAATAGTTTTTTGTATTTTCTCCTTTTGGTTTTGCCAAAAAAAATTATTCAAAAAAATTGAGGTTCATGGTAGACTCATCAATTACTTTTCTTCTGAACCGGTTGAAGCCGCTTTAGAACTTAGAGCTTTTGATGCAACCACTGCCAAAAGTAGTGTGCCTCATATTACATTATATAATACCAATTCTAATAGCTCTGGTGAATTTAGCTTTAAAGGCAAAGCCGCAAAAAGCGGTAAGTATTATCTTTATATCGAAAAACAAGAAACATCCATTGGCGTTAATGAAGGTTCTATTACTTATTTAAACGATATTCCTTGTGGGGAATATACTTTTAAATGTCATGTTACTTTGGTATCGAGTTCAGGTTCTGCCATTGATTTTTATCAAAGTATAGGGAAAAGTGAGGCTTATCATTTTAATGCGGGTACGAATACTCAATTTGATCATTTCTTAACTTATTCAGTGTCAGATTATGAAAGTAGTGGGCGTAAACATTATCTCGACTATAAAACATATCCCTTTGGAACCACAACTTACTCACGAGTTGCAA
>JBKJPW010000053.1:0-5399 GCA_046594225.1 Bacteroidia bacterium
AAACTGAAATAAACCGCGAAACCGTTATGGCTCATAGCTTGACGAGAACCGACAAACTAACCGCAGAAAAGGAAACGGCGGCTGCATAACACACCGGTTATTCAATTTGGGCGGAAGTATAAGGCATTTGCAAAAGTTGTCCCTTCGGGAAATTTTGTTATTTTTGCTTTGCAAACGGCTATTAAGCATTAAGCAGTGTTAATAATTTTTCGGTAGAAATAGTTTCAAAACCCAAACTGAAATAAACCGCGAAACCGTTATGGCTCATAGCTTGACGAGAACCGACAAACTAACCGCAGACAACTCACATCCCATTTCTGTGGCGACACTTAAGAAACTAAATTATTAAATCGTCGTTTCGACCTCACCAAATCCGGTCGACCTAACTGCAAATAACAAACTTTGTTTGGTAGTTTCGGTAGACCTAAATGTATTCACTAAACCTATCGACCTGTGTGTAGAAACCGAACTGCAAAATAACTACTGTTATTAGTTATTCGTAGAAAAGTAAATATAAATGTATCGCCGTAATAGTTACCTTGCAGAAACGAAAGCTGTGTTTAAACTAAGTGGAAAGAAAAAGCTACGGGCCATAACACACGGTTTATTCAAGCCTTGCAGACATCAAAGCAATTGCAAAAGCGGTAGAAACTTTTTTAATTTTTGCTTTGCAATTGCCTAGCAACATTGTATCTTTATTTAAACATTTCGGTAGACAACGGTTCCAAAACGGCCTGAAATAAACCGCGAAAACGTTATAAGCAACCAGCCGACTGGAAAATCAAACTTTAACTTTAGACACAAAAGTATCTCTTGGACAACTAACTGCTTAGCATTTACTTCTCCGTTTCGTGGCGAAACATAAAATACAAACTTATACTTTTCAAAACGTGGCTTTTACAAAGCCGTTCTTTCTATCACATAATTTAGCACATTTGTTTTTTACAAAAAGGCTTGCAAAAAACCAAATAAGCTAAATTACCTCCCACACAATTAGGTGTGCTTTCAGCACTATTTTGCGCATCTCACCCGTTCAGTCAAAGGCGCTGAGCCACAGGCGTAAGGTATTTTTTATTATTATTTTTGCAATACTATCTTTTTAGTGCCTAAATGTTTGCCGTTTTTGTACAATTGTAAAAAGTAAATTCCATTATCATCTTCTTTTAAATCAATTAATGTTGTTAGTGTTTTAACACTTATTGTTTGCACGTTTTGTCCTAGAGTATTATTAATTTTAATTTCAACATTATTATTTTGTCTAAAGAATTCCTGATTCAAAATATTAACTTCAAACAAACCGTTATTTGGATTAGGATATATTTTCAAATCTATTATTTCATTTTTTAAATCTTTAATCCCTGTATTATTACAAACCACAATACTAACTGTATCATAACTCATCATACAGTTATCCATACTTTGCACTAAGCTAACTGTGCCTGTGGCTGTTGGTTTGTACCAAATGTTACTGGTGTTGGCAAATGGCGTAGCATTACCTGCAACAAACCAATTACAATCTAAGCCAACTTCGTTTGGTCTTCCTAAATTGATACTATCTCCTATACAGATACTGGTATCCCTACCTGCCAATGCTTTTATTTGTATGGGTATAATACTTACATCATCTATATAATAATAGGCTTCGCCATACCTAGTTGATGCAGCATTAAAAATGATTTTATTGGTATTGGCATGACTATAAAAATTACCAATAGTAATATAAGTTTCCGTACCATTTGCTGTAAATGCACCTTGTACACGTTGCCAACCTAACGTATCAGTAATATAATTAAAGGCTGGGTTTTCCCATGTTGGTGTAGCCACAATAGGTAAGCACTCATTATTTGCATCTAATGCTCCATTATCTAAAACAGCTCCAAACCTATCAATACCATAATATTGTGTATTAAATAAATTTACATAAAACTTGCCGCAATATTGTTGCCCGTTAATTAAACCTCCTCGTATTCGTCCTCGCAAATAATCTCTATTATAAACTGGGTTAACGCTTGATAATAAAAAAAACTCCATTGCATACATTCCATCACCTGTGCGTGGATATTGATAATTTTGTCCAGTCCATGTATTTTCTGGTAAACTATTATCTGTGTATATAGAACAGATATTAAAATAGGCTGGACTACATGATGACGTGGTTTGATAAGTATTATTTGTAGAATCTAAAGCATGCCAATTTTTTGTGCCCAGTAACACCATATTTGCGATACAAGAATCATGAATTTCAAAGCTAGGATCAACTATTAAATTAAGTTGCGCTTTGCTTGGTTTTAAAACAATTATAAAAGCTAATAGTAAGCATAGCTTACTATTAGCTTTTATAAAAGATAATATCGGTTTATTGTTGAATAACCATTTTTTGAATATAGGTAGCATTGCTTTCAATATTAGTTAAGTGTATGGTATATAAACCATTTGCTAAGGTTAATTGCAAAGTTTTAACGCCTACACCTGTATGTCTTCAAACCAATGTGGACTTTTAAGCATTTATAATTAGAGACATTTTCTTTTTAAAATTAGTTATTTTTTTGATTAGTTGTGTATGCAGTCGTAAAATTATTTCCAACTTCGGACTTTGGCTTTTTTAAGGAGCCAGTCCTTGTCAGAATAATTTTACTTACCGACAAGCGATTGATGTAATTTTGTTTTCTTTTTTTTAGTGTTTCATTTTTTATTTTGCTCCTCCTTTCTAATACTTGATTTGACTTACCATAATATTTTTGTGCTGGCGTTACGTTGTTGATTGATTCATGATAACGTTCGTAATTGTAATAATGCACAAATTTTTTTAAAGCTGCTTCTAATTCCATCGGGCTGTGATATACGTCAAGTTTAATGACATTTTTCATACTACGATGGTATCGTTCAATTTTCCCTTGGGTTTGTGGATGTCGAACTCTACCTCTGATATGTTTGATTTCATTAGCTTTAGTGTACTCTTTAAAATCACTTGCAATATAACACGATCCATTATCGCTCAATAATTTTGGTTTTTCGTTTGGTTTTAAATTTGATTTTAGCATGGCTGCATTAATTGTATCTTCTACATCTGTTTCTTTCATCGTAGGACCTAACTGCCAATGAATAATAAACCTACTGTAATCATCTAAAACTGTACTTAAATAATACCATCCCCAGCCTATGATTTTAAAATATGTAAAATCCGTTTGCCACATTTCATTTACACGGTTCGTTTTATCTTTAAATTCACTAGATGCTCTGATTAAATCATACACTGGCGATGTTATTAATCCTTGGGCTTTAAGTATTCGGTAAACAGAACTTTCTGACACAAATCGTTTGTGAATATCCGTAAACAAAAATGCAATTTCACGAGATGAACGTTCAGGATAATCAAGTGCAGTCTCAGTAATTAATTGCTTCTCCTCTTCAGGTATGGCATTCCAATACTGTTTTCTGTTTTTGGGTTTATCAGACAATCCATCATAACCATCAAGTAAGTAAGCATTGTACCAATTATAAAACGTGCTTTTATGTATGCCTAATTCCGCCAATGTTTTTGTTAAACTTAGTTCTGATTTCTCAACTAGTAAAATAATTTCGTATTTGTCGCTTTGTGTAAATCTCATGTATTTAGTCATTTTTGGGCTTAATCCAAGCCTGTTAAACTTTTTTTTAATGACTCATTATGGAGATATAAATCAGCGATGGCTTTCTTTAAATTATCATTTTCTTTTTTTAAATGATGTACTTCATCTGAAGTTGCATTACGTTCAGTATCACCACTTAAACGTTTCTTACCAGCTTCCATAAAATCTTTGCTCCATTTGTAATACAAGCTGTCGTTAATACCATACTTTCTGCAAATAGCTGATATACTTTCTTCACCTCGCATGCCTTCAATAACTATACGAATCTTTTCTTCCGAACTATAAGTACGATTTGTTTTACGTTTAATATCCTTAATTAAACTTTGGGCGGTTTTTTTGTTTGGATTTGTTTCCATTTTCTTTCTGTTTTTACATTAGTTAAACTTAAGAAAATGTCTCTTCTTTTTTAAATCAAATCAGTACACTTTGGTTTGAAACGAAACAATTTGGAACGAAAGGATGTCGAAGATTTATTAAAAGCTGATCTTATTTATACAGCCGAAGAAATAAAGAAAGAAGAAATTTTAAATGCACAGACGCTAAAAACTTTGAATTTAATATGCGACAAAGAAGAAGGACATTTTAAAAGGAAAAATAAAGCTATCGAATATTTAAATGAAAATAAAGAACTATTAGGCAATATGGGGAAATTCGTTGCGACAAGAAATTTATTTAAAATCAAACCGTTGTCAATTGAATTTCAAAACTTAGATATTGTAGCTGTTCAAAACCATTGGGTGTTTTTAAAAGAATACACAAAATTAATTACTGACACATACAGCAGTTCCGATAGAAACACAGAAGATATAAATAGCTACAAATCTTTGGTTAAAGGTTTTAAAGTTGAGAAATTTGAAGACTTGAATTCAAACTTTGTTTGTCTAAGAGCAAGGGAAGAATGCAAAAAGAAATATTCAAAATCAAATCCACCAAAAATACCATTTCATATAGGATGCAATTGCAGTTTACGGCCAGAAATATAAGAAAAAAGAGTACTAACAGCACCTCCAAAAATGCGGGCAGACATCAAAGCATTTGCAGATTAACTAATAATAAAGCATAGTCATTTTTAAGTACTGCAATAGTATTTTTAATTTTTAACGTAGCAGTTTTAATTTTTTTATATAGTGTTTTAATTTTTTGAATAGGAGTTTTAAGTTCTTTCGTATGCGTTTTAAGAACTACTAACTGCGTTTTAACTTTTTTTTACTTCGTTTTAAGTATTTTAATAGTATTTTTAATATCTTTAACCTGCGTTTTAATTTTTAGCGACTGCAACATGTTATCTCTCAACCTACCACCCATTTTTAAAGCACGCGGTATTGATAAACCCTTCTCTTACCTCGTAAGTGCTGGCTTTCCCTCACATACTGCTCACAACCTTCTCAATGCTAAGACAGTTTCTTTTAGGTTAAACCACATTGACAAGCTTTGTACCTTACTCAACTGTACACCAAACGACTTACTTGTTTGGACAGCTAACCGCAATGAGAAATTAGCAGACACCCACCCTATTACTAGGTTAAAGAAACAAAATACCGACCTAAACTGGCAAGACACTATCAAAACCATTCCCTTAGACCAGTTAAGTGAAATAGTTAAAATCATCAACGGACACAAAAATAGTAAGTAGACCTACGTTTATTTGCTCCCCTAAGTTTCCAAGCCCATTTGCAAAACGCACAAACCAGCCCTGCAATCCTAATTTTGCAAAAAAGCTTGTAAACTTTGCTTACGCTCTGGCAATTTTCACAAATTGCTTTGGGTGGC
>JBKJPW010000229.1:0-20248 GCA_046594225.1 Bacteroidia bacterium
TAAACACTGAGAGCTACTTCCTGATTCTTTTCCATTACATGCTGATAATAATACGACAACGCCTCCAACTCCTTTTGGATTTTTACTACTCAAAGAATCATATACATAACCAGAATATGAAATAGGTATTGTTTTTTTACAGGTTGTATTTAAACAAATAGTAAAAAAAAGAATTATAATAAGCGAAAATTTAAATAATTTCATAATACTTAAGTATAAAGATAAAACAAAGAATTCATATGTAGATATTTATTATTTTTAATTGTCATTCTCGTACTGAGTTTATCGAAGTATGGTTTACCTAGTTTAGTCATTGGCATTTGCACTTGAGGCAAACATGGGTATTTCATATTATTGAAATAAATTTAATTGCCAGCCTCATACAACTCTATCGGCAAATCATCAGGATCCCTAAAAAAAGTAAATTGCTTATCTGTGAATTCATCCACACGAATAGGCTCAACAACAACACCAAAGCTTTGAATATGTTTAATAACTTCTTGTATGTTGCCCACTTTAAAAGCAATATGTCTTAGTCCGGCAGCTTCTGGTTTTGTGGGACGATTTTTTGGATTAGGAAAAGAAAACAATTCAATTATATACATTCCATTTAACGATAAATCTAATTTATAAGAATCCCTTTCTTTGCGATAAACTTCCTGTTGAATTTCGAAACCCAAAATGGTAGTATAAAATTGCTTCGACTTTTGATAATCAGAACAAATAATAGCGATGTGATGTAAGCCTTTTAATAAAGTGATTTAAAAAAAATTAATTCCCTAATAATATAAATGCTCCCCAATAATATGGATGAGGATATTTTTTTCGAACTTCTTGTTGTGCTTTAACAAATGATTTTGAAATAAACTCGTGACTCGAATTTAAACTCCATTGTTTATAAAACTCTGTCATTAATAATTGAGTAGCATCATCATCTACACTCCATAAACTCATAATTAAGTTTTTAGCGCCTGCAATATAAAATGCCCGTTGCAATCCAAACACACCTTGGTTATTAATATCTCGTCCCAAACCTGTTTCACAAGCTGATAGTATTACTAAATCTGTATTACTTAAATTCAAAAGCGATGCTTCGTAAGCCGTAAAAATTCCATCCTGAGCTTTTTTATTGTCGGAAGTATCTTTTGCAGCCAAAGATGCTCCTGCTAGCATAATACCTGATTGTAATAAAGGATTACTTTTTATTTTATATTCTTCAAAGCCAAAAAAACTTTTATCGTCTTTATCATAAACATCTTTTAAGAAATAACCATGCGTAGCTATATGCAATACTTTTGGAGATACTACTTTTTTTAATTGCTCTTCGCACGCAAATTCTTTTTGATACATATTCACTTTCCATTTAGAGTTTTCTAAAAATTTAGAAATATTTTCAACTTCTGTTTTTGTACCTGGCAAAGGCACTAATTTAAATAAACCATAACGGCTACTAGCAATAGCTTCGCTGATAATAGGTGTGCTTGCTTTTTTAGAAAAATCATACTCATAATCAGGGAATCCATATAATTCTGCGCTATTAGATACATTGTTACTGTTTTCATTTAACATATAACTTAAATTCGGCAATACACTTAACCCAACTTCATCTAATACATATTTTTTTGTGATTGGATTTTGGAGCGTATTTAAGTTTACTTGATTATAAACGCCGCCCGGTGCTATAAAAGCTTTAGTAATCCCTTGTAACTTTGCCGCTATTGGTTTCCAAAAACGATTATAAGAGAGTTTATCTTCTACTCTATTATACATTTGGTTGATATAGTCGTTTATATAACTTGTTTCAAAATCGTTGGTATAAGCAATGCGAACCAAGGAAGGATACAAATCATTTTTCTTTAACACTAAAGCTACATATTCTGTTACATAGTCAGTATCGTTCAATTGAAAATATTCCCTCATAATAGTAATAGCTGCCTCATTAGCTTTTAATTTTTGTTGAATATCTTTATAACCTACATCTTGAGTTGAATTAAATGAGTTAACTTTTGTTTTTAAAAACAGTTCTAATTTATTTGCTTGATTTTCTAGTTCAGCCATGTTCCAGTAACTTGCCTGAAGGTTTAAATCTCTAAAACTCTCTGATATTTGCTGCTTAATAGCCAGCCAACGATTATATGTGTTTACCAATAATGTATCATTACTATTTAATATAGTTTTTCGGGTATTGATACTTTTATTTAATAATAAGGATTTAATAAATAACTCATAATTAAAACAGGTAGCTAATAATTCGTTGTGGTTTTCTTTAGGAAACTCTTTCGTATACTTCATAACGAAGCCGTTAAAATAATCAAATCGATTACCAAGAATATGAAATTGATTAAACTGTTCATTCTCGCTCATACTTTCAAAGTACTCCGAAAATTGCTCCTTATAATATTTCAACGTAAAAAGATATAGTTCTTCCGCTTTCTTATAGTTTTTAGTCTTAGTATATAAATAAGCCAGATTAAATAATCCATCTATGTATGCAATATGTTTTTCGCCAAACTTCGTTTTAATAATTTCATTTGATTTAATCGTGTTTTCTATTGCCTTATCATAATTATGTAAGGCAATATATAAAGATACCGTTCCTCCCAAAAAATAAGCATAGCGTTCGTGCGTTTCACCCACTGTATTTTTCATGATGTTAAGAGCTTCATTTTTTAATATCTCAGCCTCTTTATATCGACGTAAATTTATGTACAACATGGCTAAGCTATTTAAACAGTTAGCATAAAAGGGATGATTCTCTCCTAACGTTTCTTTGTAAATAGTTTTTGCTTGTAATAAATGAGGCTCTGCTTCAGTATATGAACCTTCATCAATAAACAATAAGGCTAAATTATTGAGTGCATTTGCATAATTTTGATGTTTAACTCCTAGTGATTGTTCTCTAATTAGTAATACATTTTTCAATAAGTCACCCGCTTGTTTATAGCGTCCTAAATTGCGGTATAACTCAGCCTGATTATTTAAAGAAGTGCTATAATCGGGCGAATATTCTAATTTTAATTTTTTATAAATAGCAATCGATTTATCATTTACCTCTTCTGCCAATTTATAATCTCCTATATTTTTGTAGCATAAACCAAGGTTATTATACATGGTGGCTAAGGTTAACTCATTCTTGTTAGAAATAATAGATAAAGCAATACCCTTATTTAACAGTATGAGTGCGTCTTTATAATTACCTGACAATCGATAAGCTTCAGCTGTATTATTTAATGTCGTAACATAGTCCGTAGTATCTATTGGAACAATTGACGCATGTATTTCCAATAATTGTTTAAATGTATTCAAGGCCTTTTCATAATCACCCGTACCTTGATTAATACGAGCATCATTATTTAAACAAATTAAATATTCTCTATCTTTTTCACCATTCAATGTTTTAAAATAATACAGTAAGGCATCGTTCATGGATTTAGCGTAGGCATAATTTCCCATTTCTACATACATCTCTGCTAAAATTTTAAATCGCATGGTGTATTGTATGCTATTTTGTCCGTACACTGCGGCTAAAGTTGGCAATGATTTTATAAATAACGATTCGGCATCTGTATAATAACCAATATGATTATACAAACACGCCAAGTCGTATATATAAAAGGCTCTATAAATAGTGTCATTTATACTTTTGGTAATATCAATTGCTGCATTGAAAAAGTCTGCCGATTCTTGATACTTTGCTTCACGAAAAGCATTACTTCCTAAATAATCTATCAGTATAGATTTTTCAATTAAATTTTGTTGCAGAAGTTTATCGTGAGTTTTTAAAAAATCATTCAATTCCTCATTACTAAATGAACCACCTTTATCAATACGGGATTGTATAGGTTCCCATAACTTGGTAAAGTTTTGAGAAAACCCATTTATTTGTAATAAATAGAGGGATATAAAAAATAGTTTTTTCACCGTATTTTTAAATTAAATATAAGTCTTTCAGTAAACTTTCTACCTCTTTATCTTTTGGCAACAAGATTGCTTTTATGCCTGTCTTTAAAGCACCATCAATATGTTGAGGAGAATCGTCAATAAATAAAGTTTCTTCAGTAACCAAATTATTTTCTTTCAATACAAAATCAAAAATAGTAGTGTCAGGTTTTCGCATATTCATTCGGCACGAATAATATACTTTTTCAAAAAATGGTTTTAAGTTTTGATGTCCGTGTGCGTGAAACAAACTTTTTTCAAATTCCAATACATGTGTTTCATTGGTATTACTTAATAAAAATAAACGGTAATTAGGTTTTAGTTTTTCGAGTAACTCTAATCTATGTTTAGGAAAATCTAACAACATTGCATTCCAAGCAAGTATTATTTTTTCATCAGCACAATTATTTTCTAAAGCTTTTTTTAATGCATCAAAAAAATCTCTTTCTGAAATTTCTCCTTTATCAAATTGGTCAAATACGGGAGATTGCTGCAATTGAGTATAAATGGTTTCAAATGGTTTATTTGATAGTTTATTAAATTCCTGAATCGTTTTTTGAATATCAAGATTAATAATCACACCACCTAAATCAAAAATTATATTTTTTATTTGACCCATATATTTTGTTTATGTGCTACAAATATATATTTTTACAGCCTTATCTCTATTTTGGAGTTGAGAAGCTCCTATAGCTCTCCCGATAGCTATCGGGACGGTTAGAGTAAATTGGGAATAAAATGCTCCTATAGCTCATTCGGTTAGAGCAACTGACTCATAATCAGTAGGTGCCTGGTTCGATTCCAGGTGGGAGCACGGCTAAGTAACAAAACCACTTGATTATCAAGTGGTTTTGTTGTTTTAGAGAGTCTTTCTCTAAAATATTAAGGAATAGTGAAATTAATTTGAGGATTTACAGTTGTTGTTCCTAAAGCATTAAGCGTAAAACTTGTATTAGCTGTGCTTAACCAATCGCCACTGTTAGGCGTATTGTTTCCGTCTGTATCATATAAAGCATACACATAATAGGTGCCTGGATGCATATAATTAAATAAAAAGCTAGTATCGTTGGCTGCTAAAATCACATAACGCGAACGGTATTTTAAGTTAGCTAAATTAGGAACTGGTCCGCTAAACAAAGGCTGTGTCATAATTATAATAAATACCTTTTTGCTATTGTTAGGGATGTGCGATGCGTCGTAGCTATAGTTTACTGTGGTTTGCCCCAAATACGGCTGTGCTGTTTCAGGATACGGATCACCTGCCGGTATACCAGAAGGAGCATAATAAATAGATTCGGGTTGCCCTACAAAAGTTGTTGAAAAATCCTTCGTCATTGTTTTTTTAGGAAAAGAAAATACTGAAACTGCAGCTGCCGCCGAAGTACTATCTTTTAATTGAGCTCTCCAAGCCATATGTGGCACCGAAGATGGTAAGGTATTGGTTTTATTGGTATAAGACTTTAAAATTAAACTATCTCCTTTTCTAATCACTTCCGAATAAGCTCTTGATTTACCTTTTACTACTTCAGAAAAACGGTAATACGATTGGCTAGGAGTTTCCGAAACACTATCTGCCAACATATACGAAGAGCGCTTCATGCCAACAAAAGAACCTCCGTTTCTAAAAGCCACCTTATACTCATTATTGTGTTTCACAACAAAAAATGACATGAAAATATCATTCAATGAATCTAATTCGTTTTTTGCTGAAATTTGATTTTCTGAGATTGGTCTAAAATCAACAATCCATTGCGGGTAACTACCAAGTCCTGTAGTTGACGATACTGGTCCATCCCAAATTCCGTTAACCTTACTTAACACCCCAAAACCTAGGGTATTTTCTAAGCTTGGTCCACTAGCGGGTGTTTCAGGAGTTTCTTCTTCCGTTTTATTATCCTTACATGATTTGCAAGAAGGTAATAGGGCTATTAAAAATATAACAGCTATCAGTTTAATGTTTTTCATCAGAAGAAGTTTTGTGATTATTATTTTCTTCTTTTATAAATCTTGTTTTTTGCTAAACCTAATTTATTAAAGAAATGCGAAAACGAAACACCTAGTACACCCATCCCATATTTAGCACTACGTCTAAAGTTTATAGAACTTGCTTCAGGGAAATATTTTGTAGGGCAGGTTATTTCGGCAATTTGAAAACCAGCATAAAATATTTGAGAAATCATTTGATTATCAAATACAAAATCATCCGAGTTTTCGTGGTAACTAATAGTTTCTAAAATCTCTCTATTAAATGCTCTATAACCAGTATGATACTCACTTAATTTTTGATTGATTAAAATATTTTGAGTCAAGGTTAAACAACGGTTAAAGATATACTTATACATTGGCATACCACCTTTTAAAGCGCCTTTACCTAAAATACGAGAACCAAACACAGATGGATATAAATCATTTGCAATGATATAACTCATACTATGAATTAATTTAGGCGTATACTGATAATCAGGATGTAACATAATAACGATATCAGCCCCTATTTCTAAGGCTTTATCATAACATGTTTTTTGGTTTCCGCCATAACCTTTATTTTGTTCATGACGAATAACATGCTTTATACCCAATTGTTTGCCAACTTCAGATGTATTATCCTTACTATGATCATCTACTAATACTACATCATCAACAATATCAAAAGGAATTTCATCGTATGTACGTTTTAAAGTTAATGCCGCATTATATGCTGGCAATACAACCACTATCTTTTTTCCATTAATCATATCCTACAAAAATAACAAAGTTTATATAATTTGTGGCTTTCCGCTAAAAAAATATAATTAAATTAGAACTCTAAATTGGCACTAAAAGTATTACATAAACATTTGTTAAAGGCGTATTTACCGCCATTTTTCCTTACCTTATTTATTGGCGTATTTGTGTTTTTTTTAATTCATGTATTTACCTACATGGATGAGATTGTTGGTAAAGGAATGGGGACTTGGATATTGACACAGTTTTTTGCTTATTCCTTTATTACTTTTATACCAATAGCAATGCCTTTGGCAGTTCTACTATCCTCTATTATGACCTTTGGTAACTTAGCCGAAAATTATGAATTAGCGGCTATGAAATCCTGTGGATTATCCCTCTTCAAAATCATCAAGCCTCTTTTTATTTTTATTATTTTTTTAGCGGGTGTTACCTTTGTATTTAATAACTTTATTTTACCAGCTGTTACCCTTAAATCTGCTCGTATGCTATGGGATATAAGGCAAGCTAAACCAACACTCAGTATAAAAGAGGGGGTTTATTTCGATAAATTAGATGGATATAGCATTAAAGTAGGTAATAAAAGTAAAGACGGGCAAACATTGTATAATTTGAGTATTTATGATCATTCTGATGGCTTAGGTAATAACATACAACTATATGCTGATAGTGGTAAAATGAAAACTTCGGTAGACACTAATTACCTTCAAATACAGCTAAACAATGGCACAAGATATGAGGATGTTGTGCAAGATGAAAACAGTAAAAGGAATCACCCTTTAATGCAATTGTTGTACAAAGAATTGAATATTAATGTTGACATGAGTAGCTTTAAAATGAAGCAAACAGAAGAGGAACTATTTAAAGGTCATCACGAAATGATGAATATATGGCAAATAGCCATGGAAGTAGATACTTACAATCTTGAAATTGGAAAAAAATACGCAAACTTAAATAACCAATTTAATAATTACTTTTTAGCCCGTACTATACGTACCTCTGGAATGTCAAAAAATCAACAATCCATTTACGCCTTCTACAAAACTTTAAATCCTGATGAATTTAAACGTAGTGTAGAAAATTCTCAAAATTTAGTAAGAAGTTCCAGTAGCTTTATTGATTCAGTAAATGATGAAGTTTCTGTGAAAAAATTTAATGCTATTGATTATTCTGTTGGCTGGCATAAAAAAATAAGCATTTCGTTTGCATGTATCGTTTTGTTTTTTGTTGGAGCCCCATTAGGCGCTATTATTAGAAAAGGCGGAATGGGATTGCCAGTAGTAGTAGCCGTGTTATTCTTTTTATTGTATTATGTAGTAAGCATTATTTTTGAAGATTTAGTAATGGAAGGTGTTTATACAGTTGTATTTGGATCCTGGTTTCCATTATTATTATTTTTGCCTCTCGGAATTTTCTTAACCTTTAAAGCCGCCAAAGACTCTGCTTTATTTGACATCTATTCATACACTGAACCTATTAAAAAATTATTTAAACGCACTCCAAAAACTAGCAATGAAAATCCTTCAGCTGTGCAATAAAGCTCCATATCCTGCTAACGATGGAAGTTCTATTGCCATTAGTACATTAGCAGAAGGGTTAGCCGATAATGGTATTGAATTACATTTATTGCCAATTAATACTAAAAAACATTTTAAACCCGAAGAAAATATTTCTTCTGATTTTAAACAAAAAACCAATTACCAATCTGTTTACAGAAATGCAGATACAAGTATTTTAGGGGCATTTTTTAATCTATTTTCTTCACAGTCCTATTTTGTTAGTCGTTTCTTTTTTAAAGAATATGAAGAGCGACTAATACAAAAATTAAAAAATCATTCATTTGATATTGTTCAGTTAGAAGGGGTTTTTATGGCTACATATATCCCCATTATTAAACTATATTCAAAAGCAAAAATTGTATTGAGAAGCCATAATGTAGAACATCAAATTTGGGAACGACATTTAGCAAATGAAAAAACAAGCGTCAAAAAAACCTATTTAAGTTTACAAAATAGCCGATTGAAATCATTTGAAATTAATGCCTTTAATAAGGTAGATGCTGTTGTAACTATTACTGACGAAGATAAAAAAACAATTACTAGTATTTGCCCCAATAAACCAATTCATACTTGTTTAACAGGAATTAATTTAGATAGCTATCAGCATGAAGTAGCGCCCAAACACCCTAACACCTTGTTTCATTTTGCATCAATGGACTGGATGCCAAATATTGAAGCTGTTGATTGGCTTTTAAAAGAAGTATGGTCAGATGTTTTAAAACAACAACCTGATGCGAAATTAGTATTGGCGGGAAGAGGAATGCCCGAAAGATTTAAAAAAATAGCATCTAAAAATATTACTATTATTGATGATGTTAAAGATTCGTCTGAGTTTTATAAATCTTATGATATTATGTTAGTGCCTTTATGGTCGGGAAGTGGATTAAGAATTAAATTAGTGGAAGGCTTAGCCTACGGTAAAGCAATTATTACTACTAGTATTGGTGCCGAAGGTATTCCCTACTCTTCTGGTAAAAATATGTTAATTGCTAATTCGAAACAAGAATTTACAAAAGCCATCATTACTCTTTTAAATAATCCTTCTCAAAAACAAAGTTTACAATTCTCTGCCCGAAAATTAGCAGAGAATACTTTTGATTATAAAGCCATAGCCAATAACCTAATTTTGTTTTACAAAAACCTTTAAAATAAAAAATCCCCTACCAAAAGTAGAGGATTTAAAATCTATTTAAATGATAATTACTTTAAAATAATATCTTTTGTTACAGTTTTACCTTCTTCTAATTTCACAATTCCTATTCCGCTTAAACCTCCAGAAACAACTTTAACATCTAAAATTGCAGGTAGTTTAAATGTATAAGAACTTGAACCACCTCCGTCAGATTGACCTTCAGCCTTTAAATCAGCTTCAACAGTTGCGCCTGACGATGTTTTAACATTTGCATATAGCTTCACTGTAGCTCCACCAATAGCATTTCCAACTACATCATGAGTGGTAATAATTAACTTACAATCTGTTTTCTTTTGACATGAACTATTTAAACCTAAAGTAATTAGACCTAAAGCTAATGTTGTGATAAATAATTTTACTTTCATATGCAGTTTTTATTTTTTTTAGTTGTCATATGGTATAGTCATGTTACAATTATACCTTAATTAAAAAAAACATGACTATTTCATTTTTATATTAATTATATTGGATTAATATTTGTACCCCAAATATAAAGAAAAAAATGATTAGAAAGTATCTAAAACATATAATATTGAGTTTGAGCCTTATTTTTGCTACTAAACAAGGTTTTTCTCAAACATTTTCTAAGGAAACTATTATTATTTCAACGCTTTATGGCGATATGAAACTTAAATTATTTAATGAAACACCTAAACACCGTGATAATTTTTTGAAATTGGTGAAGGAACATTATTATGACAGCTTGTTATTTCATAGAGTAATACAAGATTTTATGATTCAGGGGGGAGACCCAGATAGTAAATATGCCGAACCTGCAAAATTATTAGGGGATGGCGATTTAAAATATACTGTTCCTGCCGAATTTGTGCCTAGTCTTTGTCACAAAAAAGGGATGTTGTGTGCCGCCCGAAACGGAGATGATGTTAATCCAGAAAAAGCCTCATCAGCTGCACAATTTTACATTGTGCAAGGCAAAGTAAGAACAGAAGAAGATCTAGTTTCATTCGAAAAACGTATCAATAAACCCATTATTACTAAAATAAAAGAAGACATTTTAAACAAACCCGAAAATACAGTTTTAAAAGAGAAAATAGCTACGGCTAAAAAAGATCAAAATAACGATAGCTTAATGGTTTATTTTAAAGTCGTAAATAAATTGGTAGATGATGAATATGCAAAAACTCCTCATTATACTTTCCCCCCTGAACATAAAACTATTTACAAAACAATTGGCGGTACACCACATTTAGATAGCCAATACACTATTTTTGGAGAAGTGATTGAAGGTTTAGAGGTGATTGATAAAATAGCAGCCGTTGGTAAAAATAAAGACGATAGACCTTTGATTGAAGTAAGAATGTGGGTGAAGGCGGTTGAGTAAATTTGTTTACTTTGAAAAACAGCCTTCTACCTTTATCTTTGATAAATAAAAATTCAATTATTTTTAAAACATGAATCCAAAAGTAGATGCCTATTTAAGTTCCGTTAAAAACTGGAAAGTAGAAATGGAACAATTAAGGGCATTGGTTTTGGATTGTAACTTGGTGGAAGAACTAAAATGGGGAGTTCCTTGCTATACGTATCAAAAAAGTAATATTGTTTTAATACACGCTTTTAAAGACTATTGCGCATTATTATTTATGAAAGGTGCATTATTACAAGATGAAAAGGGGATTTTAATTCAGCAAACCGAAAATGTACAATCTGGCCGTCAAATTAGATTTACCAGTTTAAAAGAAATAGTGAAAATGAAAACCCTAATAAAGTCTTATATTTTTGAAGCGGTTGAAGTTGAAAAAGCAGGTTTAAAAGTAGAACATAAAAAAACGGAAGAATTTTCTGTTCCAGAAGAATTTCAAAAAAAGTTAGATAAAATACCTTCTTTAAAAAAAGCATTTTATGCATTAACACCTGGGCGACAAAGAGCTTACCTACTCTATTTTGCTGGCGCTAAACAATCTGCAACCCGAGAATCAAGAATAGACAATTATACTCAACGCATTTTAGATGGCATAGGATTTAATGATTGTACTTGCGGTTTATCTAAAAAAATGCCCAGTTGCGATGGTTCGCATAAGCAATTGAAATAAGTGCTTCATAAAGTAATTACTGCCTTTACCTCTCAATTAAACAGATTCAATTAAATTACTTCCAAACAATTATGAAATAAAGCTATACGACTAATTGGTTTTGTACAACTAATTTTTTTGACCGATACTTCCTTCTCGATTGTTATTTGTTTATAATGTAACTTATTTACAGAATTGTGTAACCTATACTAATAAATAATAATGAACTTTATTATAAGAAATAACGAAAGAAATTTTAATCTCTAAAAATTAAATTTATGCTAAAGAAAATAAAAAAATCCGCAAACACTAAATCAAAAAAGGAAGAGTCAAAAAAAATAGTTAAAAAAGCTGCACCGAAGAAAGTTTTGAAAAAAGTAATTGTTAAAGCACCAATAAAAAAATTAGCTGCAAAAAAGGTAACTAAAAAAATATCACGCCCAAGCATTTCTAAAACGCCAGTAAAAAAAGTTGCTGCTAAAAAACAGATTAAGATAGCCGTTCCTTTAAAAGCAAAAGTATCTGCTAAGAAAACAAAAAAAACATCACGCCCAAGCGTGACTAAAAAAAGTATAGTGGTTAAAAAAGTGGCAATTACTCCAAAAGCCAAAACAAAAAAAGCGGCTACTAAAAAAATAACTAAAGCTAGTGTTCCGGTAAATAATAAAACACAAGGTTCAAAGGTTAAAAAAGTTAACACTCCTGCAAAAAGTAAATCAAATAATATTCCTGAAATAAAAGTTCATGGTGAAGATTTGAATTTTATCCCTGAGCGTGGTGAAAAACATCCGATTACAACGATTGAAATTCATAAAGCTGAAAATAAATTTCATCACAGAGAAGAAGTTGCTTTTCATCAGGAAAATAAAAAAGTTCAAGATGCATTGTCTTCAAGAAAAGTTAAGGGATTTAACCGTAAGAACGGAAGAAGATAGATCAAAT
Organism: Bacteroidia bacterium; assembly: GCA_046594225.1. Lineage (GTDB taxonomy): Bacteria > Bacteroidota > Bacteroidia > B-17B0 > Aurantibacillaceae > UBA4416. The sequence continues at coordinate 12,387 of JBKJPW010000229.1, forward strand.
AACTATACAATTATTAGAAGCCTTACAGAAATGTAAGGTTTTTTTATTTTAAGTATGAATACTTACTGCCTCACACCATTCAAATACACACTCTCAATTAAATTACTTCCAAACGAATACGGTATAAAACCATAAGAACTAATTGGTTTGGTAATAAAAAAATTTGCTTTTTTACCAATGGTTATACTTCCTACTTCATGCGATACATTCATGGCATAAGCAGAGTTAATGGTGCAAGCATTAATAACTTCTTCGGGAGTTAGTTTATATTGCACGCAACCTAAACTCATCATAAAATTCATATTGCCACTTGGGCAAGAACCCGGATTAAAATCACTTGCAAAAGCAATAGGTAAACCTGCATCAATCATTTTACGAGCTGGCGGTAAAGGTAAACCTAAAAAGAAAGCTGCACCCGGTAATAGAGTTGCCATGGTGTTTGAGTGTTTTAATAATTCAATATCACTATCATCACAAAATTCTAAATGATCAACGCTAATGGCTCCACATTCAACTCCCGCCTTAATACCACCAAAGTGGCTCATCTGCTCGGCATGAACTTTTGGTACTAAGCCATGTTTTTTTCCTGCTTCTAAAATAGTTTTGGTTTCCTCGTAAGTAAAATAATTTTGCTCGCAAAACACATCAATATAATCAGCTAATTTTTCTGCTGCAATTTTTGGCAACATCTCATTAATAATTAAATTAATGTAACCTGCTTTATCATTTTTATAAGCTAAGGGTAAAGCATGTGCGCCAAGGAAAGTAGCCCGTACGGGAATCAAACCTAAATCTTTTATACGTTTAATAACGCGTAACATTTTTAATTCGCTTTCCACACTTAGTCCGTAACCACTTTTAATTTCTATACTTCCAGTTCCTTGGCTAATCACTTCTTTTAAACGAACCATGGCTTGCTCAAACAATTCATCTTCGCTTGCCTCTGCTAGTTTTTTAGCCGAATTTAAAATGCCACCGCCTCTTGCAAAAATATCTTCGTAACTCAATCCATTAATTCTATCTACAAATTCCCCTTCTCTATTTCCTGCATACACAATGTGTGTGTGGCTATCCGCATAACATGGCATAATGATTTTCCCTTCACAATCAATAATTTCTAATCCTTTCCAATCTTCAATTCCCGGAAAATCATCCATACTTCCATAATCTGCAATTAAACTATTATCAACCGCTAACCAAGCATTATCAATACAAGGCAATTCTTTCATCGCTACTCCACTTACTTTTAAAATTCCAGCTTCACGAACTTGTACTAATGTTTTTATGTTTTTAATTAAGAGTCTCGACATAATTTAATATGATTAAAAAATGCAAGTTAAAGTTTTTGAACCATATAAGTCATAAAAGGGCACAAAAGTCAACTGTTTTTTACCAAAAACTTATATGTCTTATATGGTTAATTCCCTTTTCCTATTATGTTTATTCCACAAAATGGTTATTTTTACATCATGGCAGGCAATACTTTTGGAACACTATTTCGTTTAACCACTTTTGGCGAAAGTCATGGTGTAGCTTTAGGAGGCATCATTGACGGCTGCCCTGCTGGTTTAGAAATTGATATGGACTTTATTCAAAAGGAATTACAACGTCGTAAACCAGGGCAATCCCACATTACTACTCAACGTAAAGAGGAAGATGAAGTGAAAATTTTATCCGGTATTTTTGAGGGTAAATCAACCGGACATCCTATAGGATTCATTATTGAAAATAACAATCAAAAAAGTAACGACTACGAACATATTAAAGATGCTTTCCGCCCCTCTCATGCCGATTTTACCTATCAAGAAAAATATGGCATCAGAGATTATCGTGGTGGCGGACGTTCATCAGCTCGTGAAACCGCTTGCCGCATTGTTGGTGGCGCTATCGCTAAATTATATTTAAAACACCTCAACGTTACTATACAGGCTTACGTAAGTCAGGTTGGGCATATTAAATTAGAGAAAGCATATCAAGAATTAGATCTTTCAAAAACAGAAGAATCTATCATTCGTTGTCCGGATGCAGCAACAGCCTACAACATGGTAAGCTATATTGAAGATATTAGAAAAGCGGGTGATACTATTGGAGGTATTGTAAGTTGTGTTGTTAAAGGAACTCCAATTGGATTAGGCGAACCTGTGTTTGATAAACTACATGCCGATTTAGGTAAAGCCATGCTCAGTATTAATGCTGTTAAAGGTTTTGAATACGGTGCAGGTTTTAATTCCATCAACTTTAAAGGTTCTGAATTAAATGATGCTTTTGTTTCGTTGACTTCGAGAACCTCAGCCAACGAAAATAAAATTTCAACCTCAACTAACAATAGCGGTGGCATACAAGGTGGCATTAGTAACGGAGAAGATATTTATTTCAACGTAGCATTTAAACCAGTGGCAACTATCATGCAGGATCAAAAAAGTGTTGACAAAGATGGAAACGAAACAACAGTAAAAGGTAAAGGTCGCCACGACCCATGCGTATTACCAAGAGCAGTGCCAATTGTAGAAAGCATGGCTGCATTGGTGTTAGTTGATGCTATTTTGAGAAACAAGACTTCTAAATTATGGAACGCTGATGACGCAGATTTATTATGATAAATATGATTATGATTTTTGAAAATTAGGATAGATTAAAGATGGAGATTGATAATTATAAGCATTCAGATATTACTGAAAGAATAATAAAAGCCTTTTACAAAGTATATAATACTTTGGGTAATGGTTTTTTGGAAAAAGTATATGAAAATGCTCTTTTTATAGAATTAGAGTTAATCGGTTTTAATGTAAAAAAACAAGAGCCTATAAAAGTTCATTATGAAGGTCAAGAGGTAGGAGTATACTTTGCAGATTTAGTTGTTGAGGGCATTGTCATTGTTGAATTAAAAGCTACGGAATCTATATGCGAAGAGCACGAATTTCAACTAATAAATTATCTTAAAGCAACAGAAATTGAAGTTGGTCTACTTATCAACTTTGGCAAGAAACCGGAAGTTAAACGAAAAGTGTATTCAAATAACATAACTCATATTTTAAAATCATAAACAATCATAACCATCAGCGTTATCTGCGTTCCATAAAACAAAACTATGTTCAGTAAAAAAAACAGACTCATCACCATCATCATTATCTCTATGATAGTGGGTATTTTTTTAGGTTATGGAATTAATAAATCCATTACAAATAATGCCCCTAAAATAGAGCAATCCTATATTCAAAAAATATCAAAAGGAAATGCTGACATTGAAAAACAAGTGTCGGTAGCTGTTGCCAAAATAGAAAAAGATCAATTAAAACAAGCGAAGAAAAAAGTAGCGTCTAACTATTCCATTTTAAGTGATATTTTTTTACGTTTGATTAAAATGATTATTGCTCCGCTCGTGTTAGCGGTATTGGTAATGGGAGTAGCTAAAGTAGGAGACTTTAAATCAGTTGGTAGAATTGGCGGAAAGACTATTGTGTATTTTACATTTGCTACCCTACTCGCTTTAAGTTTAGGATTAGTGATTGTGAATTTATTTGAACCAGGTAAAGTAATGGCATTGGATTTACCACCTGCAACAGCAGATGCTGGTGTAAAAGCAAATGCACAAAGCGCCTCCAATTTTGTGGCCCATATTGTACCTGATAGTATCATTAGAGTAATGGCGGAAAATGAAATTTTACCGATTGTGATTTTTGCTTTATTTTTTGGAATAGCTGCTGCCAGTATCGGCGAACAAGGTAAACCCATGATTAAAGCCATGGATAGTTTATCTCACATTATGTTTAAGGTTACCAACTTTGTGATGAGCTTTGCACCTATTGGCGTATTTGGGGCTATAACTGCCGTGGTCATACAACAAGGTTTGGATGTATTAAGTGGCTATGCCTATTTAATGGCTTGCTTTTTTGGAGGTTTATTATTTTTTGTATTCGGGATTTTATTTAGCATTTGCTTAGTATTGCGTATTAACTTTTTCTCGTTACTATCTCATGTTAAAGAGCCGATTTTATTAGCATTCAGTACGGCAAGTTCTGAAAGTGCGATGCCTAAAACTATTGAACAATTAGAAAAATTCGGCATCAGTAATCGCATAGTATCATTTGTATTACCACTAGGATACTCATTTAATTTAGATGGCTCTATTATGTATATGACCTTTGCCACCGTATTTATTGCACAAGCATATGGTATAAATATGACGATGGGTGATCAAATTCAAATGATGTTAATTTTATTAATTACCAGCAAAGGTATGGCCGGCGTACCAAGAGCATCTTTAGTAGTTATTGCAGGCATGTTAAGTATGTTTAACATACCAGGAGAAGGTTTATTATTATTATTAGCCGTTGACCAAATTTTAGATATGGGCCGTAGTGCAACCAATGTTATCGGAAACGCGGTTGCAAGTGCAGTAGTTGCTAAATGGGAAGGCGAAAAATTAACTCCAAAAACACACATTTAACTTTACAACCTTCAAAACCTTTTAACTTTCAAAACTTAAATGTTATTCTATTGGCTTAATCTTATTGGTATTTTTTTCTTTACCATTTCGGGTTCATTAGCAGCACGAGATAAAAAACATTACCATGATTATTTTGGCGTATTTTTTACTGGCTTTATTACTGCCATTGGTGGAGGAACGCTAAGAGACATGATGTTGGGAGCCTACCCTATTTCTTGGCTAAGCGATAAAAACATTTTAATCTCTATCATTATTGCATTTACCTTTACTCTCTTATTCAAAAAGTACATTGTTAAATTACGTCGGACCTTATTTTTATTTGATACAGTGGGAGTTGGTATTTATACCATATTAGGAGTTCAAAAAAGTTTAGAGCTAGGCGTAAATCCATTTGCCGCAGTAATATTAGGCTTGATTTCTGCTGTATTTGGCGGTGTTATAAGAGATACCTTATTAAATGAAATTCCTTTAATCTTTGCCAAAGAAATTTATGCTACTGCTTGCATTGCAGGAGCCATTTTATATACAAGTATGTTATATTTTAAAATAGATGCGAATATTGCAGCTCCTATTTGCATGAGCTTAATTATTGTTATTAGAGTTATAGCTGTAAAATATAGACTAGCTTTGCCTAAATTTGACGCAGGAAACGAAACGATAGACTAAAATGGAAACAGAAGAAATTGGATATATTAGTAAAACACATGGCTTAAAAGGTCACGTGATTTTACGATTAAATGAATTGGTGAATATTGATGAAAATATTAAATCTATTTTTTTGGCTTTGAATGGGTCACAGGTTCCTTATTTTGTTGAGGAATGTAGACCTAACAATACAGGTTATATTTTAAAACTGGAAACCATTGATGCTGTTGAAACTTCAAAAAAACTAATCGGAAAAAAGGCATTTTCCTTACCCGATTTTATTTTAGAAGAAGATGAGTCTTTAAAAGAATTTATTGGCTATGCGATTATTGATTCCAAATTGGGTAACATTGGAAATATAAGTGATGTTGACGAAAAAACAGAAAATACAATCATAAAAGTCATTCATCCTTCTGGCGCTGAGATTATTTTGCCATTCAATGATGATTTGATTATTGAAATTGATGATGATTTAAAAACAATTGAATTTAATGCTCCGGAAGGATTAATTGAGATGTATTTACAATCTTAAAACAAAATGAAAGCTTTTATTTTACTATTCACAAATTCAAATGTACATTTCGTGAACTAATTTGATAATTCATGAAATTAAACTATAACTTCATATTTTACATAACTTATTAAAGAATAAATCATTAAATCAAACTTTAACTTCTAATTATTTGATATTTAATTATATTTGATATACACAATTTAACCATTTTTTCATAAAAAAAACATTATTCTATTTTGTAATCATTCTAAGTTTATGCCTTTCTCAAAATACAAAAGCACAACTAGTAACAACCTTTGCTGGTTCTGGCGCAAATGGTGCAATTGATGCAACTGGCACTGCTGCTAGTTTTAATTATCCCTATGGAGTTTGCACAGATGCCGCAGGAAACATTTATGTAGCTGACTTTGGCAATAATAAAATTAGAAAAATAAATCCTGCTGGTGTGGTAAGCACTTTTGCAGGTTCTGGCTCAGTTGGCTCAGCTGATGCAACTGGTATTGCTGCCAGTTTTTATGCTCCCACTGGAGTTTGCGCAGATGCCGCAGGAAACATTTATGTAGCGGACTATTTCAATAGTAAAATCAGAAAAATAACTCCTGCTGGTGTGGTAAGCACTTTTGCAGGTGATGGTACAGTTGGCTCAACTGATGCAACTGGTATTGCTGCTAGTTTTAATTACCCACAAGGAATTTGCACAGATGCCGCAGGAAACGTTTATGTAGCTGACCAGAATAATCAGAAAATTAGAAAAATAACTCCTGCTGGTGTGGTAAGCACTTTTGCAGGTTCTGGTACAGCTGGCTCAACTGATGCAACTGGTATTGCTGCTAGTTTTAATAGCCCTCGTGGAGTTTTTTCAGATGGCGCAGGAAACATTTATGTAGCTGACTTTGGCAATCATAAAATCAGAAAAATAACTCCTGCTGGTTTAGTAAGCACTTTTGCAGGTTCTGGTACAGCTGGATCAACTAATGCAACTGGCATTGCTGCTAGTTTTAATAACCCCTTGGGAATTTGCACGGATGCTGCAGGTAACGTTTATGTAACAGAACAGCCCAATCAGAAAATTAGAAAAATAACTCCTGCTGGTGTGGTAAGTACTTTTGCAGGTTCTGGTGCAACTGGCTCAACTGATGCAATTGCTGCTAATGCTACTTTTAGTGGTCCCACTGGAGTTTGCACGGATGCCGCAGGAAACATTTATGTAAGCGACTATAACAATCAAAAAATCAGGAAAATAGGATTCGGGGTATTAATTTCACAAACATCATCAATAACTTGTAATGGACAATTAACGGCAGCATTATCAACAACGGTTGGTGGGGGAACAGGACCCTTTACATATACTTGGTTACCAACCGGAGGAAATGGTTCAACAGCAACAAGCTTAGGAGCAGGAACATATACATGTGAAGTAACTGACGTAGCAACTTCAGCAACAACATTTAATAGATTTACAGTAACACAACCAGCTACTTTTAGTGTATCAGGAACAGCATCAAACCCTGTTATTTGTAACGGAGGATCAACAACCCTAACAGGCTCGGGTGCATCAAACTATACGTGGACAGGCGGCGTAACAAATGCAGTAGCATTTACACCAACACTAACAAACACCTATTCATTAACAGGCTCTAACGCTGCAGGTTGCGTAAGTTCAAACACAGCAGCAGTTAACGTAACCGTAAATCCAATTGTAGCACCCTCCATTAGCATTACAGCAAATCCTTCAGGGGTAATATGTGTAGGCACCAATGTTAACTTTACAGCTACTATTACTAACGGAGGAGTATCTCCTACCTTCCAATGGCAGCTAAATGGCGGAAACGTTGGGGCTAACTCAAGTACGTATTCATCTTCAACATTAGTTAATACAGATCAAATTATTTGTAATATTACTTCTAATGATCCGTGTGCCAGTCCAAATACAGCTATATCGAATAACATCGCTATGACAGTGAATGCATTGCCAACAATTAGCATTTCAGCATCAGCTACAACAATCTGTTCGGGCAATTCAACAAGCTTAACAGCCAGTGGAGCAACTACTTACTCATGGAGTACTGGTTCATTATCTAACAGTATTTCGGTTTTTCCTGCATCATCCTCAACATACAGTGTAACAGGAACAGGTTCAAACGGATGCTCAGACACAGTTTCACAATTAGTAACTGTTAATGCTACTCCAACATTATCAATTACAGGTGATTTGAATATTTGTAATGGCTCTACTAGTAATTTAACTGCTAATGG
>JBKJPW010000017.1:0-22949 GCA_046594225.1 Bacteroidia bacterium
TATGCAAATAACAGGCACTACAGCAACGCCAGGAACTTATTCTGTAGCAGTTGTATTTGATGTTGCTACAAGTCTTTTTCCTACTACACAAACATTAACTTGGTATTTAACAATTGATGCAGCAACTGGAATTAGAACTTTTAACCAATCTGCTAATTTGTTTATTTCGCCAAATCCAGCTACATCTGAATTAACAGTTGCTTCTGCTTCTCATTTCGGAAAAGTAAATATCATTGATGCCTTAGGTAAAACTGTTTTATCTCATGATGCAAATTATGCAACTTATACAACTGTTAATATCAGCTCTTTATGTAAAGGTGTTTACTTTTTACAAGTAAATGATGGTGCAAATGTAACTACTAGAAAATTTATTAAAGATTAAGTTATTTTAAGGCTTCGTGCCAATAGCCATCGGTACCGCTCAGCCTGACAATAAAAAAGCCCTTTATGTAAAACATAAGGGGCTTTTTTTATTGAATGTATTTACATTGGTTTATTAAAAATGGCATTAATTTTTTCGGCATAATCATAGGAATCGTCAATAAAGAAATTTAACTCAGGTACCACTCTTACTTGCTTGCCAATACTAAATCCTAAAATTTTACGGATATGTTGTTTTTGATCATTGATGGATTTGAATAAAGCATCTACATCCTGAGTTGCCATTATACTTAGGTAAGCTTTGGCAGAACTCAAATCGGAACTAACACGAACAACAGTAACAGTAATAAAACCATTATTAAACATCGTTTTTGCATTTGCTCTAAAAATCTCTGCTAATTCTTTTTGCAATAATTTAGCAACTTTACTTTGTCTTACACTTTCCATGGCGGTAAAGATAGTTATTTTTGGTTTGTGAACCATATAAGTCATATAAGAGGATATAAAGTTTACTGAAATTAATAAAGCAATTTCTTTTTTGAACTTTTATGACTTTTATGGTTTATTTTAAACCCTAATACCAATTAAACAAACCCTTCGATAAACTCAGGGTAGCATTATCAGATATTCGTTAAATACGAATACCGATAATGCAAACATCATCCACTTGTTCTAAATTCCCTTTCCATATAGTAAATCGTTCTTTAACAATATCTTCTTGTTCTAGTAAATCAAGATGTTGGATAGACAGTAATAATTCTTTTAATTGCTTGTATTTAAATTTCTTGCCTTTTGGTCCACCAAACTGGTCAGCATAACCATCTGTAAAGGTATAGATAACATCATCTATCTTTAAATCAATACTATGTTGTTTGAATGGTTTTAAATCACTACCAAAAATACCAACAGGTTGTTTATCCCCACTATATTCTAATAATTCATAATCTGCTTCCTGTTTTCTTACAATATAAAATGCATGATTTGCGGCCGCGTATTGTAAGGTCATTTGCTCTTTATCAATAACACAAATAGTCATATCCATGCCATCTTGCTGCTCGCCAGATAATCCTTTTTGACGTAATGCAGTAATTACTTTTTTGCGTAAGCGACTTAATATTAAAGCAGGCTCGGTTAAATCGTGCTCATTAATAATTTCATTTAATAATGATACGCCTAGCATACTCATAAATCCTCCAGGAACACCATGGCCAGTGCAATCGCCAGTTGCAAATATAATTTTATCATTCTTTTGTGTAATCCAAAAAAAGTCACCACTAATAATATCTTTTGGTTCAAATAACACAAACGAGTCGGTAAAAAATGAAGCAAACTCATGCTTTAAAGGCATCATAGCTGTTTGTATTTTTTGTGCATAGCGTATGCTATCGGTAATTTCTTTATTTTTTTGGTGAATGGTGTTATGTTGTGTTTCTATGACTAATGAATTTTCTTTAAGCTGATAGTTTTTTAAATTTAAATCGGAATTTAAATACTGTAATTGTTTTCCGGATTTTATTTTTAAACGGTATTGCCAAATAGCAAAGGCTAAGAGAGATGATAAAATAATAAGTGCAATTACAGATAAAATAATAATGAGTTGTTGTTTTCGGCTTTCAGCATCAGTTTGTGCTAACTTTTTAGCAACTTCTAATTTTTGTAATTCTTGTTTTTTATTGAAGTTAAATTCTAATTCCTTTCTAACAATCTCTTTTGTTTTGTCAATGTTATATAAACTATCTCTCAATACAATGTATTGTTTATAATGAAGTAAAGCCTTATCTGTATTATTTACTTGACTGTATGCATTACTTAATACCAAGTTTGCATCTTTAATTAAATAAGGTAATTTAAGTTTTAAACTTGCATTTAAAGCTTGATTAGCATTGTTAATAGCATCTTTAATATGATGTTGATTGTAATTGATTTGAGATAATACAAGTGTAGATGACACTAATCCTTCTTCGTCTCCAATTATTTGTCGTATTATAATACAACTATCAATATGTTTTAATGCATCATTGTATTTTTTTGTTTGATTATAATTTCTGGCAATATTTTCGTGTACATCAGCAATTCTGTTTCTGATATTAATTTGTTTGCTGATGGCTAATGCCATAAAGTGATAGGATAAGGCTTTGCTAAAATCGCCTTTGTTTTGATAAATTTTTCCGAGATTGGTTAGTCTTCCTGAAACACACTGTAAATCCTTAATCTCTCTGCAAATTTCTAAACTTTTTAATTCCGATTCGATGGCTTTATCTGATTCTCCAATATCGATATATATTTTATATAAACATAAATAGGAATTAGCCAAGCCTCTTTTATCTTGTATTTTTTCTCTAATGGTAATACTTTTTTGAATGTATTCGATGCCCAACATATAATCACCCAAATGGGAATAGGTTAATCCTAAAAAAGAATAAGAGGCAGCTAATCCCAACTCATCATTAATACTAGTTCTTATATCAATACTTTTTAAAAATAACTCTTTGCTTTTTGGATAAAAACCTTTGTCGCTGTAAATTGAACCAAGTAAATAATAGGCATTAGCTACACCATTTTTATCAGCAATAGAAGTTCCTAATTGAATGGTTTCATTCAATATTTTTTCAGCCGAATCAAATTCATTTTGCGCACTTAATGCTTTGGCTTTAATATTTAGTGCTTTAACAATATATCGATTATTATTGTCTTTTTGAGAAAGAGAAGTTATAGCAGAGTCTGCTAAAGAAAATGATAATTCATATTTACTTTCGTTGTAATAAATGTTTGCTTCATAACACAGAAGAGCTGAGTAGGCAATACTCGATTTTTTTACTGTCGATTTTGTTTGAGCTATTTCTGTTTTAACATCGTTGTATTTACCTAAAAGAGTTAAGTTAAAAATGGATGTTAAGTGTTCATTAAAGAAGTTATCTGATTTAAAATAATAATCAATCAACCATTGTTTTTCGCTATTACCATAGTTTGTTTGCGAAAAAAAATAGTTGCTTATGAATAAGCATATAATAAATAGTTTTTTCAGTTTTATTATTTTAAACAAGAGATTCAACAGGTGTGCAAACATTGTTTTCGCACACATAACATTTTAATTTGTCTTTAAATACAGATGATTTGTAAATAGATTTTCCTAATAACATACGTAAACATTCCTGCACGCCTTCAATAATACTTGGATGTGGATGCATCATATCTGCCAATTCTCTGATACCTTGATTAGTATGAATTAAATAAGCAACTGCTTGTATGGCAGAACTAGCATGTTCGCCAACAGCACGCATTCCTAATATTCTCATGCCATTATCATTGGTTACAATAATTTTAAAGAAACCTTTTGTTTTACGCATGGCAATAGCGCGGGCATTAGTGCTATAATCTAACTTTACTACTTTATGCGCTAAACCTTTTTTATTACAATCTTGTTCACTCATTCCCACACTTGCCACTTCTGGATTTAAAAACATGATGGTAGAAATATTTTGGTAAGACAATGGTTTAATTGTTGGGCCAAACATCCTTACAATGGCATGTCTTGCTTCACGCTCTCCAACATTTACTAATGCCATTTCGGTAGTAACATCTCCAGCAACATAAATATTAGAGATGTTAGTTTGTGTGTCATCATCCCAAATGCTGCCTCTTTCATTTAATTTAACACCTGCATTTTCTAGACCGATACCTTCAACATTTGCAACTCTACCAACCGATACTAAAGCTTTTTCAACATTAATGATTTCAGTTCGCCCATCTTTATATTCTAGTTCATACTCCACTTTTCCATCTTTAATTTCCATTCGTTTTAAAGATGAACCATGGTGAATGGTTGCTCCGTGTTTTTCTAAACTTTCGCTTATAAGTGCTGCTACATCTTCATCTTCAAATGGTAAAATCCGATCAGCTTTATCAATTAAATATACTTTTGTTCTTCCCATGTTTGAGAAGATTGTTGCAAATTCACAACCAATCACACCAGCTCCTAATACAACTAAACTTTCAGGAAGTTCTGTCAGGTTTTTCACGCCATCGCTGGTCATAATAATTTGCTCATCTGTTTCAATGTGTGGCAAATAACGTGGGCGACTTCCTGTGGCAATTAAAATATTATCGGCACTTACCAATTTGGAACTGCCGTCTTCTTTTTTTATAGAGATGGTGTTTTTATCTATAAATGAAGCGGTTCCTTTATCATAAGAAAATAATTCGGGTTGTTGTTTTTGTAATAAATTTAAATGTACTGTCATTTGCGTTTTTCTCTCAAACACAGCTTCTTTTAAAATGCTTACAATGTCCTGATAATTGACTTGATAATCAGGAATCATTTCACGAATAGAAGATACTTTTTGTGATAATTCCCATAAGGTTTTTGAAGTTAAAACACCATCATACACACCTGCACCACCAATTCGTTTTTTCTCAATAAGTAATACTTTTTTCTTAAAGTCTAAGGCGCGCATAGCTCCTGCATATCCGCTTGGACCGCCACCAATAACTATTAAATCATAATGTTCCATAGTTTCAGTAATAATTAAAATGCTCTGTTAATTCCAATCATCCAACGAAATTGAAAATAATCTTTCTCTGCAAATGGTAAACGGTTTACAAAAAACGGCATATCAAAACGAATCGTTAGTGGTTTTAATCCATAAAGTGGACCCCATTTTTGAATACTTACCGCTACACCAACACCAGCATCAGCAATTAAATCAGACATGACGGTTGCTTTTGTTGGAGCATTTGTATTAATAGTTCCTGCATCACCAAATAAGTAGGGATTGATTTTAATTGTGTTATTTAATTTTTTGATATTCATAAAACTAAATAATTCTCCAAATTCAATTTCGGCACTTGCCGAAGCGCCTGTTGTTCCTTTGTAATTATAAACGATAAAACCATCGGCATCTTCAGCTGCTAATACATAACCAGAGTAACCTCTTAAATTTAACCCACCACCTGCACTAAAGTGATTGGTCATAGCGCCGTATTTTCCCCACTCAGGTGGAATAAACCCATTAGAGCGTGTGTATTTATTGTCCATTAAATCTTCGGGGTTTGCACCAGCTGCAAATAACATAGATTCATCTGCTAACATGGTTCCAAAACCTAATTGTGCAAATACACGAGTATTGATATTTATTTTCCCTAAATCATTTTTATTCAAAGCCGTATATTGAATGCTAGAATAATCATAATCGCGAGTTAAAGCACTAGCTCTCATGTTTAAATTCATACTTCCTATTCCTCGGTTATAATTATAATTATGATCAATGCCCACATTTAAATAACTATTCATTTTTTGAATTTGCCATTCATTTTGATTAATCAAATACACTAAATCATTTGGCATATCACGCACCATTGCTTTGTATTGAATATATATTCTGTTGCGGTCGTTATTACTTTTCTTTTCAAAACCAATCAATCCACTTTCTAATCCATCTAATGATTTTAAAGTTAAATAGATATTTGATTTTTTAATAAACTTTGCAGTTGAAGTTCTGTAGTTAAATAAAAATGAAAATGTATTGTAATTGTTTTTCTTAACCGTACTGTCTAAAAAAGCTTGCCCGAAACCTGTGCCAAACCATGCTGTTACATCAAATACATGTTTTGTATTCATATAGCCACCATTTAAATGTGCGCCCACTTTAATACCATCATAACCATTGTACCATAAACTAGGACGCGCTTTCATTTCATAATGTTTCCAATCTAAGGGATTATATATTTTTGAATCGAAAGTCAAATTAACTTTATGATGTTTTACATTATTCATCATATCCACATCAGCTAAGCGACGGGAAGGATCAATAATTACATTTTTTAGTTTATCATTTAATTGAACTTTTGCAATATAGGTTGGTTTCACTTTTCCCCAACCAATCCAACGTGGTAATACATTTGTTTTTACTGGCTTTTCGAACCATGTATTGGGAATATGATACAAATAAGCTGAATCATTTTTGTCGAGAACAGCAAAGTCAATTGGCATTTGCATGTCCCCTTTGCGTTTAAATTTAATTAAGTATTCTCCTTTATTTTTTCCACGTTTTACGCGGCCAATTTTGTAATCAATTTTTTTAGTAGTTTCTAGCCATTGGTCAAAAAACCAATTTAAATCTACCCCACTGTATTGAATGACTGAGTTTCTAAAATCTTCTGGGTAAGGATGTGCAAATTTCCATTGATTGAAATAGTGTTGCATGCATTTATCAAATAAAGAACGACCTAATACATATTCCATATTCTTTAACATAGCGGCTGTTTTAGTATACACAGCACCATAACCGCCTCCGTGACGAATGCCGCCATTGTAATCATCGCTGTGGGTATTTAATGTAACTTCTTCTCCACGAACTGTAACAGCATTCATGTAACCATTATAAATTTGGTCATCTAAAATTCTATTTTGCTCTGTAAATCTTCTAACGTATTTGCTTTTTGGTTGTTGACCTACCTTATTTGGCCCGTCAATAAATTGGTAAGTGTCGGCCGTGTAAAACTGAGTGAAGCCTTCATCTAAAAATGCACGGTAAGTTTCGTTACTTCCTACCATTCCAAAAAACCAGTTATGTGTCATTTCATGTACTAATAAATCTCTGTAATTTGGGTCATATCCTCCATCTAAAGTTAACATTGGATATTCAACGCCATCTTGAGCATCAGCGCAAATCATTTTAGGGTAATGGTAAGGACCAATATTGTATGAATTTACATCTAATACTTTAGCAATGTATTGTGGACACGTTTGCCACCCCGCTGCATGTGGTTCTTGAACAAGTGCTACGCATTTTATACCTTGCCACATTAATTCTCCAATACGGTAAGTTGGGTCGGCAGTTAAAGCAAAATCATGAACATTTAAAGCGGAAAATTTCCAGGTTTTAGTTGTACCATCACGTTTTACAATGGTACTTGGGGGCGAATTCCATGGCTTTTTTGCAAAGTTTGAAATGTCTAATCGTTGACGTAACGAGTCAGGTAATACTTCTTTTTCATTTTGTAAAAGACCAGTTGCATCTAATACATAATTATTTGGTAATGTAAATTCTACATAAAATGAACCAAAGTCTCCATAAAATTCATGATCCATGTGTTGATCTGTATCCCAACCTTGTTTGCGATCGTAAACAGAAATACGAGGATACCAATGCACAACATCATAATGCTTATTACTAAAAGCATTATACATTTTCATTCGGTTACGTATAACCTCTTTGGCATAATAGGTTTTAAAGTCCAAATCAAAAGTGATGGATTCTCCTGGTTTTAAAGGACGTTCTAAATATACTTTCATCACAGTGTTATCTAGTTCAGTTTTAAGTTCTGTATTCCCGTTTTTAATACTTATAACTTCTGTACCCTTACCATCTTTACGATACTTGTTAAACTTTAAATGGTAATTGTTATTCTTATATAAATCAGCTAAATAAGAATCTTTTGTTTGAGCATTATTATATAAATGAAAATACACAAAGTATAAATCCCTTGGAGAGTTGTTCCAATAAGTTAACTCTTCGTGCCCGGTTATAATATCGGTTGTGTCATTTAAGGTTGCCTTAATTGTATAATGCACGTCTTGTTGCCAATAGTCGGCAAAAGGTTTACGGTTTTTCCAATACAAAGGATTGGTTGTAGAACGGTAATCGATATATTCATTTTGCGATGTGATTTCTGAGACAGAAATGAAAGCCAAAAACAGGAGTAGAAATAATTTCTTCATAGTGGATAAATAACCCTTAAAGATAGAGATTTTATAGAAGAAAAAAAGGGGAAAATGAAATAGGTTTTTTTTTGGTTTAATATCAATCCTATTAATTTAATGAACTATGATAGGCTGATACCTGACATATAACTCTAATTTTTATTCCTTAAACATAATCCTTATCTTTACGCCGTTATGTCAAAAATTACAGTTGCTATAGATGGTTATTCTTCGTGTGGAAAAAGCACCTTAGCCAAAGCTTTAGCTCAAAAATTAAATTATAATTATATTGATACCGGAGCGATGTATAGAGCAGTAACTATTTACTGTTTAAGAAACGACATTATTAAGAATTCTGTAGTTGACACTAAAAAATTAATGGATCATTTAAATGATATTGAAGTATCATTTATTTACAATACAGTTTCCAAAACATCAGAAGTATTTTTGAATGGTGAACATGTAGAGCGTGAAATACGTACTATGGAAGTTGCCAATAATGTAAGCGCCATCAGTTCTATTAAAGAAGTGCGTGAAAAAATGGTGATTCTTCAGCGCGAAATGGGTAAGAATAAAGGTGTGATTATGGATGGCAGAGATATCGGTTCTCATGTTTTTCCGGACGCTGAATTGAAATTATTTATGACAGCTGACAGTGATGTGCGCACGCAACGCCGTTTAGATGAATTGAGTAGTAAAGGTGAGCACCATACTTTTGAAGACGTAAAACATAATCTAGAAAAACGTGATCACGACGATACAACGCGAAAAGAAAATCCTTTAAGGCAAGCAGAAGATGCTATTGTATTGGATAATACAGATATTAGCAAAGAAGAACAATTGAATTTTGTGCTTAAACTGATTAATGATTTATTATTGACTAAAGACGAGTTTAATAAACCTTTAGCGAAGCATTAATTAAACCCCAACCATTTTCTGATTATCAAAATCCCACACTTTTAAGCGTAAGCATGCTAATACATTTTTAGGGCTTAAAGAAGTTGTTTTGGCTGTGCGCATTTCTGGGACGGCATCCCACACTTCAGGTAAACGATAAAAGGGAATACGAGAATTCATATGATGAATATGGTGATAACCAATATTTGCTGTAAACCAATGCATCAGTGGGTTTAATTTCATAAAGCTCGAAGAGTCTAATGCTGCGCCTTCATAAGTCCATTCTTCGTTACCAACAAATGTTACTGTAGGGAAATTATGTTGTGCGTAAAACAAATAGCTTCCCATACCTCCAGAAATAAAGTGAGGAATGGCACATAGTAAAATCCAAGTATGCCAACCTAAAAAGTAAAATACAGAAACCTGATAAGCTAAATGGACTATTAATGCTACTAACGAATCAATGTTTTTGCTAAAGCGATTAATCATTGATTTAATGCACATACCGTACATAAATGTGAAAATGTAACCAAACAAAATAGTGAGAGGGTGACGTATAAATAAATAATGACGTTTTTCCCCAGGACTTAAGCTTTCAAATTTAAGTTTTGTATAAATAGGGTAGGAGCCAATGCTAGCGCTAAATAACTTACAGTTGTTTTTATGATGATAATCATGGCTCGCACTCCAAATTCCAGATGGGGCTAGTACATAAAAACCAAATAAGGTAAAGATAGCTGTAGCTAGGGGAGATTTATCTAAAATGGCTTTATGTTGATGGTCGTGATAAATCACAAACATTCTAACAATCACAAAGCCAGCTAAAATACTACAAGCTAGTTTCAATGTCCAATGAAAATTAAATACGGTACCAAGTAAAGCTGCTATTAAAATAACTAGAGTAGAAATTGTATAGAACCAACTTTTTGCACGATTTTCTTTTGCAAAAGATTTGGTTGCTAATATGAGTTGTTTTCCTTGTAACATTTGGATTGTAAAGATACCATGTAAACCGAGTTTTTACAAAAAAAATCTAATAAATTAAAAAATGAAAGTTAAAAACTCTAATTGTAAATTAATTTAAAAACCGTTCTTCTATTTTGTTTATGCTCACCATCCGAACAATCAACACCATCTGTACAATGATTGGCAATCATTGTTTCTCCCATACCTTTAGCTACTAAACGTTTAGCGCTAACGCCTCTTTGAGTTAAAAATTCAGCAACTGTAGAAGCGCGTTTTTGAGATAATAGCATATTAAGATCAGTACCAGCAATCGCATCGGTATGTGATTCTATTTGTAATGTTAGTTTTGGGTTAGTTTTTAATGCTTCTACAGCCTTCATTAGCATTGTTTCTGCTTCTTTTGGCAAGGTAGCGCTTCCTGATTCGTAATAGATGTTTTCAATAATTTCTAACTGTTTCTTTTCAGCACTCATTGTTGTAATTTTCATCCAAGGATCCGGTTCTGAAATAGTTGACATTGATGATTTTTCAGTTTCTAAAAGTTGATACTCAAAATAACCACTCGCATTTTTTTTAATTGTTTTGATAATTTGCCCACTATTATTTGTAATCACAATAACGGAAGAGTTGATGTTTTTTGTTTCTGTTTCATCTACTCTAAATGAATAACTATCGCCTGGATTTACATTCATGAAATTAAAGTATCCATTCACATCTGTTTTTTTACTCAAAACTTCTCCATTTGCCTTTACTAAAAGTAAGGTTAAGTTATTGATAGGAGTTTGTTCGGGCATTAAAGCATAAATTTTACCACTTAAATTAACAGTTAGTGCAACATCGTCTATTTCCATTAAACTTAAAGCAATAAAATCAGTTTGTAGTAATTCAAAATTAAATTTATTGCGCCCGGTAATGTTTGATTTTAAAACAGGTTTCCCTGCTTTATCAGCCAGTATAAAATTCTTACTAGTCATGTTAAGATTGTCTTCTCCTTCAATTTCAATCAAATAATCTTTATCGAAAGATAAGTTTCTAAAAACAAAGTGACCTTTTTCGTCGGTTGTAGTTGCTAAAAACTGTTCACCTTTTTGATTTGTGATATAAATATTTTTATTAGCAAGAGGTAGTTTACTTTCATCATCCGATAAGATATAGCCTTCCATATTAACAACTAAACGTGTATCGCTTACAATTTTACCAACTTTTACACTTTTAGATTCGGAGTTATTATAAATGTCTGTTACTTTTAAATCTATTCTTTTTAAATTTTCTGTAAGGATTTTGAATTTGAATAGAGGGTTTAATTCTTCTGAATTAAATGGCAACTCTCGTCCGTTAACTGTAATAGATTTAATAAGACTTTTATCTCCAATTTCTCCTTCTAATAAACAGTTTACTTGGTTGTTATATACATTTATGAAGTTATTTTGATCAACAAATGGGTAAAACCATTTTATAATTGGCGAATCGCTTTCTCGGTTTGCATTGTAGTTTTTTTCTTCAGCATCTTTTAATAAGGCAAATGCCTCTTTGTTATTAAGAGAAATACTTAAATATTTTTTGCAGGTGGCTATGGTTTCTTTAAAATTACTAAGTTCCATTAAGCATTGAGCTTTAAGAAAATAAGCCAATATTAATTTATCGTCTATTAAAACACATTTTGTAAAATCGCTAATAGCACTATTGTATTGGTATGTTTTCTTTAATACAACACCGCGTTGATAAAATAAAACACCTGTATTTGGTTCTAATGAAATGGCTTTATTAATATCGTTAAATGCTGATTTATTATCACCTTTATCTAAGTAAGCTATACTACGTAAATAGTATACCATATAATTTTTTGGTTGAATGGTATCTACTTCATCGGCACTTAACGCCATATCAAAATTTTCAATAGCTTCCACATATTGTTTTGTTTTATTAAGAACTACGCCCAAATTAGTAAAATAAGCTTTATAAGGATTTTTTGGCTTAGCTTGGTTTTTAAAAGCATTGATGGCTTTTTTATAAAATTGTATTGCTGCTCCGTAATCTTTTAAACTATCTTTTGCTAAAGCGGCATAGTAGTATGATATTTCTGATCTAGAATCTTCTATAATAGCAAGATCTGTTTTGATAATTGTTTTGTCATATTGTTTTAATTTAAAATGACACCAAGCAGATTTTTGTAAAGCATCGATATTCGTTTTATCAATAGCTAACAATCTATCAAAATGTTTATTGGCATTTTCATAGTCGTTTAAATTCATATATAAAACTCCTATTTTTATATAAATAGATTTTTCTTTTGTATCAATATTATTGCATGATAAATAGTCGGTAATTGCTTTTTGAGGTTCTTTAAGATATTCGTAACAAAGAGCTCTGCCAAATAAAATATCGTAATTGTTAGGTTCTAATTCATTAGCCTTATTGTAATTTTCGAGTGCAGATGTATAAATTTTGTCTTTGAAAAAATCTTCGGCTTGTTTTCTGAATTTTTTGGCAGTTTGAGACGACAAACCATTGGTTAATAATATTATAAAAAAGAGAATAAGGTTAAACTTTTTCATGAATTAAGAATAAATTATATCTACCAAATATAGCATATCTTGTTGTTATAGAAAAACTTAAAAACAAAAAGCCCTGAAAATCAGGGCTCTTGTATGTATTTAAGTGAAATTTTTTATTAGCTTTTAACTTTAACCATTCCTTGAGCCATTTTCACAGCCTCGTATAGATTAACAATCCCGCCAGTTTTTGATAATTCTCCAAATTCAACCATTTCATCTTTTGAACCTGGTTTGATAACTTTTTTAGCTTTATATTCTTTATTAGAAGATTTAGTTAAAATTTTTATAATTTGCTTAGGTGTTAAGCTAGGAAAATAAGATTTTAGTACAGCTGCTACACCAGCTACAACAGGAGCCGCCATACTAGTTCCGCTGGCATCTTTGTATTGATTATTGTCCGGAACAGTAGAATGAATATCAACGCCAGGTGCAAATAAATCAACTGTTTTTTGACCATAATTACTAAATGGCGCTGCAATTTCATCATCTGGTTTCCAACTTAATGCTCCAATGTCCATAAAATTAGATGGGATTTTTCCGTTTTCTAACTTTTTGCAAGGGTAATGTATAATTTCCTCAATATCATCTGCTGCATTACCTGCTGCGTGAATTAGTAAAACACCTTTACTTTCCGCATATTTTACGGCATCATCTACGGCTTTTTTACCTGGAGAATATTTTTTCCCAAAACTCATATTCAAAATAACAGCGCCATTATCAACAGCGTAGCGAATAGCATTAGCTATATCTTTATCACGTTCGTCTCCATCAGGAACACAACGAACGCTCATAATACGAACGTTGTCGGCAATACCATCTATTCCAATTCCATTTTTACGAGTTGCGCCAATAATGCCGGCTACGTGAGTTCCATGAAATGCGCCTGGTCCTTTACAATCTGCATTACCATAATACTTTTCGGTAATATCATTGTAATTATCTCCAACAATGGAGCGAGTATCTGCATTTATATCTAAACGAGAACCATCCATAGATTCTATAGCCTCAGTTAATTGTTCCAATAAATCTTCAATATCTTTACCACCAGTAGCTTGAGCAATAGCAATCATTTTACCTTGTTTATCTTTTTGTTCTTTAGCATCAAATTTTTTAAGGTCTTCTAATGTTACTTTAGCGCCGCCATTTTCTTTTTTAATTTTATCTACAACTCCTGAAACAGCCTCTTTTATGAATTTATACTGATTTACCTGAGCTTCCGCTTGAGCAGATTCTTTGTCGTAATCAGCTTTTACAATTTGCCAATATTTAAATTCTTTTTTTGCAGCTTTATCTTTAAAATCAGTCTCACTTTTTCCATCGTATTTTGATTTCAAATCCTTGTAAACACGAGTAAGTTCTAAATTATCTTTAGCAACGTTAGTTCCATCTTTATTACCCATGAAATTCCATCCATGAATATCATCAATGTATCCATTCTTGTCATCATCAATACCATTCCCAGCAATTTCTTTTGGGTTAGTCCACATTACATCTTTCAAATCCTCGTGCATATAATCCACTCCACTATCCAAAACTCCAACAATAATCGTTGTTGATTTTTTATCTTTTAATAACTCTTCGTATGTTTTTTCTGTACTAACTCCATTTACATTGTCTTTGTTAGGGTCTAAATTAAACCAGTTATCAGGACGCTTATCTTGAGCATTATTTGTTAATGCTAAAAACAAAAAGGCTATGATGGATATTTTTTTCATAATAAAAATTTTATAAAACAAGTTAAGGTTTATTACTTAAAGATAATTGTTAATTTTTGTAATCAGATATAAGTAATGATAAAAGGTTAATTACTCATTTGAGAAATTCCTTGTATCAAATCATGTTTAGTGATGATATGAGTTGTGCCAGCCAAATCAGTCATTAATACGGCATTATTTTCTTTAGTAATTAATTTTGAAATATCTTCCATTAAGGTTTGATCTGTTACAAAAGGAAATGGCGCTTGCATCACATCAGAAACTGTTTTAGTTTTAATAGAACTGTCTTCAAATAATTTTGAGAATAAATAAGAATCGTTTAAAGACCCAACAAATTTACCAGCATTGGTAACAGGTATTTGTGAAATTCCAAATTTATTCATGGTATTTAACGCATCGCTAACAGAAGCACTAGCATCTACCGTTAATAATTTTTGGTTTTTGTGAGAAGATATTAAATCAATAGCTTTTGGTTTTTTAATTTCTAAAAAACCTCTATCACGCATCCAATCATCATTAAACATTTTACCTAAATAACGTGTTCCATGGTCATGGAAAATAACTACTACCACATCGCCAGGTTTAAACATATCTTTCATTTGTATTAAACCTGCCATGGCTGATCCTGCTGAATTACCAGCAAAAATACCTTCTTCGCGAGGAATACGACGCGTCATAATAGCTGCATCTCTGTCTGTTACTTTTTCAAAATGGTCAATTAAATCGATATCAACATTCTCAGGTAAAAAATCTTCTCCAATACCTTCAGTGATATAAGGATGAATTTCGTTTTTATCAATGATACCTGTTTCTTTTAATTTTTTGAAGATAGAACCGTAAGTATCAATACCTAATACTTTAATATTTGGATTTTTTTCTTTTAAATATTTTCCAGTTCCGCTAATCGTTCCACCAGTTCCAACACCAACTACTAAGTGAGTAATTTTACCTTCGGTTTGTTCCCAAATTTCAGGACCTGTCTGTTCGTAGTGCGCTACTGAGTTTGATTTATTATCGTATTGATTTGGTTTCCATGAATTAGGAACTTCTTTTACTAAGCGTGAAGATACGGAATAGTATGATTTTGGATCTTCAGGTTCCACATCAGTAGGACAAACTACAACCTCTGCGCCAAAGGCACGTAAAGCATCTACTTTTTCTTTACTTTGTTTATCAGTAGTTGTGAAAATACACTTGTAACCTTTAATGATGGCAGCAATGGCTAAACCCATTCCAGTATTACCACTTGTTCCTTCAATAATAGTTCCACCTGGTTTTAAACGCCCGTCTTTCTCAGCATCTTCAATCATCTTTAAAGCCATACGGTCTTTAATAGAGTTACCAGGGTTAGTTGTTTCCACTTTTGCCAATACGGTACAAGGCAAATCTTTAGTAATAGTATTAATTCGAACTAGTGGTGTATTTCCAATAGTTTCAAGAATGTTGTTGCTTATTTTTTGATACATTAATCTATGAGTTTAGAATGTTTATTAGTTTAGAAAGTTAGGAAAGTTTTAGTAATATTTTAAGATTTAGTTAAAGCTGTTAAAATGTTTTTTTCAACGCGTTCTAATAAATTATCTGTTGGGTGTTTGATAAATTTATCTCCAGTTACTTTTTCATAAAGTTCAATATAACGATCAGATATTTCATTAACCCAAGCTTCACTCATTTCAGGGACTTTTTGTCCGTCTTTACCTTGAAAACCATTGTCAATTAACCAACGGCGTACAAATTCCTTACTTAATTGTTTTTGCTCTTCGCCTTTGTCTTGGCGTTCTTGGTAACCTTCTAAATAAAAATAACGCGATGAGTCTGGCGTATGAATTTCGTCCATTAAAAAAACTTGGCCATCACATAAACCAAACTCATATTTAGTATCTACTAAAATTAAGCCCATTTTATTAGCAATTTCTTGTCCACGAGCATATAATTTGCGAGTATAGTCTTCTAATTGTACGTAGTATTTTTCTTCAACAATACCTTGCTTTAAAATTTCTTCTCGGCTAATATCTTCATCATGTCCTTCAGATGCTTTGGTAGTAGGAGTAATGATTGGTTCAGGTAATTTATCGCTTTCTTTTAATCCTTCAGGTAAAGTTACGCCACATAAAGTTCTTAAGCCATTGCTATAAGTTCTAGCTGCATGTCCGGCTAAGTAACCACGAATAACCATTTCAACTTTAAAAGGTTGGCATACACGACCAATAGTTACTACTGGATCTGGCACTTCTAATACCCAATTAGGAACAATATCTTTAGTAGCTGCTAAAAACTTAGACGCTATTTGATTTAATACTTGTCCTTTGTAAGGAATACCTTTTGGTAAAACCACGTCAAATGCACTAATACGGTCACTAGCAACCATTACCAAATATTTATCGTCGATATTATATACATCGCGAACTTTTCCTTTATAAAAGCTTTTTTGTTTAGGGAAATTAAATTTGGTGGCTGTTAGTGCTGACATAGTATTAAATTTTGCTGGGCAAATATATAAAACTATTTAGTGTTTATAGGGTTGTTTTACTCACAGTTTACTCACATATCAGTAAAGTTTTCCATAGTATTTCATACAATCTCAAATTAATAAAATATGATAAAATAAGATTTTTAGTTAATTTCAATTTATGAAAATTGTTAGTCTTGTTATAATTTTTATTTTAATAAACATTACTGATTGTTTTTCTCAAACATTTTCTGATGAAGAACAAGAAGAGTATACTTTTTTAAAAGGCGAAATTGCTAAAGCAACAAATGATACTACTGTTGTAAAAGCATTGGTATACAAAGGCGAATTATTCTACTCTAAATTTCCGGACAGTGTTTTTTCAATTTGTAATCAGGCAATTGGATTAGCTGATAAAAAAGTAAAAACTGCTAATGCTATTGAAAAAAGAGCTTATTTGTTATATAAAGCCTCTGCTACTAGTAATAAAGGATTTGTTTATGAAGATTATGGAGACATTGCTAAAGCAATAGATCATTATTTGGAAGCACTAAGGATTCAGGAACAAATTCAAGATTTTGAAGGAATTGCCAATACATTTATCAATTTAGGAGTCGTATATGAAAATCAGGACAATGTTGATAAAGCTCGAGAGTATTATAATAAAGCGTACGAGATTCAACTTAAGATTAATGATAAAAGAGGGGCATCCTTTTCTTTAAATAATATTGGTGGTTTATATGAAGATAAAAGTGATTATGAAAAAGCACTTGAATATAATTTCAAATCTTTAAAATTAAGGCAAGAAGTAGGGGATAAGAACGGAATTTCACAATCGTTTAATAATATTGGAGCTAATTACTTCTGGCTTCATCAAAATGAGAAAGCTTTAGATTATTATAATAAAGCTTTAAAGTTAAGAGAGGAGATTGGAGATAGGGCAGGAATTTGCAATACGTATGAGAATTTTGCAAAGATATATAGCGAACAAAATCAAATTGAAAAAGCAGAAGAATATGGATTGAAATCTTTAGAAATAGCTAAAGAGTTACATTTTCCTGACGTGATGGAAAGCTCAGCTCAAGTATTATATAAGGTTTATAAACAAATGCACAAAATGGATAAGGCTTTATCTATGTTCGAACTATATACAAGCATGAAGGATAGCATCAGAAATGATGGTACAAAAAAAGCTAGTTTAAAATCTCAGTTTAAATATGAGTATACTAAAAAAATGGTTGCTGATAGTGTGCGGGCAATGGACGAGAAAAAAATAATTAACGCCCAATTACAAACAGAAAAAACAAAAAGCTATGCCTTGTATGGAGGCTTATTTTTAGTAATAATATTTGCTTTATTTGTGTTTAATCGATTTCAAGTTTCTCAAAAACAAAAATTAATTATTCAAAAACAAAAACATATTGTTGAAGAGAAGCATAAAGAAATAACAGATAGTATTAATTATGCAGAACGCATTCAAAGGGCTTTATTAGCTTCAGAAAGTGTATTACAAAGTAAATTTAAAAATTACTTTGTTTTATTTAAGCCTAAAGATGTTGTAAGTGGAGATTTTTATTGGGCAACTGCACTAAGTAATGGAAATTTTGCATTTATAACTGCTGATAGCACAGGTCATGGTGTACCTGGAGCTATTATGAGTATTTTAAATATTTCTTGTTTAAAGGAAGCTGTGAAAGAAGGGTTGAATGAGCCATTTGAAATATTAAATAAAACCAGAAGTTTAATTATTGATACTTTATCAAAAGACGGTAGTTTGGAAGGAGGAAAAGATGGAATGGATGCTAGTTTAACAGTGTATGATTTTAAAAACAAAAAACTGATGTTTGCAGCAGCTCATAATCCAGTTTGGATTGTTAGAGGAACTAATGTCATAGAGTTAAAAGCAGATAAAATGCCAATTGGAAAACATGATAAACAAAATATATCTTTCACTCAACAGGAAATGTTTTTGCAATCAGGAGATGTGATATATAGTTTAACAGATGGCTTTCCAGATCAGTTTGGTGGAGAAAAAGGAAAAAAGTTTATGAGTAAAAATTTAAAAGAATTATTACTTGCTAATGCTCATCTACCAATGCATGAACAAAAAGAGTTGTTGGAATCTACTTTTAAAAAATGGAAAAATGATTTAGAACAAGTTGATGATGTTACAATTATTGGTGTTCGCATTAATTAGGAAATTGCCTCAATTGTTTTTTGAGCAATAATATCCCAATTAAAAGTAGATAGTACTAACTGTAGGGATGCTTCTTTTTTTGAAATTAAATCTTTCGTACTAATAGCATCATTAATGGCGGTTTCTAATTGAATTTTATTGGCTGGTTCAATTAACCATCCGTTTTTATCACTTACCATAGCTGCCACAGCGCCAACATTAGTAGCTATGATGGCTAAGCCAGAGGCCATAGCTTCTAAGATAACGTTAGGGAAACCTTCGCTCCAACTTGGACACACTAAAACATCATTTTGAGATAACAGCGTTTTTATTTTTTGTGTATCTCTGATTTCACCATGATAAATAATTGAATCGTGTTTTATTTTCATAGAGTCGGGGATAGGACCAATGAATTCGAATCTGAAAAGTTGTTTTTCAGCTATTAATTTTTTTATTACTTCGTTTAATTCTATAATACCTTTTCTGCGTTCGGCTCTTCCTAAAAATACGAATTTACGGTATGGTTCGCTATGTGAAGCAATAGAATTGCTGATAAAGCCTTTTTCTACTCCTGATGGAATTTCAATAATATGTTTTGGATTAACTCCAATGGATTTAATTATATCTGTAATTCTTCCTCCATACGAAAAAACAACATCGGCTTCCTGTGATATTTTTTTAACGAAAGGTCTCAGTAAAAATTGCTGCAATTTTGCTTTAGGCTCTGGTGCAATTTGAAACATTTCGTAACCGTGAAATTTAACGCCAATTTTACAGCATTTAATGTTGCCTTTATGTTTTTCTGAAATCAATTTCCAGCCAGTAAATCCTTTTGTGTAAATAAAATCGTAACTACTTAAATTACCCTTAATGGCATCAAATGCCAAACATGAATACTTATAAGATTTGTAAATGTAATGTCCGGGGAATTTAGCAGAAGACGGAAATTTTAAAACAATTGAATGTATGTATTTTCTTTCTTCTTCTGTAAAAATATCTAGTGAGTTAAGATCATATTTAGAATCGTTGTAATGAATTAAATCAATTTGTATTTTATTTTTAGCAAAATACTTAGCTAAATAAAACGAATGTTTTTGCATACCACCTAACACATAAGGAGCAATTCCATCCGTTATGAGAGCTATACGCATTTCAATAAATTATTTATCGTAAGGATATTTGATATAAGTAACTTTAAATACTGGTTTAAAGTTTGCATTGTTTTTCCCTCCAAATACAATTCGTTGTAAACGACTATCTCTTCGGGCAACATAAGCTACATTTGGTAAAGCATTAACTAAGTAAAAGCCATAGTTACTGATTTTATTAGTAACAATTTTTTGCACCTGACGAGCTATATTAAACACATATTGTTTATTAGTAGCATCGTAATTACCACCATATTTAACAAAATCAGAAGCCTCTAATTGATCATAAACCAACTCTTCGGTTCCATCAGAACTACAGGCAATTAATGCTAAGCTTGGAGGGTAACCATATTTGGTACTATAGGGGCTGATGTTTTCATCAACTTTAATAATTAAATCAGCTCTACTAATAGATACATTTTGGGAATCTGTAAAGTTTTTTAAATAAGGTAAATATATTTTTACTCTGGTTCCGCCAAAGTTATTTAAATACACATTGTCATTACCTTTTTGTAGAGCTACATTTTCAGTACCAGTTAGTTGGTCAAATAGATTTTGAGTTGCGCCAGAAGTATAATTATGTGTTATATGATTAAATCTTAAGGCATCAGAACCAGCAAATGAAAATTGAAATTTTTGTCCTTTTGAACTTGCTGAATTACCATCGTGATAATAAATATTTACACCTGATAGGGCATCATCTAAATCAAAACGACGGATAGAACCAGAGCCTGGTGCTCCCAAAGAGGAGTTAGCCGTAGTAATATAAAAACCTTTATAAGCATTTTGAAAAGCTATATTGTTTGTTAAATTAGTGTTGGTTTTTAAAATGTATTCTGCTAAATTATTATCTAATGGCAATACTAAACAGGCGCCTGTTCCTCTTGGCCTAATAGTTCCAATCAAAGTGCTAACTTTTGAAGATGCATATGGAATTGTACTGTTTGTAGAATAAGTTGCTGTTCCGTTTAGTTTTTGATTTAAGGTGTGTACCTCAAAAGTTAAATTTGTTGTCGTGTCTCCAATAACATCTCCTATAAATCGAATCACAATTTCCGCTGAATCTAAAACAGGATTAGCGCCAAAAGTTAAATTAGTTAAGTTGTTTGAAATAGAGAAATTGGTATAAATACTTGCGTCTGTTCTTCCAAAAATAGGATCCTGATTAGATCCTAAAAATTTATACTGATCGTTATAAGACCTAACCTCATTTATTTTTTGAGTAAACATATACAATGATACAGAGTCTGTAATTGTTACTCCAACCAAATCATTTTCGGGTTGTACATCCAAACCAATAACACTAGGTGTTTCGCGTTCTCTTTTTTTGCAAGCAAAAACAAGTATTAAACTCAAAAAAATTAATCCTATTCTTAGTTTGGTCATATTGGTAATTAAAAACGCATAATTAATCAAAATTATGCGTTTAAAATAGTTAAAAGTGTATAATTTATTAGTCTGCTAAAACTTCGCTGTCTTCTAAAACTAAATCATAAAATTCGTTATAAGCATCAGCATATTCAGCCTCGCCTTTAAACTCTAAAATTGGTTTACCTGATTTTTTAGCATATTTAATTAAATCTTCATTAATTTTTTCACTACCAAAAGAGATACCGTCTGCATAGTCAATCGCTAATTTCATTAAATTTACGTAAGTAGCATCTTCTAAGTGTTTCAATTCTTTTTTAGTAACCCCATCAATAATAGCTTTATCAATGATTTTTTTATTTAAAGCCTTTGTAAACTCTTCTTCATAAATTGTAAAGATGATTTTAGTATCAGCAAATAAAGGATCTTCTGTAAACGCTTTTTTAATATACAAAGGAATTAAGCCTGTAAACCATCCGTGACAGTGAATAACGTCTGGTGCCCATCCTAATTTTTTAACAGTTTCAATTACTCCACGGTTAAAAAATACGGTGCGCTCATCATTATCATCAAAATATTTTCCTGTAGCCTTGTCAGTTAAAACAGATTTACGTTGAAAATAATCATCATTGTCAATAAAATAGACCTGCATACGAGCTGTAGGAATAGATGCTACCTTAATAATTAAAGGATGATCAGCATTATTGATAACGATATTCATACCTGATAAACGAATAACCTCATGTAACTGATGTCGTCTTTCGTTTATGTTACCATACTTTGGCATAAAAGTTCTAATTTCCTTCCCTCTTTCCTGAATTGCCTGTGGCAGTCTTCGGGCGATTTTTCCAATATGGGTTTCATCTAAATAAGGGGTAATCTCTTGCGACACAAAAAGAACTCTAGCTTTTCTCATATAATTGATTTAGGTAGTGGATTAATTTAAGACATTACAAAAGTAATAAAAAAAAATCCATATATCAAAGTATTATTTAGCTTTGAGGCCGATTATTTCAATTAAAAGGGCTAAAAATGCTTGTATTACATAAAATAACAGAAATCGAAGAGATTATTACCCTTCAAAAGCAAAAAGGCAATACTATTGGTTTTGTTCCCACCATGGGGGCTTTACACCAAGGCCATATATCTTTAATTAATTATTCAAGGCAACAAACTAATATAACAGTCTGTTCCATCTTTGTTAATCCTACCCAATTTAATAGTGCTTCTGATTTAACGCATTATCCTCGAACTCCCGAAGCTGACATAAAGCTATTAGAAGAGGCTGGTTGCGATATTTTGTATATGCCTGAGGTTAGTGATGTTTATCCTGAAAATGATAATAGGAAGTTTGATTTTGGCTATTTAGACATTATACTAGAAGGTGCAACCCGTCCTGGCCATTTTAATGGAGTAGGGCAAGTAGTCAGTATTTTATTAGAGGGAGTAAAACCAGATAAAGCCTTTTTTGGAAGTAAAGATTATCAGCAAGTAATGGTGGTGAAGAGTTTGGTGAAACAGCTAAATATGGCGGTTGAGATTATAGCTTGCCCTATATTAAGAGAACCAGATGGTTTAGCAATGAGTTCTCG